>JBBQJF010000224.1:0-8613 GCA_038325665.1 Dehalococcoidia bacterium | reverse complement strand
GTCGAGCATCGGGGAGCGCGGAAAGACCCCGGCGTTGTTCACGAGGATATCGACCATGCCAAGCTCGCGCTCGGCCTCGGCCAGCATCCGTTGTACATCGGCCGAGCGTGAGACATCACCCTGAATGGTGGCACATCGCTGTCCTGCCGCGCGGATCGCGCCGGCGGCGGCCTCGGCGGCGTCGTGGTCGTCAAGGAAGTTGAGCGCGACGCCCGCGCCCTCGTGCGCCAACCGGATCGCCGTCGCCCGGCCGATACCCTGCTGCGCGCCCGTGACCAGCGCTGTCTTGCCTGCACATCGCATTGAGCAACTCCCGAGAAGAGCCTACCCCCCGGCCGACCTACCCTGCCGGCCCACCTAACCCCCGGCCCCCTTCCCCCCGGCACGCCGGGACAGGCTGCAAGGGAAGGGGGGAATTCTGAGGCGCGGATCCCGATGTCGTTCACGGGCTCGTGGGTGACGAATATGAGCCTGAACGCAGGGAGGAGGTGAAGACATGACTCCCTTCCCCGTGCCGGGGAGGGGCCGGGGGAGAGGTGACCGTACGTGTCACACCGGTTGGAGCTGTCTCGTGAACAGATGCCACGGTAGCGAATCGAGCAGGGCAAGCCCGCCCTCGATATTCGACTCCGCGCCGGAGTTCTCACTGACGCGGCCGGCATCGATGCCGTCGTACACGCGACCGATGTCGCGGTCATACACGGGGCGGCCAGCCTGATTGCGCCCATCAAACCATGAACGGGCGGCCGTTGCCAAGCGCGCGTATCGGTGATCGCCACTTGCCTCGGCCACTGCATCCAGCGCGAGCACGGCGCAGCTCACATCGAAGGGGAGCACGAACGGCGAGGGGAAGCCGCGCTCGACAACGGGAACAAAGACGGTTTCCACGCTGCGGCGCGCCAGCCGGATCAAGTCCACGCGGTCAAAGGCGATGCCCGCACGGGCAAGCGCGACCTCCTGGAGATGACCCCACAGGTGTACATCGGCGTGGCCCACCTCGTTGGGCAGGCGCCCCCGCGTAAAGCTCGCGGCGATCTCCTCCGACCATCGCAAGGCGCGGGCGCGGGCGTGGCGCGCACTGGTCGCCCGCCAGTAGTCGAGCGCGGCCAGCACTGCCACCGCGCGCACATCGAGGTACGGGGTTGGCTGATCGAGGCAGGGCAGCCCCAATTCGAACTGAACGGCGTACTCCCGCGCGCCAAACGCGGCAACGCCGCGGGCGAGCGCATGCATCGCGCGGGCGGTCCACGGCGGACCTCCCGGCCGGGAAGTCGGGCCGGTGAGATTTGGCCGGCCGTTCCAATCGAGGATGAAATTGGCGAAGCGGCCGTCAGCCCCCTGCATGTGGATGACGAACCGCAGCAACCCCTCGGCCGCCTCGCGCGCCCACGGAAACCGGTGCGCTTGCCAAATGTCGCAATAGAGGAGCACCGCACGCGCGGCGTCGTCAACACACGCGACACCCTCGAAACCCTGCTCGGCGGCGGCGCGGACGCGGAGACTGCTGCCCCCCGGCTCGGCGTAGGTGGCAATCGCGAGCAACTCGACGCCGTCCACCGTGAGCGGTCGCGTGAGCCGTCGCAGTTGGCGAATCACGACACGTCCCTTCCTTTGGGGGTGAGAAGCGCGGCCCCGGCCGACGTCTCGACACCCGCGGCGCTGGTCCGCGCCATGGAGCGGCCGGCCGCGAGACGATCAGGAACGCGGGCCAGTTCAGGAACCACCCCTGCCCCGGTCGCGGCCACGCGCCGGTAGAGTTCGAGCGTCCTTTGCCCCACCTCCGGCCACGCCATCAGCCGGCCGTACGCGTACGCGCGATGTTCGAGTTGCCTCTTGAGGGCAGGATTATCCAGAATGCCCAGCACCGCGTCCGCCAAGCTGTGCTCGCTATGGAAATCAGCGAGCAGTCCACGACCGCCGGCCAGCGATTCAACGGCGTGCAGATAGCGTGTGGAAACGATCGCCTTGCCGGCGCCGAGCGCGTAGGCGAGGGTGCCGCTGGTGATCTGGTTCGGATCCAGATACGGAGTGACGTAGACATCACTGGCAAGCAGGTACTTGATCACCTGCTCTAATTCGAGGTACTCGTCAACGAACATGACATGATCGGTGAGGCCGTGGGTCGCGACCAGACCGGTCAAGCGCTCGCGATAGGACTCACCCTCGCGCCGGACCAGTTCGGGATGGGTGCGCCCGACGATCACGTACAGCGCGTCCGGATGACGGGCCACCACCGCCGTCATCGCGCGGATCATATACTCAAGGCCCTTGCGGGGATCGACCAGTCCAAATGTGCAGATGACCGTCCGCCCCTCCAGACCGAGGGCTTCCTTGGTACGCGAACGTCCGCGCGGCTGGATCGGCGGCACACCGTGCGGAATGACCTGCACCTTCCGCTCCTCGACCCCGTACGTCTGGACCAGGATGCGGCAGGCAACTTCTGCCATCGCCACGACCGCCTCGCTGTACGCGCCGATTGTCTGCACCGCAGCACGGACAGAGGAAGAGGGTTGGGGGAGCACTGTATGTAAGGTGGTGACAACCGGCTTGCGTAGCGCCTGGAGAAATGGCGTCAAATGATCCGTGAAGGTCTCACCCCAGAGACCATACAGCCCAAATTCGTGCTGGATGCTGACGATGTCGACCGGCGCGGCGTTGATCTGTTCCGCCGCCGCGCGGTAACTCGCGGGGTCTCCCTGGCGAATATGCCATTGCACCTCGCTGCCATACGGATGGGATGATGCGGCTTCGTCCAGCGCCGCCCACCAGGTGCGGACGGACGAATCCGCGTTAACAATGGCATCTGCCAAGTCAGAAGTGAAGGTCGCGATGCCGCATTGGCGCGGCGGGTGTGTCGAGACGAACGCGATCGAGAGCGGGTTGCTTAATGTTCCGTGTAGGGCCCAAACCGGCTCGGGCATTAGCGTGACCTCCTTGCACCGGCGCAGCAAGGCACCATGGCGCCCACACCGATAGAAGTCTCGCGTGCAGGGGTCAGGTTGCTCAGGCAGAGTATCATGGATGCCGGCCGTTGTGGATACCTCGGAAGTCGATATGTTAACTAGCAAGACGTAAGCCAGTACAGGGTCAGACCATCCATCCCGCTCCGAACGCGGTACGTCCACCGAGAGGAAAGACGGCCCGGGGGTGACGGCGCGGGTTATGGCAGTGGCGGCCCGGGCGGCCTCACGCGCTGCCGCCGGCAATGATGCGCCGGTAGAGGGTGAGATAGTCATCGACCATGCGCTCGGCCGAAAAGTATCGCTCAATGTGGAGCCGGCACGCGCGGCGGTCGAGCGTGTCCACACGCCACACGGCGTCCTCAGCCTCATCGAGGTCGTGAACGAGAAACCCCGTGACGCCATCGACGATAATCTCCGGCATCGAACCCAGCGGATAGGCGATCACCGGCGTGCCGGTCGCCATCGCCTCGACCACCGAGAGTCCGAATGGCTCGGCGAAGCTGATCAGGTGCAGGAGGGCACGGGCGCCGCCCAGTAGCGCGTCGCGTTCGACCGGGCCGGCCGAGCCGACGTAGCGAATGCGATCGTTGTCGAGGTGTGGCTCGATCTGCTCGCGGAAGTAGGCCTGATCGTGAATGACACCCGCGATCAGCAGTCGATGGCCGGTGCGCCGAGCAATCTCGACCGCCTCGGCGGCTCCCTTGTCCGGGTGGATGCGGCCGAAATAGAGCAGGTAGTCGTCCGCTGTCTCACGAAGCGTGAACTCGCTCAGCGGAATCCCGTGATGGATCGTGGCCGCGTAGTGAAGGTCGGGATGGCGATCGGCGTTGCTGATCGCCACGTAGTGCCCGATGTCGTCGTACGCGCGGTACACGGGCACGATCCGCTCGGAGGAAAAGCCATGGATGGTGGTGACGACCGGCGTGGATATCAGCCGGCTGTAGGTTAGCGGAAGGAAGTCGAAGTGGTTGTGCAGCAGATCGAAGCCGGCGGAGCGCTCAAACGCCGCCGCGATGTGCAGCCCCTCGTACACCTTCGCATCAAGAGTGGGGTCCTCGGAGTAGCCGCGCGGCGCCACCGCGTGCAGGCGGCCCGTGGTCAGCGAATCGGCTGTCGCGAACAGCGTCACCTCCACGCCGCGGGCAACCAAGCCCTCTGTCAAAATCGAGACCACCCGTTCCCATGGGCCGTAGTGGCGGGGCGGCACCCGCCACGAGATCGGCGCCAGCATTCCAATACGCAGGGGAGCAGAGGTCATCGGTTACTCCCTACGCCGGCGATGCCCCGAGTGCGACGGCAGACGAGCCATGCGGTTATCCCGGACACGCGGGCGACCCACCGGGACGCCCTACACAGGATCGGCCACCACGCATGGGTAGGGGCGACCCGGTGGGTCGCCCGCGTGTCCCCCGCCCGCATGTGAACACGGACGCTCACGACCAATCGGGCCGTCCGATTCTGCCCTAGCTCACTGATGGATACGACTCATCCACCGCTGGCTGAGTCCGCAGCCAATCGAGCAGATCGGTGAGCTTCGCCGTCGCCAAGCAGACGGTGGTATCGGCAGCGCCGTAGTACATCCGCAGTTCACCGCTGGCCTGATCGTGGACCACGCCGCACGGGAAGACGACGTTGGGGATATCGCCCATCATCTCGTACAGTTCCTCGGGGCCGAAGATCCATTCGTCACCGCGGCGAATCACCTTGCGCGGGTCATCGCGATCGAGCAGCGCCAGTCCCAGCCGGTAGATGGCGCCCGCCGGCGTGTGCTTCACGCCGTGGTAAATCATCAGCCAACCCTCGTCCGTCTCGACCAGCGGCGTGTTCAGCCCGATCTTCCCGGCGTCCCAATAGGGACCTTCGCGCGCTTCGAGCAGCACCATGTGGTCGCCCCAGCTACGCAGGTCAGGTGAGAACGACAGCCAGATGTTCGCCTTGGCGCCGGGCACATGCGGCACCGGACGGTGGATCAGCGCCCAGCGTCCGTCAATCCGACAGGGGAACAGCGCCGCGTCCTTGTCCTCGGGCGGCGTTAACGGGCCGCACCGATCGAACGTCTTGAAGTCCTCTGTCATTGCCAGAGACACCATGGGACCGCTACGCGAGTAGGCGGTGTAGGTGACCGCGTACTTGCCAATCTCGGGCACCCACACGATACGCGGATCTTCGACACCCCATAGCTCCTCCGGATGGGTGTCCGGCGAGGGCGTGAACGTCGGCCGCGGTTCGATGCGCCAGCCGTCGATGCCATTGTCGCTGCGCGCGGCGGTCAGATGCGAGATGCCGCGCCGGTCCTCGACCCGCACCAGAAGGAGCGTCTCACCACTGGCAAGATGTACCGCCCCGGCGTTAAACACGCTGTTCGCCGGGTAGGGCCAATCAGCAGCCTGAAGGATCGGGTTGTTCGGATGTCGAGTAAACAGTGCGCGGAAGCGATGATTGTGATTCTTGAGGACATAGTGTTCGTGCGGCGCCGTACACATCATAATGGCAACCTCCCAATAGTTGCGCTGAGGAGGGAGCCATGGCCCGCCACGGTCGCAACGTTCTCTAGTACTATTATAATCGGCCAGTGGAGCAATTTTCGCGAGCGATTCTGTCACATATACGGATAAAGTAAGTGGGAATTAGGTAGTAAAACGCGCTCCGTTCCTACCCTTGTCGCTCCATATTCCGGTCGGCCTCGCTCTCGTGCAAGCGCCCGCTATCATCCTGCAAGCGGTAGGTGGTGCCGGTTTCGGGCGTCGATGCTTCGATGAAGTCACAGTCCTCGACGGCGATCAGGCGGTGGCGCTGACCGGGAATGTTGCTGTATCCTCTGCCCGGCTCCATCCGGATCTCTTGCAGTTCACCCTTATCATCGTCGCACAGCAGGATACCGGCCCCATGCAGAAGCATGATTGTCTCCTGCTTTTGGTCGTGGTATTGCAAGCTGATACGCTTGCCCGCCGCCACATGCAAGACCTTGCCCGTGTAGGGTTTTCCCGGCGGCGTGAACACGATCTCGTATCCCCAGGGTTTATCGACCTTGAGACCAAACGGCTGATTGCTGAACGCGGACGGGTCGAAATCAGTATGGCCGGCCATCAGTACAGTCCTCCACATCAGTATAGCAACCGGAACGCAATCGCCCACTGGGGGGCATGTACGCCTGCATGTGCCCATGAGCCGGCGGCTGCCCTTCCATAATTGTACCCGTCGCACGGATCGTGTTCGCGTATCGACGCGGCAGGCGCCACGGGTTGCGTTCGTGGAACATCTCGATCGTTTCGGTCGCACGATAATACCACGGTCGGGTGAACACTAAAGACCTTCTAGCGGATATCTTTACTTCGGGGCACGTCAGAGACTTCCCCCGCAACCCCAGGATGTCCATCTACAGGCTCACTACCGTTTTGGTGGCCGTCATGGTTCACCGTGCGGCGGCCGTTGTCCAGGAGGGTTCATGAACGCCACCTACGATATCGTGTGCCTGTCACACCTGCGCTGGGATTTCGTGCACCAGCGCCCTCATCATCTGCTCACACGTTTCGCACGCGACCACCGCGTCTACTTCGTTGAGGAACCGCTGTACGGACCCGGCCCCATACGACTCGAAGTCGGTATGCGCCGGCACGGTGTGCAGGTGGTGACACCGCACCTGCCCGAGGGAGTCAGCGCACGCGGCGCCACCGCCGCACAAGCCCTGCTGATCGAGGGACTGTTGCATCAGAACGAGAGCAATGACTATATCCTGTGGTATTACACGCCGATGGCACGGGAGTTCACCGCTCATCTCCGGCCGCTCGCGACCGTCTACGATTGTATGGATGAGCTGTCCACCTTTCTGGGCGCGCCACCTACCATGCTGTCGCACGAGCAAGAGTTGTTGGATCGGGTGGACGTGGTGTTTACCGGCGGACAGAGCATCTACGAGGCCAAGAAAGACCGGCATCCAAACATCCACGCGCTGCCCAGCAGTGTTGACGTTGAGCACTTTGCCCGTGCCCGCGCGCTGACGCACGACCCGGCCGATCAAGCGCCGATTCCGCATCCGCGGCTCGGCTATTTTGGCGTCATTGACGAGCGGATTGACCTGGGTCTGCTCGACGCGCTGGCCGCGTCGCGACCGGGCTGGCAGTTCGTGATGGTCGGGCCGGTGGTGAAGATCAGCGCCGATACGCTGCCCCGGCGCGAGAATATCCATTACCTCGGCGGCAAAAACTACCAGGATCTGCCGGCGTATATCGCCGGGTGGGATGTGGCGATGATGCCGTTCGCCCGAAATGAGGCAACCCGCTTCATCAGCCCGACGAAGACGCCGGAATATCTCGCGGCGGGCAAACCGGTCGTCTCAACCTCAATTCGGGATGTCGTCCGCCCTTACGGCGAACGAGGACTGGTACGGATTGCCGACACTGCCCGGGCATTCGCCGTGGCGGCGGAGGCGGCGATGCGCGAGGACGCCGGTGCGCGTGTGCGCCAGGCGGATGCGTTTCTGTCGCTGAATTCGTGGGAGCGCACCTGGGCGCGGATGGCGCGGTTGGTCGATACGACGGTCGCCGCGCGGGCCGTCCCGTCATTAAGATCACCGGTGCTCCTGGCCGGGAATGAGCCACTGCTGGCATCGGGAGATTGACACGGACAGCGAGGAGGGGGAGCGCCGGAGGGGCCGGCAATGTTGTGGCAATGGAGTCCGCCATGTACGACTACCTGATCGTGGGAGCGGGGTTCGCGGGGGCCGTGATGGCGGAGCGGCTGGCGGCCGGGGCCGGCAAGAAGGTGCTGGTCGTCGAGCAGCGCGACCACATCGGCGGCAACGCCTACGACGAATACGACGATGCCGGCATCCTCGTCCACCGCTACGGCCCGCACATCTTCCATACCAACTCGGCCAAGGTATTCAACTACCTCTCGCGGTTCACGGCCTGGCGTCCCTACGAGCACCGGGTGCTGGCGAGCGTGGACGGCCAGCTCGTGCCCATCCCCATCAATCTCGATACCGTCAACCGATTGTACGGACTCTCGCTCACGTCCTTTCAACTCGAAGCGTTTTTCGCCGAGCACGCGGAGCATGTTGACCAGGTCCGTACCTCCGAGGATGTGGTGGTGAGCACAGTCGGTCGCGCGCTGTACGAGAAGTTCTTCCGCGGCTACACCCGCAAGCAATGGGGACTCGACCCCTCGGAGTTGGACGCCTCGGTGACCGCACGGGTGCCCACCCGCACCAACCGCGACGACCGCTACTTCACCGACGCGTATCAAGCGATGCCCGCCCACGGCTATACCCGGCTGTTTCGCACCATGCTTGGCCACCCCAACATCGCGGTGCTGCTGAACACCGATTACCGGGCGGTGGTGGGGATGATTCCGCACCGGGCGCTGATCTACACCGGGCCGGTGGACGCCTACTTCGACCACCGGTTCGGACCGCTGCCCTACCGCTCATTGGAGTTCCGCTTCGAGACGCATGATCGTGCGCGCGTGCAAGCGGTGGGCACGGTCAACTATCCAAACGAGCACGCCTACACCCGCGGCACCGAGTTCACCCACCTCACCGGCCAGCAGCACGCCAAGACCACGGTGGTCCACGAGTATCCCAAGGCCGAGGGCGACCCGTACTACCCGGTGCCGCGCCCGGAGAACGCCGCGCTGTACAAGCGCTACCAGG
>JBBQJF010000223.1:0-8686 GCA_038325665.1 Dehalococcoidia bacterium | reverse complement strand
GGTGACGAGGGCGTTCGCGTACACGGCGGCCGGAATTCGCGTGATGTTCGCGGTGCGAACCGTGAGTCCCTCACCTTGGTTCAAACATGTGAGGGCAGAACTGGAAATACTCTTCTCAGTGGCGGCCACGGGCAGACCGGTGCCCCGAAGCGCGGCGACCACTTCTTGAGTGGTGACGATGTTCGGCTGGGACGAGGCGTCCAACCCGAGCAACTGCGCCAGTTCGCCCCTCTCGGCCGGCGTGGTGTCCGCGCCGAATACGATGTACTTCTCACCGGCGGCGCGCACGGTTGACGCGCCGAGAACCGACATCGCTAGGACCGCGACCAACCCCACACGTCCACGAACGCCCCTCATTTTGCCTCTCCCAACACACGCCCACACAAACAGTTACGCGAACCGACGCACGGACCTCGTGTTCTCGATCTCCTGACTTTAGTATCTGTCGTGAAACGCGGAACCATGTCACTCAAAGGTGGAGTCGCGCCGCCGCGTGCGGGTGGCATTCCGCGATCGTCGCCCCGTGGTCTGATAATGCCAGCGGGTGATAGGACGGTTGATGGATGGCGCCGCGTTCGAGGGAAGCAGCGCCGCAAGCCGGTTTGCCCTCCCAGCCGTCCCCGTCGAACGTCCCGCATGGCAAAGGGGGAGGGCTCACGGCCCTCCCCCTTGGGTGCTCGCCGCGGCTCACCACGGTTTAACGACGCGTGACGCCGCCGTCGTTCTGATGGTCGCGGTCGGTCATCTTATCGGCATCCTTGTCCCCCCGCATGGTGACATCGCCCTCGCGCTCGATTCGGGCTTCTTCACGGCGGACGGTGCCCGACAACTTCTCGGTTTCCTGCACGGTGCGCTTTCCGATCTCGACTTCCCCGGTGACCACGGTTTCCTTCTCAAGCGTGGCGTGCTCTTCCATCAGAGGGACTTCGATCGTCTGGCCGCTATCGTCAATCGATCCACTGGCGGGACGGCGATCCACGGTATGCCGCTCGATGACGACTTCCTCGCGGGACACCGGTACATCGATTGTCCGCTTCTCCTCGACAACATCCTTGCGGATCTCGACCTCGCCGGCCTGAACCTGTTCTTTGCGGGCGCGAAGCTCTTCTTCACGCAGCTCCATGCGCCGCTCACCGGTACCCGTGTCACGGCCGGCGGGGCGCTGCTCGGTCATACGTGTGGGTGTCGTGTCGGCTTTGAGGTTCTCGACGCGCCGGGTTTCAGTACTGCCAGTGGTCATGTCGTCGTCGGGAGTCGCCACGGTGTATTCACCGAGTTGATCCTTGTCGACCCGCAGCATGACCCGGCCACCGCCGCCCGCTGCAACCACGTCGCCGCGGAGCCAGTAATCGGCCTGCATCGGCGCGTCCACCTTGAAATACTGCCCGCGAACCTCTTTGATCTTCCCTAACTCATCGCCGTTCTGCCCATACACGGGCGCGCCCTCGATCAGTCCGCTGTGTGAACCCTGTCCCGTCGTCATTCAATCCTCCAATGTGGCTTGTGCCATTCGCCCGTTCAGATTTGCTATCTTGTAGCCGGGGCTACAACAACTAGGCTAACGTACGACCCGTGTGATCATATCGCCTAAAGGTGGTACAGCCCTCGCCGCGAAAGGTAATCGAGCGACGACATTCCTGAGAGTAGCTCGCGTAGAACCACTGCAAAATCACTGTACAAACAGCATGGAAGGGCGCGAACTATTACTGGGGTGAAAGACTTCAGCCGTCAGCGGTCAGCGAGCACGCGGCCACCAGCCGTGACCACGACCCGTGACCACCACGCGGGCGCGGGCGCTGATTGCTCGTGAACCCATGGGTGAACCGGCGCGCTGATCGCTGACCACTGATGGCTGAACGCTTACACTGCGGTGGAAGGGTCGATTTGTGGTAGCGCTGGTGTGGCGGAGTCGATCCCACCGGTGGATAGGTGGATGGCGATGGTGTTGAGGGTCGATCGCGGCCATGTATCGGGCGAGGGACTGCGCCTCTCGTATCTCGAATGGCGCGGGGCGACCGGTGGAGGGCTACCGGTGGTGCTGCTGCATGGACTCGCGGGGTCGGCGGCCGGCTGGGAGCGGGTGGGGCGGCGGCTGGCAACCTGCCGGCGGGTCGTCGCACTTGATGCCCGCGGTCACGGCGACAGTGACTGGTCTGGCGATGCCCTTTACACCGGAGACGCACACTTCGCCGACGTGAGTCGCGCGCTCGACGCCCTGCGAATCGACCGCTGTGTGCTGGTCGGGTTCTCGATGGGCGGCGGCGTGGCGATCCTCACGGCCGGCGCCCTGCCTGATCGTGTCGCGGGCCTGGTGGTGGTCGATGCCTACCCCGCGCCGGAGATGACGCCAGGGTCGCGCCGTATCGCCGAGTTCGTCGCGTCCGCATTCAGCGCTGGACATGAACTCAACCAGGAGGATGGCCTTGTGCGCGGCCGCCCGGGTTTCGATCCGGCGATCGCCCGGGCGATCGCGGGGCGGTTGATGTCGGGTGACGCGGAGCGGCTCGATCTGTGGCCGTTGTGGGAAGCACTCCGATGCCCGACGTTGCTGATACGCGGAGAATTGAGCGATGTGCTGCCTCCGGAGTTGGCCGGCGAGATGATCGCCCGACAGCCGCGCGCCCGTTTGCGTACGGCGCCGGCGGTGGCGCATCGGATCGTCGCCGAACGACCGGACGAACTGGTCGACTCAATCGACGCCTTCGTCCGCGGATTGCCCCAATGAAAGTATCGTGCGGGCCATCGGGGCGACCAGCGCGTTGTCGCGAGCAGGGCGGGTTGCTCCATGGATGAGGGCATCGATCAGGTGCTGGGCGCCCACCCCGAGCAGGTCGAAGCATGGCTCGCGCACCGGGCGGGCGCGTGGGGGTTTCTGGCCGGCCAGGCGGTGCTGGCAGAGCGTCGTCGCCTGGGCCGCGGCCTCACCGAGTCCGAGCGCCGGGTCGTGTGGCAAGCGCTGTGGAACCGGCTGTCCGCGCTCCGTGCGGGCGACTTCTAGCTACTCGCATCAGTGCCCATCGGGTTGCGCGAGTAGCTGGACGAGGTTGCCGTCCGGGTCGCGAAACGAGGCGACCCACCCACCCCAATGCTCCCGCTCGGGCGCGCGCACGAACTGCACTCCCCTTGCCGTCAGTTCACGATACGCGGCGTGGATGTCGGGAACGCCAAGATTGACCGTCACGCGGACCGGTTCTTTCGCCTGCCCTGATACCTCCGAGTGTGTGCCCACGCTGAGTCGCGCCGGACCAAGCTGGAAGGCGACGAAGTGCGGCCGTTCACTGTGCAGCGGCAGTCGCAGGGTATCGCGGTAGAACGCGGCCATTGCCGTGAGCTGATCGGTCCACATGATCACCCCGGCAAGCGTGGTCTC
Source organism: Dehalococcoidia bacterium (assembly GCA_038325665.1). Taxonomy (GTDB): domain Bacteria; phylum Chloroflexota; class Dehalococcoidia; order CAUJGQ01; family CAUJGQ01; genus CAUJGQ01. The sequence continues at coordinate 5,316 of JBBQJF010000223.1, read as the reverse complement.
CATACGTCCTCACAGTCGTACGCCGGTCGCTCAACCCTTGACGACCCCGAGCGGGCGCAATCGGTAGACCGGCTCAACCAGGTCGCGCGAGTCTTCCATCACCTGCTCGATGTCCTTGTAGGCATGTCCCGCCTCCTCGGCGACATTGGCTTGTGCGCGCTTCGCGATCTCGATGCCCTTGGCGCGAAGATCGGTCAGCACATCCTCCGCACTGCGCTGCTTCTTCGCCGCGGTGCGCGACAGTCGCCGGCCGGCGCCATGGCTGGCCGTCTCGAAGGACTGCGCGTTGCCGAGTCCCCGCGCGATGTACGACCCGGTCTCCATCGAACCGGGGATGATCACCATCTCACCGGCGCGCGCCCGCACCGCACCCTTCCGGTGGACCAGCACATCCATCCCGAAGTGATGCTCCAGGTCGGCGTAGTTGTGATGAGTGTCTACCGCCTCCGTGATCAGATACGACGCGTCGGGAGCCACGCCCCGCGCGGCATCGAACACGGCCTCGACCGCGGCATCGAGCATCCGCCGCCGGTTTTCGAGCGCGTATGACATGCACAGCCGCATCCATGCCAAGTACTCACGTCCCTCGGCGCTCTCCGCCGGCAGGTGCGCGAGCTGAACCGAGCGCGGCACGGGAGACCCGAGCCGTTCGTCGAGGTCGCGGGCGATGACGTTGAAGTGATCGCAGACCCGCTTCCCCAGGGCGCGCGATCCCGAGTGCAACATCAGCCAGACGAAGCCCTGGTCGTCGGCTTGAATCTCGATGAAGTGGTTGCCGCCGCCGAGTGTGCCGATCTGGAAGCGGCCATCGTCCCAAGCCTTACGCAACCCGGCCGGCGCCCGGTCGATCAGCGTCGCGACCGCCATGTCGGCGAGCGGTTCCTCCCAGGCTGGCGCCGTGCGGTGGTTGCCCACCGGCCCGTTGCCGGCGGGAACGTCGCGCTGGATTTGGTCCAGCACCGTGCGGAGGAGAGTGCGCCGCCGTCCGGTGGAGGCAGTCAGGCGTGCCGCCTCAATGTTGGTGCGCCGGGCGTGCATACCGCAGTTATGCACGAACACGCCGGCGGAGAGGGCGAAGTTCCCGTACATGGGGACGGACAGGCAGTAGACGTCTTCCCGCTCATCAAGCTCCTCAACACTGACCACGGTCCGGTCATCGCGGTGGACGGCCTCGTACCTGCAGGGCCGGACGGTATGCGCCGAGGTCGCCGCGCGAAACATGGCGGGAGCTGGCGGGCCGAGCGTGCCGCCGCGACGGCACGCGTTCCGCGCTTGCCCGTCGCCGGCAGCAGCCAGCGCGGGGCGGCGACTCTGGTCGCGTTCCGCGCGCGTTGGCGCCATGACGAGATCCACCGACGGCGAGTGGCTGGAACACGGCGGTGCGGACAACGGGGAACGGTCTCGGTCACGCTCGGGACGGAATGGCATCAGTATCGTGCCGGCCGGCAGCCGCTCGGCGTCACGGTAGCTCCCATCGAGGAGCATGAACCGGTGATCGGGGGTACAGCGGATGCGCTCGCCATTGTCCAGGGTAATGCACACCAGCGAAGCACCCTCGCGGGTCCGCCGCGCGATCGCGGGGGCGACCGTGACTGCGCCGCGCCGCGTGACGGAGTAGACGGCGATCACATCGCCGCGATCCGCTAGCTCGCCCAGCGGTTGGTCGATTCCGCTGGCAAGCGGCACACGCGTATCGCCGGTGAAGCAGCCGATATCGACACCGACGGCGTTGGGCACGACCACACCGTCGGCGGCGAGCACTCCACCGATCGGCATCCCGTACCCGAGGTGCGCGTCCGGCATCAGCGCGACATGGTGGACCGCGAAGGGCAGTCGCGCGAGGTTATAGGTTTGCTCAAGGGTGGCCGCGTCAATCTCCGTCAGCCACGCCTTGATCGGCACACGCTGCTGCTCAGAATCGAAAATCTCGCGCATCTTCCCGCGTTCCCTTCGGCGCGCTCGCGGTATCCGCGAACGCCTGCCGTGTCGCTTATCATAGCCGCGATGGAGTTCCGGCGGCAGACTCGATAGGGCGTATACTCGGCGTGCGGTTTCGGTCGTGCGCCGCGATGGCGGCGCCAGTACCCTTCGCGGCGTTCGTGCATCGCGATCTGCCGTTCGCGTGCTCCGTCCTGGAGGGCGACCGCCGGGTTGCACCCACATGAGGGCGGCATTCCATCTACTGCTGCCGGTTCGTCGTGACTGCCCGTGCGACCGACTCGAACCGGATGCGTGGCCAGATCACGCGAGAGGAGTAGCGCCATGGCGGACTTGACCGGGCGCACGGCGCTGGTCACCGGCGCATCGAGTGGGTTGGGCCGCGACTTTGCCCGATCTTGGCCGAGCGAGGGTCTAGCCTCGTGCTCGTGGCGCGGCGCGAGGACCGATTGCGCGAACTGGCAGCCGCGATCACCCGTCGCCACGGCCGAAACGTCACGGTAATCGCGTGTGACTTGGCCGGGGAAGAGGCTCCGCGCGCCTTGTATGAGCAAACGCGGGCGCTCGGCACTACCGTCGATATCCTGATCAACAGCGCGGGTTCGGACTGTATGGGCCGTCCCTAGACATCGCTTGGAAGCGGGGCGGATGATGCTTTAGGTGGACATCGTCACGCTCGTCCATCTCACCAAGCTCTATTTGGCCGGTTTGGTGGAGCGCGACTACGGCTACATCCTGCTGGTCTCCTCGATCGGCGCGTATCAACCGAGCCCGACCGACGCCTCGTACGCCGCCGCCAAGAGCTTCGTTCTGAACTTCGGCGAGGCCGTGAACTATGAACCGCGTAAGACGAACGTCAGAGTGTCGGTGCTGTCGCCCGGTGTCACCTCCACCGGCTTCCTCAGCGTGGCGGGGCAGCGCCCGACGTGGTATCAGCGGCGCGTGATGATGCAAAGTCCGGCGGTCGCCCGCATTGGCATCGAGAGTATGATCAAAGGGAAACTCAGCACGGTCGCGGGCTTGTTCAATGCGCTCTCGACCCAATCGGCGCGATTCCTTTCCCGACGGGTGTCCGCCGCGCTCGCGGCGTTCTCGATGCGAGTAGGCGGATGAGCGTTTGCTGTTCCCGCTCCCAAGTGTCATCATGCGCGGGCAGATCTATCATCGAGACGCCCTTGGGAGACGAACCGTGACGACTACTGAGCGAACCCCACGCCATGATGCGCGTCCGCCGATCCAAGTCGGCGTGACCTTCTCGCCCGAGTACCTCGACGAGTTGCCGCGCGTGGAGGAACTCGGATTCGACTCGGTGTGGACCAGTGAGCACATCTTGTTCTACGGCCCCACGCTCGATGCAACCGTGACCCTCGGGGCGTTCGCCGCCAAGACAAAACGTATCAAGCTGGGGACGGCAATCGTGCTGATGCCGCTCCGCAACCCGACCGTCCTCGCCAAGGCGATATCGACGGTGGATGTGATCTCCGGCGGGCGTGTACTACTTGGTATCGGCGTGGGTGGTGAGTTTGCGAAGGAGTTCGAGGCGACCGGCGTGCCGGTGTCGGAGCGCGGCGCGCGCACGAACGAGGCGATCCGGGTCGTGAAGCAACTGTGGACGGAGGACCACACCAGCTTTCATGGCCGCTGGACGAACTTCGACGACGTGACCATGCACCCGAAGCCGCCGCAAGCAGGCGGCCCGCCGATCATCGTCGCCGGACGTTCCGAGGCGGCGATGCGCCGCGCCGCCCGCCTGGGAGACGGCTATATGCCGTATCTGTTTACCGCCGAGCGGTTCGCCGCCGCGAAACGCACGATCGAGGAGGAGGCGGCGCGTCTCGGGCGTGACCTGTCCAACTTCCATTGGACCCTCTACCAGTTCACGAGTGTCGCCAGCACGCACGCGGAAGCGAATGAACGCGCGATCGCCCGGCTTAGCCGTCAGTACAACCAGGACTTCACCGCCATCGCTGACCGCTATTGCGCGCTCGGTACACCCGATCAGGTGGTGGAGCGGCTGCGCGCCTTTGCCGCGGCGGGCGTGGAGCATTTCGTTCTCACGCCGATCACACCTCCTGGCGAGTACCTCGCGCATATCGACCTATTTGCCAGCGACATCATGCCGGCCCTGAAGGGCTGATCGAGTTGCGCGTCGTACCACCGCGAGTCGCGCTCCTGCCTGGCGCGCCACCCGCGACGGGAGTTCGTGCCGGTCCACCACACCCAAGCTACTCCCTCGGCAGTAACCTAATCCGCCGCTCGGCGTCGTATATTTTGTAGAGGCCCCTCCCCGGCTAGTCACCCCGTGTGCACCAGATCGCCGCTCACTCGCTCGGGCCGTGGTCGTGTGGTCGTGCGCCAGCGGTGACCGTTGGTGACCGGGTAGTGGGCGCCGCGATCACGAATGATTGTATGGCGACAAGACTCCGCTCCCCCCGAACCGGCTAAGCGTTGCTAGCTGCAAATGTATGCGTGTGCGTGCCGAGGTATGTGATGAATAACGTTGCTGAGAAAAACCTCACGAAACTAGAACCTATCCATATCCTCGTTGTCGATGACGATGACGGCATTCGCGATCTGATCAAGATGACACTTGAATTGGAGGGCTATAGTGTCGCGGTCGCGGCTAACGGACGAGACGCGCTCGACCGTATCGCCGACGAGCGTCCCATGGTGGTGCTGCTCGACTTGATGATGCCGATCATGACCGGCTGGGAGGTGCTGGCGCGATTGCGGACCAGCGGCCTTGGTATCCCGGTGGTGTTCATGACGGCCGGCTTCCGCGCCAATTCCGAGGCCGAGCGCCATCATGCAGATGGTCATCTGGCGAAGCCGTTCGACATCGACGACTTGCTCAGCGTTGTCGAGCGATTCACTCATGAGGGCGATCGTTGAGCATGGGGGGTTGCCGGGTTCGCCGCGCGGGCTGCGTATGTCCAGCTGCCGGCGGCGCACTCGCGAAGGCAGGCACCCGCGAGTCCGGTACGGCGCACTCCCACCATCATCCTCGTCCTGGCGTGTTGGCGCTACCGGTATCCGTATCGGGTATGCTGGCAGGGCCATTCGAGCGCCGGATTTGAGACGAGCGAGGAGGCGACGATCATGCGAGACGCGGTGATTTGTAGTCCCCTTCGCACATGACCAGATGAACGTGAACGGGTCGGGCATCTCGATCGGCCATCCGGTCGGCGCCACCGGCGTGCGTATCATGGCGACTATGCTGCATGAGATGGAGCGGCGCGGCAGCCAGTTTGCCCTGGAGACCATGTGCATCGGCGGCGGCCAGGGTTTCGCCGCCGTGATTGAGCGAGTGTAAGCCGCTTTTTGCCGGGGACCCGGCAACCGGGAGACCGCTACTCGCGGCAGAGGTCGTACGTGACC
>JBBQJF010000222.1:0-8703 GCA_038325665.1 Dehalococcoidia bacterium | reverse complement strand
ACCAGGAGCACATCATACACAAAGCTGCGCCGGCGAACGTACTCCACTTCGAGTGCGATCCGGCGCTCGTAGCTTATCAGAGAGCGGCCGGACACGGCCCACAACGAGGTGAGTCCCGGCTTCACCATGGTCACCACCGGCGCCCACGGGCCAAAGAGATCTTCTAACTCCTTAACCTGCACCGGGCGGGGACCAACGATGCTCATCTCGCCGCGCAGGACATTGAGCATTTGGGGCAGTTCGTCAAGGCTCAGCTTGCGAAGCCACCTGCCTACAGGTGTAACCCGATGGTCGTTGGGAAGCTTCCAGGCCGTCTCGAACTTCCGTGCCAGCTCCGGATCCATCTGCAACAGCCGGTCCGCGTCAGCGATCATCGTGCGAAACTTGTAACACAGGAAGGTCTGACCACCCTTGCCCACCCGGACCTGCCTGTAGATGACTGGCCCCGGCGATGTGAGCGTGATCAACACCGCCACCGTCATCCATAGCGGCGTCAGCAAGACCGACACCATTGCCGCCACGAACAAATCGAAGCACCGCTTTGCAGCGTCGTACACGGGCCTGCGCGCATGGTCGTGCGGGATGGGTATGTCGAGCAGCAGGAGGCTGCCGCCGGGGGGTGGAGAGATGCGCCGCATTCTGATGGTCCTATGATATGGTGATTGGACATCGTGCGCGGGAAGGTTCTTTATACGACATATTGTCCGAGAGCAAGATTCTAACCGCTATCCGCCGAAGGACGAAATTGCCGCACCGGTGAGCAATACGCGGGCACGTAGTTCCGGCTGCACCCGCGGACGTGGCGCCCCGAGTCCATCTTGCTCACACCCGCGCCCGCGCGGAACCACACACCGGCGCCGCGACCTCGTGGGGGCGGCGGCTGGTACGGTGTCGGTTGGAGGAACGAGCGTGCGCGCGTTACGGCTGTGACCAATTTCATCACATCACCGCACCCCAAGATGTTGCATGATCACGCACGCGCCCCGCGGCAGCGCGAGTCAAACAAGGAGATTCTACCCTCCGCACTCCGTATAGCGTTACTTACCGCGAACTTTGAGCAGCGTGCGCCACGTCCGGCGCCGTGGGGACGGCGCGCTCCCGTTTGTTGACCGTGGCTGAAAGGACGCCGGCTGGGAGGCCGTGGCTGGCGTGCTATCGTCGCGGCCGTAGTACTCGGCGTTGTAATAGTGGCCCTCGCCCCGATTCGCCTTCACCTTGTTGAGCACCACGCCCCACAGTGTCGCGTGTGCGCGGCTTAGCACCTCGGCAGCGCGTGTCAGCGCACCGGTGCGTGTGCGACCTGCCGCCGCTACCAGGATGACACCATCGGCCACACGCGCGATCACGGCGGGATCGGTAACGGTAAGCAGTGGCGGACTGTCCAAAATCACCGTGTCCGCCTCTGCCCGCAGGAGCGCCATGATGGCGTCCATCTTGGCCGAGCCGAGTAGCTCGGCCGGATTCGGCGGCAATGGGCCGCTGCTAAGCACGGATAACGAGTCGATGGCAGTCGGCCTCAGAAAAGCGGGCGGCGATGGAGCATCCATCAGGAACATGGTGGACAGGCCGGCGGTGTTGGGCAAATCGAATAGCTTGTGCTGTGACGGGTTGCGCAGATCGGCATCGACGAGGATCACACGACGACCTGACTGCGCCAGCGTGATCGCGAGGTTCGCCGCGGTGGTACTCTTACCCTCTCCCGGGAGAGCGCTGGTCACGAGCACGGCGCGATGCGGGCCGCCGCTCCCGGTGAACTCAAGATTCGTGCGGAGGACGCGATAGGCCTCGGCAATTGGCGAGCGGCTGCTCAAGAATGTCAGAAGGTGCGGCTTCGTATGACGGCCTATTAACCCCGTATGCGGCGCTTGGAACGATGCGATGGAACTGAGTAACGCGGCGCCCGTCAGACGCGTGACGTCGTCCGCGCTCGTCACGGTGTCATCGAGGAACTCGCGCACCGCGACGAAGCCGATAGCCGCCAACAAACCAAAAAACGCGCCGACAAAGACGTTGAATCCGACCCGTGGGCTGATCGATGCCTCCGGGACGCGGGCCGGATCGAGGACCATGAGTGCATTGGTCGTGCGAAGACGCTCAATGCGTAACTGTTGCAGACTGCTCTGCAACGTGAACAAGCTCTGATTAAGCGAATTGAGTTCCGTCAGCGCGCCGTTCAGTTGCCGGACCCGCTGCTCCTCGGTCAGCCCGGGCTGAGCGGTGTTGAGGCGCGTTACCACCAATTGGCGCTCGGTGATGCGCTCTTGCAGGGTCGCCGCTTCTTGATTAAGCTCCCGTTCGGCGGTGGACTGCTGCGCAACCTGCGCCGCCCGTACTTGCTCGATCAGAGCAGTTGCAACATCATTGGCCACCGTTGCCGCGAACGCGGGGTCAGCATGCCGGACGCTGATATCGAAGAGCTGGGAATCGCGCTGGACGCGCGTCGAGACTACGCCGCGCAACTCCGAGTACGATAGCCCCAGGCGCTCTCCGACGACCTCGTCAAGCACGGGACCGGATGTCGCCTGTTGACTATACGTCTTCAAGATCTGCTGAGTGGCGAGCACATCGTTGTACGAAACACCGGCTACGCCCGGGGACTGGCTAACGACCAGCGTGGTGGTTGCCTCATAAATCGGTGTCTGTTGCCGCGAGTAGAGAAAGGCGAGCGCACCCGCGACCGTGGCGCCGAGCACGAGCAACCAGGCCCAGCGACGGACGAGGACAATATACCGGCGTAGCTCCATCGCTTCGCGTCTCCTGATGGCCAGACTGGCGATGTGCGCCGGAGACGCCATCATCGGCGGACACGCCTGCCTGACAAGCGGTCTGCTGCTTCGACGGCGCCGCGCGGCACGCGATCGCTACATACCGGCGACGGGATCCGGAGTGAGCTGATACGCCGCGTGCTCCTGGGATCGTACCGGTCAAATCGCGCTAGTGCTAGTATCAAGCGCATTAGGGTTGCGACCGTGGCCCGCGAAACCCATGATGCCGCCGTCCACGGGTCAAACGCGTACCCACGAGACACCACGGCGCCGGCGAATAGCGCGGCACTCCAGGCTGCGGCGCACTATCGGCCGTGCCTGACCACTATGCTCCATCCGACCGGGAGTCGTTCCTCGTCGCCCATGAAATGCGGAGTAGCAGCGATTGGAGCATCGATAGCGCTCACTGCTCCCACGCGACGTCCTGGCCGGCTCCCGGGCGCACCGTGACGCATGGGGAGGAGACGCGACGTTGCATACCGCATACCAAAGAGTTGATCAGGCATGACGCATGACACGTAGCCCAACGCGCAATCACGAGATCGGTGGTTTGGTCCCCGTCGCGACAGCAGCGGCAGCAGCTCTCTGCTCACTGGCGCTCTACGTGTACACGATGCCGCCCACCATCACCTGGTGGTTCGGGGGCGCCGACAGCGCCGAGCTTGCCGCGGCGGTTGGCCGTCACGGTGTGCCACATCCCACCGGCTACCCGCTCTTCCTGATGCTGGGCCAGGCGGCCACGCGACTGCCTTTCGGCGATGTGGCCGCTCGGATCAACGCGATGAATGCGCTGTTCGCCTCGCTCGCGGTGGGTGGAATCGTGCTTATCGTATCGACGGTGTCAGGCGGGATGGGTGGCCGTGGGTCGCGCGCCATCGCGGCGCTGCTCGCGGCGATGGCGGTCGCTACTAGCAGCCTGTTCTGGTCTCAGGCAATCATTGGGGAGGTTTATGCACTGCATGTCGCGCTGACGGTCGCCACTTGTATCGTGTGGGTGCGGCCGCGTGTGCATCCCGCCATGCGAGGCGCAATCCATGGGTTAGCGCTCGCCAATCATCTCACCTCGGTGATCCCGCTGGTCGCGGCGTTGGTCGCCTTCACTCCACCGTGGCGGCGTTGGGAGCACGAGCAGCGGCGGGCGATTCTCCCATTCCTGCTCGGACTCGGTGCGATGCTGACAATCTACGCGATACTGCCCCTCCGCGCCGTGCAGGATCCGCCGATTAATTGGGGCGACCCGGACAGTCCCGGCCGGCTACTGGCGCATGTGACGGGTCAACAGTACCGACACCTGTTCACGCCGGCGGACTTGACCGGCAGCCTTCGACGGATCGCGGCGCTCTCCAGATTCGTGTTGGGAGATCTCCCCCCCTGGATGCTGCCGGCTGCCGCCCTGGGCATGTGGCGCATCCAGCGCGACCGCCCCGACCACGCGCGCTTCACGGGTCTGATCGCCGCCGGCGTGATGCTGTTCGCGGGAATGTATCGCGCGCCAGATCGAAACGCCTATCTGTTGCCCCTCTATGTTGTGCTCAGTATCTGGAGCGGTGTCGGCCTCCTGGTCGCCGCGGGCGCTGTCACGCGATGGCGCGGCGGGGGCGCGGGCAGCCGTCTGCTCGTGGCAGCGGCCGCGGTCGCGACCGTGGCGGCGCTGATCGTCTGGGCAGTTGGGGCGGGCAAACGCGTCAACCTGCACGATGACGATTCTGCCGTGGTGTTCGCCCGCACGACGCTCATGTCGCTTCCCCCGGATGCCACGTATGCATCGGCACGAGATGATGTAAGCTTCGCCCTATGGTATGCACAATTCGTGTTAGGGGTGCGCCAGGACGTGCATGTAGTCGATCTCCGCAACCCGTCGCTACCAGGTGGGCGATGACCGGCGTCTATATAGTTGTCGTTGTCACGACGCTACTTGTCATTCCTACACCGGTCACCGCCCAGGCGATCTCGGTCGGGAGCGTCCATGTGCATCGCTCCGCGACCGTGGACCGGCTGATCAGCCTCGAGAATGTGCGCCTTTTTGTCCCGGCTGGAGTGGCACAGTCCGGCGCCATCATTGGCCTGGGCGTCGGTGGTGTGCCACGCGCCGGCCGCATCACCGACGCGACCGGCCTGGTGATCAGCGCGGCCGGGGCGTTGGAGACGCCGGTGGTGGCGCTCATCCTTCCATCGATTGCCGATGCCCCTGCCACCGATGGCACTGTGCCCGGACTGACGAACACCGCGACTGGCGCGGACCTGTCATGCCGTCACGAGGCGGGATGGGTCGCGTGCCCGATCAGTCAGGTAGGCGCGTACACATTGGGGAGAATCGCCGCGCCGCCTGCCGACAGTGAACTCGTACGGGCCGCGTTGCGCGCGGTGCAATCGCCGCCCGACACGGCCGGACGGCGGCGGGCGCCGCTCACGGTCGTCGTGGCCGTGGCGCTGATCATTGGCGTGGCCGTGGCGCTGGTTGTTGCCCGCGGTGACAGCGGGGGTAGGCCGGCCCGCTGACGCCTGAACGGAGAAATGTCGCTCCACGAGGATGAGCAACGGCAGATTCCGCCGCCGGCGGATAGCATTGCCACGCTTTTTGCGTTATAGCTATGGTGGGTATCGTGATCGACCCGGTGCTTCATGCACCGCCGATCGGATACGATTGGCCGTGGTATCATGAATATCCCCGTGTCGCGCTGCCTAGGCATTAGCTTAGGGTGACGGGTGGTCGCGCGGAATGCCGAATAAGGAGAGTACGTGATGAAGTCGCGAATGACGCGTTCCATCAGCATGGGGCTGGCAAGCGCGCTCGTCGTCGGGGCACTGATGATAATGAACCCGCTCCCGCCCGAGGTTCTGGGTCAGCCCGGGCCGCCGCCATCAAGCCCAGCCGGCGTGACCGGCGCCAGCGCCGCGGCGGGTGTTGGGAGCGCCCCGGTTGGTCAGCCGGGGCAGGCAGTCACCGCGGCTGGCGCTGGCGCCGCGTTGGGCGTCGGGATCTCACCGGCGGCACAGCCAGCCGCGGTGGCAGGGTCCGCGGCCCCGGCGGGATCGGCGGGGGCACAGGTGGTGGTGCAGCAGCCCGGCTCGCTACCTCGCACGGGAACAGTGGTCGCCGGTTCGCCAGCCGGTAGGTCCAGCTTTATCGTCTACATCTCGCTGGGCGCGTTGATCACCTTCGGTGGCTTAGCACTCCGACGTCGAACACGCGATTCAGCGTAACGTGTGATCGCTACATTGATAGAGATCTCGCGCCCACGACCTCGACCCGGATTTGGTGTCCACGGTAAGCCTGACGTCCGCCGTGGACACCTCGGGAATTGCTCCGGAGGCGCCGTGAAGCTGATCACTATCAGGTAGTACAAGCATGGCGGGAACGCGCGAGACCGACACGGGACGCAGCACAAAGCACGACCCACCGCCAACGCCGTCCGCCCAGGGCTGGCGGCGTTGGCGACGGGGTGTATTGCTCGCTGGCATCCTGCTCGCACTCGTTGTCGCTGGCGCCGTGGGGCGCGACGCGTACTATCTTTATGGCGACGTGCGCCGGGCAGAAACCGAACTTCAGCACGCGGCATCGCTTGCCAATCGCGCCTCTACCGACGATGTGTCATCGATCGAGGCGCGGGCGCTTCTGGCGAGCGCGGGGGCCAGCCTCACGGCCGCCGATTCTGCCATCGATTCGGCGCGGCGGCGCACCAACCGCCTCCACCCGATTCTCACCGGCGCTGGCTACCTGCCCGGTTGGGTTGGCGGTCTACCCGAGATCGATGGGCTGCTCGCGGTGGCACGGCATGTCGTTGACGCTGGTCTCTCGTTGCACGGCGCCGCGACCGCCATTGTGGAGCAGGTCGATCAGCCGCGCACGGTGACGGACGCGCCGCTGGCGGCGCGGCTCGCGACCTCACTCACGGAGGCTCGACCGCAATTCAACCGCGCGGCGGCGTCCTTGGACCGCGCGGCGGCAGCGCGCGCCGAGGTAAGAAGCGGACGCCTCCACGGGCCGCTGGAACCAGCGGGGGAGGCAGTGGCGACCTTCGATCGGCGCATGACTTCCTTGCAATCACACGTCACCCTTCTCCAAAGATTGCCGGACGCGGTTCAGTCATTGTTTGGAATGGACGGTGCGCGCTCATACGCTATTCTCGGGCAGAACTCGGCGGAGCTGCGCCCCACGGGTGGCTTTATCGGCTCACTCGGTCTCATCACGATCGAACGAGGGGCGATCACGCGCGAGGAATACCGGGGCAGCTACACGATTGATAATCCATCCCGCGGATATGAACCAATGCCGGCGCCGATGGCAGCCCATCTCGGATTCACAGGCTGGGCAGCGCGTGACGCGAACTGGTCGCCGGACTTTCCGTCTTCCGCCCGAAAGTTCGAGCAATTGCTTTTTGACCACCAAGACCTGCGGGTTGACGGCGTGATCGGGTTCACGACCTTCGCGGTCGCCATGCTATTGGAGACGTTGGGGCCGTTACCCGTGGATGGGTTCGCTGAACCGGTGACACCGGCAACCTGGTACAACCTGGCCGAGCGGATGATTTACTTCGGCGCTGCCGACCCGAAGCCGGGTGAAGTTGATCAGCGCAAGGGCGAGGTGTTGGAACCGCTGCTTCAGGCGGTGCTGGCACGACTCCAGCAAACGTCCTCGGACGAGCTGCCGGCGCTGCTCCGCACCTTTCGGCGGATGGCCGCGGAACGACAGGTGCTCGTCTACCTTCACGATGCGGTTCCGGCGCGGCTCGCGGGCCAATATGGCGTCGATGGCCGCTTCACGCCCCCGGCCGAGGGCGATGTCATCGGCGTGGTGGACGCGAATCTCTCCTATTCAAAGGTCAGTTTGTACGTGCGTCAGCGGCTGCGGTATGACGTCTGGCTCTCTGAGCGCGGCCTCGCACGGCGAAGCAGCCTTACTGTCGAATACCACAACACGATGACGGCAGAGGCAGCGCGAGATCCGCGCAATCGTGTGCAGGGCGGCGAATGGGACGCATCGCGGCAGACAGTGGTGCCAAAGCCGGGCATCTTCGGCACCTATGCGCGCGTGTATGTGCCGCGCAACAGCCGGCTGATGCTCTCCGATAGCTCGACGGCGCTGCCGGCGCTTGGCCGAGATTTGGGCTTCGCCACGTTCGAGGCGTACTACAGCATCCCGGCAAGCGAACGGCGCGGGTTTACCTACACCTACCAGATCCCAATCGACGCCGGCCGTCCGGATAGGTATCGTCTGCGCCTGATCAAGCAGCCCGGTACGGCCGGTCATGAGGTCGAGGTTTTTATGCATGTTCCGGAGGGATCGGCCCCGATCTCCAATGTACCGACCGTGCGCGAAGACGACGCATTGGTGTATCGCGGGCGGCTTACCCAAAACCTCGATCTCTATCTCACCTTCCCCGCCGGGACACGCGCGCCGAACTGATGTGGCGGTGTAGCGCTGTCGTGGGAATCCATCCCAATCGAGCGACCACCCCGCGACTGTTGGGTGCGCTAGTGGCGGAGCAGCGTGCGGACTGGTGGGTGGGTCGCCGCTCGTTCATCAAGGTCTTGGTGAACGAGCGGCAGACCGATACCGTCGCGGATATGCGTCGCGGCTCCAACCGTGATGACACTGCCCATGTGACTGTCGGGAGTGCCTGACAGTCACATGGGCATGACAACAACCACGCGGTCATCGCCTGACCCCATCGACGCCCGCCCGGAATGTGGCTACACGACGGTAAGGAGTATCCCGTCCAAGGTCGTGCGCACCTCGTACTCGGACTCGTCCGTCCGTGAGCAAATCAGCTTTGTGAGTGCCCCGATGTGCCCTTCGCTGGCGAGGATGTCCGCGTCGGTCAGGACCGGCCATGCCGTCATGAGCTGGTGGCGCACCTCGGCGGCGTGGATGGCGGCACGGGGGGGACCATAGATCGCGTCAAGGTCGCCGGCGTCCTCACCGGCCAGCCGCCCA
>JBBQJF010000221.1:0-8717 GCA_038325665.1 Dehalococcoidia bacterium | reverse complement strand
CTCGCCCGCGATCAGCGCAAAGCCGGGATCGTGATCGAGTCGCTGCCATGTCCGCTGATGATCGTCACCGGCGCCGCCGATCGCCAGTGGCCGCGACAGCGTTACGATGACCTGTGGCTGCCGGCAACACATCTGACCGCGGACGGCGCATCCCACTGGGGGCTGGTGCTCAACCGACGCGTGCTCGCGACGATCGTCCCCGGCGTGCTGGAGTGGATCACGGGGCTTGGCGGGTGAGGTGTCCGGCGCTACCGTCCCGAACAGGCCAGCAGCCGGGGGGGGCGCCGGATCACGCGGCGGTCGGTCGCATCGCGGACCGCGCCGCGCACACGGGAGCCGGTCGGGATATTTAAACCTCGGGGCGCGTCCGCTCGGCGCCGGCCGTGTGGCGGACCATACGCCCGGCAGAGCGCATCGCGGGCCGGATAGATGCTCCGGCCCGCGACAGTGATCGCCGTGTCCAACCGTCTTACTTCGCGGTACCGCCACCGGGCGGCGCCTGCACCCGGATCACCATCTTGCCCATGTGCTTGTTATCGGCCATCAACTGGTGCGCCCATGGCGTCTGGTCGAACTCAAAAACATCATCGACCACGGTGCGAATCTTGCCCGCGATCATCAACTCGTTCGCGCGCCACGCCTCATAGGCATTGGCGAAATGCGAGCCGATGATCTGCTTTTGCCGCATCCACAGGTAGCGGACATCGAAGTCCAAGTCGTATCCCGACGTCGCGCCACAAATCACGATCTTGCCGAACCGCTTGGCAACGAAGGTGCTCGTCGAAAAGGTGTCCTTCCCGACATGCTCAAACACCACATCCGGATCTTTGCCGCCGGTCAGTTCGCGGATCGCCTTCCCGAACCGGCGTTGCTCGGCGGTACGCTCCTGTTCGGTGCCGTTCTTTATGATATCGAAATCGAAATCCGTACGGTTAATCGTCATTTCGGCGCCCAGGGTCCGCACCAGTTGTTCCTTACGGTCACTGGATATGACCGCCACGGGGTTTGCCCCCAATAGCCGGCACAACTGAACCGCGAATATCCCCAACCCGCCGGCCGCTCCCCACACCAGGACGTTGTCGCCCGGTTGTACCTGCGCTTGTGTGACAAGCATGCGGTATGCCGTGAAATAGGTCAGTCCGTACGACGCCGCTGTCTCCCAAGACAGATGCGCGGGTTTTTCGACGAGTTGCTGGGCCTGGACCTTGGCGAACTGCGCGAACGATCCCCAGCTCGTCTCATAGCCCCAGATCTTTTGCTGCTCACATGCCATCGGGTCAAGGCCGTTACAGGCCGGACATTCGCCGCAACTCTGGTTGCAGTGCGCCACCACCTGGTCGCCCGGCTTCCAGCGCGTGACCTCGGAGCCGACACGCCAAACGATTCCCGATAGGTCGCTGCCCGCGACGTGGAATGGTTCCTTATGCATGCGGAAGACGGACACCGGCGCACCGCGCGCCGCCCACACGCCGTTGTAATTCACACCCGCCGCCATCACGAGCACCAGCACCTCGCGGGCGCCAAGCTCCGGCAGCGGCACGTCTTCCGGTTGCATCGCGGTGATCGGCTCGCCCTCGCGCTCCTTGCGGATCACGATCGCACGCATCGTCTCGGGCAGCCAGCCAATGTCGGGCGGGACGACGCCCAGTTCCAATTCACCCATGAACGCGACTCCTCATCATGAACGTCGCCCGCCAACGCGATGGCGTGACGGGCACTGGCCGCATCAGCGGCGTCTAATGGTCATCGTCAATGTGTATCAATTCACGGTCAATCACCTGAACAGGTCGTAACTCCCAGAATCGATGAACGCGGTGGTTAGTGATAGACCGGCTCGATATATAAAAGCATTCGGCACGTAGCCGGCACGCACGGGAGCGAGGTTTGGCGACCTACCGCGAGGGAATTCGGCCACCGTCGCTGGCCCGCGCCAGGGACAGAACCCGTGCGACCCGATGGGTCGCCCACCGCCGCGCGGTCCGCGTGCGCGTGCGAGGACGACGCACCCGGTTGTGCGCGACTCGATATCTGAACGACTGGCCTGAAGATGCACGAAGCAGCATGGATACTCCGATGTTGGAAGTGTCCATGCTGCTACACGAACCCGTGTGTGGTCAAGGACTCACCACACGGACCGCCGTAACCTGCCCGAGAGGCAGCCACGACGGTCAACGCACATTGGCCGTCACACGCATCCCAACCGGCTCGGCGATGATGGCGGGCGTGGCGCGCTCGGCAGGATTCGTCACCGTCGGAACGGCGGAGGTCGCCTGCTCCCGGCACTCATGGCGGCCGAGCAGATAGCCGTCGAGCATCGCCATCGCCGCCGCGGCGCCGGCGCACTCGACCAGCAGACGGCGCGTCTCATCGTCAAGCTCGCGCGCCGCGGCCCACCAACCGGCGAGCGCCTGGCCGCGCGCCTCACCGACCAGTCCAAGCGCGGCCTCGTTGCATGTCCCGGCGCCATCACCCGCCATCCATCGCGTCACGGCCTGGGCCACTGTTTGATGAAGGGCGCGCGCATCGGCCGCGGTCGCACGGCTCCAGCCCGCCGCGAGCAATTCATTCAGCACGCCCTGCTCACGATCGGCGCGTGCCTCTTCTCGAGCCGCCCCGCCTCGACCAAACTCACCCGCATCAATCCATGTCATTGGTGTCCACCCCTCGGTTCGCGCCACCCGCGCCCCACCGGCCGCGTTCGTGTTCGTCTCTCTATTGGGCGCTCCGCGCGCCGTCAACTCAAGGCCGCATGGCATAACGCTCTCTATAGCATCCTTCGATATCATCTATGCCATCACGAGTTCGCACTCGATAGGAGGGCGCACCGTGCCCTAACTAAGCGCGGCGTCAGACCCATCGCTGGGCTGGCACGCGATCGCGAACGACGTGGCGGGGGAGTATCACGCGAACACGAGTGACCCACCAAGACCCCTTACCCGCGCGTGGCGAACATCCACGCATCGGGGCGACCCCGCGGGCATGTCCGTTCACGACCGGACGGGTCATGTGCCGGTGGACGTGGCGCAGATCGGCGGCGCATGACATAGCCGCCGATTCGTACAATCATCATGAAGGGGCAAACGCTCGCGTGGGGGGATCGATGGACGTTAACGAACTGATGGTCAAGGGGATCGTGGTCGGAGTGTTTCAGGAGAACTGCTGGGTGATCGGCTCGCGGCGAACGGGCGAAGGGATCGTCATCGATCCCGGCGACGAACCGGAGCGCATCCTGGAACTGGCGAAAGACTTGGGTGTGACGATTAAGCTGATCATCAACTCCCATGCCCATGTTGACCATATCCTGGCGGTGCCGGCGGTGCAGCGGGCGACCGGCGCGCGGTTCTTGCTCCATCCCGGTGACACCGAGATCGCCCGCGGGGCGGCTCAGTCGGCGACGCGCTGGCTCGGCTACACGCCGGAGCAGCCGCCCGACGCCGATGCCCCGCTCGCCCACGGCGACATCGTGGAGGTCGAGGGCCTACGACTGTCGGTCATCCACACGCCGGGGCACACACCCGGCTCTGTCTGCTTCTATACGGACGGATTGCTGTTCAGCGGCGACACGCTGTTTCGTGGCTCGATCGGTCGCACCGATCTTCCCGGCGGCGACCACGCGCAAATCATGGCGAGCATCGTCGAGGGTCTCCTCACGCTGCCGGACGACACCGTGGTGCTCCCCGGTCACATGCTCGAGACGCGAATCGAGCATGAGCGGCGCACGAACCCGTTCATCCTGCAGGAGTTGAGCGAGCGGGCCGGGAGATAGACCGCTCATCCGCGATTCCAGATCCACATCACGCCGCCGCGGATGAATGCTCGGAATCTGGGCGCGGATCGCGGTAGGACGCGGCGGGAGTGGAGTCAGGGCCGCCCTACCGCGCGGTCGGGGCATTCCAGTGGTTGTAGACGGCGCGCGAGACGCGGGTGATGAGATCCCAGTTGCCCACCCCTTCGGTGAGCACGGCCAGCACATAGGTCCCCCCCGGCGCGGTCACGACCGCCACATCATGCAGGCTGCCGTTCCACCCGCCCCATTTATTGCCGACGGGTACGCCCGCCGGCACCCCCCGAGGAATGCCCCACCTATTCTCCTGGAGCAGCAGCAGCGCCGTCATCTGCGCCGCCGACGACAAGTCGAGTCCCTCACCGCGGGCGATCACCTCCATAATCCGCGCCATGTCGGCAGCAGTCGTCGGTAGCTCGGTGCTATTCACGGAACTCGCGGTAAGTCCAAGGGCGGCCATGGTCGTGTCGATGTTGCGGTGCCCGAGCAGGTCGAGAAGCAAGGCCGCGCTGCTGTTGTCGCTGTACGTGACCATGGCCCGCACCGCGTCCTCGACCGAAAGCGATCCGTCGGCGTCGAGCGGTAGTCGCCCCGCGGTGCCGAGGTCTTCGTCCACGTACCGTCCCTGCAGCGTGAGCCGGCGATCGAAGTCGAGTGCGCCGAGCCGCCGCTGACGGTATGCCTCATACAACACTTCGAGCTTGTAGAGGCTGGCAGCGTAATGCACGCGGTCGGCGTTCCACCGCACCGTCGCGCCGTCATTGAGCCGTCTGGCCACGACGCTCACCTGCTCGGACTGCGTCCCGAGAATCTCTCGCAGACTGTCCTCCATCCCGATATCGTCGCGTGCGGCGGGCGGCGGCGCCGGCACGGCGGTCGCGACCCGGTCAGGAGGGGCCACACGAGCCGGCGCCGGGGGCGTGGGACGATCGTCAACCGGTGGGATGACACCATCACGCGCCGTGACCGACGGCGGCATGGTCAACCGTCCCGATGGCGGCGGACCGTCCGGCCGGGGCGTCTGGCTCACCGTCGCCAGCCGTTCGATGCGCGGCATCGGCGCCGGCGGACCGCACGCGGCCAGAGCTGCCGCCAAAACGAGCAGACCGGCGCAAATGAGCGGGAGGCCACGCGGGGCGCGGCCGTCGCTGGATGTGGCCGTGAGGTGTTCACTCATGGGCGCGGCTCATGCTCACCATGTGGCAGCCCGCCATCCGGCGCGGTCGCGCGTCGGTCAGAGATACCAACGTGCACAACGACGTTCAGCCACCGACGCCTCATGCCACCATCGCGGACACAATGGGCGCCCGTCAACCCGCCGCGACGACGGGCCGAGTCCGCGGGTTTCGCCGGCGGATTGCACGCGCGTCCGGTACGTGCGGTAAGCTTGCAGCAATGGGGCGGGGCGGCCGGGATCGCGTCGGGGCCGGTTCGCGAGTTCGGAAGGGATCGGCACGCATGACCGCGTACTACGATCTGGTTGTGATCGGTTCGGGGCCGGCGGGCGAAAAGGGCGCGGCCCAGGCCGCCTACTTCGGCAAGCGGGTGGCGCTGGTCGAGCGTGCGGCGCATCTTGGCGGCGCGGGCATCAACACCGGCACCATACCCTCGAAGACGTTACGTGAGACCGCCCTGTACTTCTCCGGCCTGCGCCAGCGGGGGCTGTACGGCATCGACTATTCACTGCGGGAGGGGCTGACCGTTCGCGATTTCATGCACCGCGAGCGCGCCGTGGTGGAACAAGAACGGGGAATCATCCAGCGCAACCTCGACCGGCATGGGATCGCGGTCATCCAGGGCGTTGCCTCGCTGCCCGACGCCCACACGGTACAGGTGCGGCGCGACGATGGGAGCAGCGTGGACCTCGCCGCCGGGGTGGTGCTGATCGCCACCGGCTCGTCGCCGCACCGCCCCCCCGACATCGCGATCGACGGCGAATGCATCCACGACTCCGACTCCATCCTGAACATGTCCCGCATTCCCCGGACGATGATCGTGATCGGCGGCGGCGTGATCGGCTGCGAATACGCGGCGATATTCACCGCGCTGGGCGTGGAGGTGACGCAAATCACACCCGGCGACCGGCTGCTGCCGTTCGTCGATCAGGAGATCGCCGGCCGGCTGCGCGCGCACCTTGAAGGGCTGGGGCTGCGGTTCGTGTTCAACCAGCGGGTCGCGACCGTGGCGCGCGCCGGAGATGGGGTGAACGTCATGCTCGCGGGCGGCGGACGCGTCACCGCGGAGACGGCGCTGATCGCCATGGGCCGGTCGAGCAACATTGAGGGGTTGGGCTTGGACGCGCTGGGCGTACAAACCGCCAACCGTGGTCTGATCGTGGTGGACGAGCACTATCGCACCACGGTTCCCACGATTTACGCCGCCGGGGATGTGATCGGCTTTCCCGCGCTAGCGTCGACATCAATGGAGCAGGCGCGGGTGGCGATGGTCCACGCCTTCGATCTGAAATACAAGGAGCAGATTTCGGCGGTCCTGCCACTCGCGGTGTACACCGTGCCCGAGATCGCGATGGTCGGGCTGACCGAGGAGACGTGTCGCGAGCGCGGCATCCCCTATCTCGTGGGACGATCCTACTACGACAAGAGCCCGCGCGGGCAAATCATCGGCGATACCGCCGGAATGCTGAAGCTGATCTTCTCGCCCCACGACAAGACGCTGCTCGGCGCGCATCACATCGGCGAAATGGCGTCCGAACTCGTCCACATCGGGATGCATGTCATGGACATGGGCGGCACCATCGACGCCTTCATCCGTGTCGCCTACAACTATCCCTCTCTAGCCGACTCTTACAAATACGCCGCCTACGACGGGTTGGGCGCCGCACGGGAGTGGGCGGAGGCGGGGGTCGCGGCGCGCGGCTGAGCAACGTCCATCACCCGCGCGCCGCCGTGATCGCCTCGAGCGCCAGGGTACGCACGTCGAGCGGCACCTCGGTGGGCGGCTCACCGGCGGCCGGCGTGATTGGCGCGTTGGTGCGCAACTCGGCCTCGCTCAGCCACCGCAGCGTCGGGTCGCGGTCAATCGCCAGTGCTTCGATGCCGGCCAGTGGGCGGCAGAAGTAAATCAGGTCGATGTGCTCGTGCCACAACTGTCCGTCCGTGGCGCGTTCGAGAAGGATCGTCACCGGTGGCGACAACTGCCGCGGCTCGTCGAAAGCGAATCGCGCCCCCCGCTCGATTAGCCGCGCGGCGATTCCGCACTCCTCCTCGATCTCACGCAACACCGTTTGCACCGGATCCTCATTCTCCTCGATGTGTCCGCCGAACGGCAGCCACAGCCTGTTCTTGCGATGCCAATGCAGCAATACCCGCTCCTCCCAGACGAGGAACCCGGTGGCAGTCATATGGCGGACCGGGGCAGCGGGGGACGGCGAACACGGGACGGTCATGGCGCGCCCCCTCGTTCGCGCATCTGCGGGAACAGGATCACGTCGCGGACGCTCGGCTGGTTGGTGAGCACCATCAGCAGCCGGTCGATGCCGATGCCGAGACCGCCGGTCGGCGGCATGCCGTGTTCGAGCGCGAGCAAGAAATCCTCGTCCATCAACTCGGTTTCGTCGTCGCCGGCCGCGCGCTGGCGGAGCTGCTCCTCGAAGCGGCCGCGCTGGTCGATGGGGTCGTTCAGCTCGCTGTACGCGTTGGCGATCTCGAAGCCGCCCGCGAACGCTTCGAACCGCTCCACCAGTCCCGGACCGCCGGCCTTGCGCTTGGCAAGCGGCGAGAGTTCGATCGGATAGTCGAGCACGAAGATCGGCTGCACGAGGCTCGGCTCGACCAGGGTGGACCACACTTCATCGAGCAGCTTGCCCCAGCGCGCCGTGGGCGGGGCATCGATGCCGCGCCGCGCCATCTCCTCGCGCAGCGTCGCCTCGGTGCGGAACTCCTCGAAATCCAGACCGGCGCGTTCGATCAGCAGGTCGCGCATCGTGCGGCGCTGCCACGGGGGTGCGAAGTCGATCTCGCCGTCACCGTGGGGTACGCGGGTGTTCCCCAACACCGTTTCCGCCACCGTACTGATCAGTTGCTCGACCATTTCCGCCACATCGCGATAGTCCGCGTACGCCTCGTAGCTCTCCATCATGGTGAACTCAGGGTTGTGCCGGGTACTGATACCCTCGTTGCGAAAGATGCGGCCGATCTCGTACACCTTGTCGTAGCCGCCCACGATTAGCTTCTTCAGGTGCAGCTCGAGGGCGATGCGCAGGAACCGCTCTTCATCGAGCGCATTGAAGAAGGTCTTGAATGGCCGTGCCGCCGCGCCGCCCGCCGAGGCTTGGAGCACCGGCGTCTCGACTTCCATGAACCCACGCCCATCCATGAACCGCCGCATCGCGCTGATGATCTGGCCGCGGACGCGGAACACCTGCCGCACCTCGTCGTTCGCCATTAAGTCTAGATAGCGGCGGCGGTAGCGGGTTTCGACATCGGTTAGTCCGTGCCACTTCTCCGGCGGCGGACGCATCGTCTTTGCCAGCACGGTAACCTCATCGACCAGCACCGTGATCTCCCCGGTGCGAGTGCGAACCAGCGCGCCGGTGACGCCGATGAAGTCGCCCGCGTCGAGATCCTTGAGCAGCGCGTAGCGCTCGTCGCCGAGGCGATCGCGCACGAACTGCGCCTGAATCTGGCCGCTGCCATCGGTGAGATGAACGAAGCTCAGCCGTCCGAAGCTCCGAAGCACTCCCATACGGCCGGCCGTCGTCACCACGGGTCCGGTCTGTTCGCCTGTCCGCTCGACCGCCTCAAACACCGTCACGCAGCCGGCGGCCGTGTGCGAACGCGGGAACGTGGGGGGATAAGGATCGATGCCGCGCTCGCGCAGTCGTTCCGCTTTGGCGAGCCGCTGTGTGACCAGATCGTCGTTACGCTCGGACATGTGCAGATCCTTGCCCCAACCCTCGCCCGCGCCGGTCGCC
>JBBQJF010000220.1:0-8803 GCA_038325665.1 Dehalococcoidia bacterium | reverse complement strand
CAGTGAAGCTGTCAGCGCTCAGCCTTCAGTATTCAGCTTCATGACGACCGGCGGTTAGCGTGGCAATGACGGCTTGCCCGAGACGATGCCCTGGTACAGCCGCGCCTGACTGAAGAAGTGGCGCAGCACGTAGTGCTCGTTGATGTCGTGCTGTTGGTTGTCGGAGTTAGCGGCCGGAATCCAGAACGCCGGAATGCCGAGCACATCGGTGAAAACGAAACTCGGCAGGCTGCCGCCCAGGATCGGCACGACCACCGGCTCGCCCTCGCCCATCTCCGCCATCAGCCCCAGCAGCCATTCGAACTCCGGCCGGTCGGGCGAGGTGTAGCTCGACGGCACGTATTTGCTCACGGTGCGGGTGAAGGTGATGCCCTCGGAGGCGGCGGCGTGCTCCGGCAACGTCCGGTCGATGATCGCGACCATTTCCTCGGGGGGTGTATCGGGGGTGAGGCGCACGTCGATGCGGGCGTGGGCCGAGCGCGGGATGATGGTGCGCGTCAGCTCGGGTGACGCGCCGTCGGTCATCAAGTGGTTGATGTTGACGGTGGGACGCAGAAACGGCGCCCACGTCGCTTTGCCGGCCCACTCGGCGAATAACGCGGTCGCCTCACGCCGGAAGCTGTCGTGCTCCTCGGCGTAGTCGCGCACCCGTTCTTCGATGCCGGCCACCAGCCGCGCCAGCGGCAGCACCGGGTTGGGCACGATGTTGCCGTAGTTGCCGGAGTGGAGCGAGGCGGGACGGCCGTTGGCAGCGATGATATCGACGCCGAGGATGCCGCGCACGCCCATCGTCATCGTCGGCTGGTTGCGCTGCTTCGGCCCGTCCGAACCGATCAGCACATCGGTCATCAGCCGGTCGCGGTGGCGCTCGCAGATCGCTTGGAGGTGCGGGCTGCCATGCTCCTCCTCACCGTCGAGCAGGATCTTCACCGTCCAGTGCAGCGTGCCGGCGCGGGACGCGTCCAGCGCGCCGAGCACGTTCGCCATGTGCTGACCCTTGTTGTCGGCCCCGCCGCGGGCGACCATCAACACGCCGTCGAGCGCGCCGTCGTCGAGCGTCGCCGGTTCGACCCGTGCTCCATCGCGGAAGTACGTCGGGGCGAACGGGTCACACGGTATGCCCTCCCATCGCCATAGTGAGAGGTCGCCGGTCGGCTGCACGTCGTAGTGGCCGTAGAGCAGCACGGTGGGTGCGCCCGGCGGACCGGGTAACTCGCCGTAGAGCGCGGCAGCGCCAGCCCCGTCCTCCGGCAGCAGCGCCTCCAATTCCAGCCCTTGGTCACGCCACAGTGCTTGCACCGCCTCCGTCATCGCCGGCGTGACCTGGCGGCTAATCGTGGCGATGCGGACGTACCGGTCCAGCAGGGCGACACGCTCATGGCGGGACATACGACCTCCTCCATCGACTAATGCGCCATGGTGCTCTCGCCCCGCTGCTTATGTGTCGAGATTGCGCTCCCATGGACCCGCGGAACTAAACCGACGTGGAATGCGGCGCGGGCAACCCACCGAGTTGCCCCACATGCGCCGGCTGGCTGCCGGACGCGTCGCATGCGACATGACGGCGCGGGCGACCCGGCGGGTCGCCCCTGTATGCGCGTGACAGGTGTCCCCTCGTAGGGGCAACCCGCCGGGTCGCCCGCGTCTTCGATGGGTCGCCCGTGTCTAATGCACCCGCCGCTCGTAGCCCTGCCAGTACGTCTCGCGGATCTGGTTCTTGAGGATCTTGCCGGTGCCGCCCTTGGGCAGCGCCGGCACGAAATCGACCCGCTTCGGCGCCTTGAAGTGGGCGAGCCGCTCGCGCGTGAAGGCGATGATCTCGCCGTCCGTCGCTGCCATACCGGGCTTAAGC
Organism: Dehalococcoidia bacterium; assembly: GCA_038325665.1. Lineage (GTDB taxonomy): Bacteria > Chloroflexota > Dehalococcoidia > CAUJGQ01 > CAUJGQ01 > CAUJGQ01. The sequence continues at coordinate 6,951 of JBBQJF010000220.1, read as the reverse complement.
ACGACGATCGCGACCGGGACCTCCCCCCAACGCTCGTCCGGCGCGGCGATCACCGCCGCTTCCAGCACGGCCGGGTGACTGTAGAGCGCATCCTCGACCTCGACCGAGGAGATGTTCTCGCCGCCGGAGATGATGATGTCCTTGCCGCGGTCGACGATCGTGATGTAGCCCTCGGCGTCGATCGATGCCATGTCGCCGGTGTGGAGCCAGCCGTCGCGCACCGTCTGCGCCGTCTCTTCCGGGCGGCGCCAGTAGCCTTTCATCACGATGTCGCCGCGGGCGACGATCTCGCCCACCGACTCGCCGTCGCGCGGCACCTCGCGTCCTGCATCATCCACGACCCGCACCTCGGCGCCGAGCACGGGCAGACCGGTGCGGGCCATGAACCGCGCCTGCTCCTCCGGCGGCAGGTCGCGTAGTGTCTCTTTGAGCACCGAGACGGTAAGGATCGGGCTGCTCTCCGTCATGCCATAGCCGACGACGTAGTTGCAGCCCATTTTTCCGCGTACCTCATTGACCAGCGCCCACGGAGACGGCGCGCCGCCGGCGATAATCTGGCGCAGGTTCGAGAGGTCGTACTGCCCCAGCTCGGGAAAGTTGACCAGCATATTGACCATGGTCGGCACTAGCGCTGTTAGCGTCACCTTCTCCCGCACGAACATCTCCAAAACCAGGCGCGGCTCGAAGGCACGGATGCAGATATGACGGCCGCCCACACCGGTGAGCGCGTGGGGCGTGCCCCAGCCGTTCACATGGAACAGCGGGATCGTGTGCAACATCGTGTCGGTGTCCTTCAACTCCATGGCGGTGATGAAGTTGAATGCGTTGGCGTACAGGTTCTTGTGGGTGAGCATCACGCCCTTGGACTTGCCGGTCGTGCCCGAGGTGTAGAAGATCTCGGCCACGTCGTCCTCATCCATCGCCGGCGCGGTGTATGGCCCGGACGGAGCGGCGGCCAGCAGTTCTTCGTAGTCGGGGTCGTCGCCCCGCTCACCGGCGCCGGTCAAGATCACCTGCCGCAGCGACGGCACATTCGCCCGGATCGGCGCCACCAGGCCGAGTAGCGCCCGCTCGACGATGATCACCGACACCTCGGCGTCGTTGAGCATAAACTCGAAATCGGCCGGCGTCAGGCGGATGTTGAGCGGCATCAGGATCGCGCCCATCTGCACCACACCGTAATACGCCTCGAGCAAGGGATGACCATTGGGGCCGGCGAAGGCGACCCGCTCGCCCGGCTGCACGCCCATCGCGCTGAGCGCGTGTGACAGCCGGTCCACCCGGTCGCCGTACTCGGTATAGGTGAGGCGGCGATCACCATCGACGATCGCGATCTTGCTCCCATAGAGCGAGCGGGCGCGTTGCAGAAACTTCACGGGGAACGCATAACCTGCCATCTTCTACCCCCTGCAAGGCTCAGCGATGTGCTTCTGATCGGCATGCCATCTCATGCAGAATGCTGGTTGAACATTCCGACTCGATCTCTTACCCCATCGTATGGGAGTGTCTGCTTTTGAGGAATGCACGGTCCATCATCCCGGGGCACGGAATGCGACACTAGCGCCCTCGCGCGGGATGTCGACCATCGCCTCGGCGGAAATCAACGCGGTGGTCTTGGTCACTCAGTTGTGGTCCGACATAACGGAGCGAAGCAGCAAGGCCGAAACGGACGCCTCATCGGGCGCCTCAAAGATGGCCCCCCCGTCATAGTCCCCGAACGTGTGGGCGAAGAACACCTACAGCACCTCGGGAGCCTATCCGGTAGCTCGGGGCGCATGGGCTTCATTCCCAGGCCCACTGGAGGGCGCGCGGACGAGGACCCCGTCCAATAGGAGGTCGATGACGCGCTCCAGGAAGTCGCCGGTCACGGGTTGCCGGGACAGGAGCACGCGGAGATAGATCGGCGCCAGAAAGCACTCGGTGACGAGGTCAGCGTCCGTGTCGGGCGGCACCTCTCCCCGGCCGATCCCCCGTGCAACCACCGCCGCACCCGCGGCAAGCCGCTCTCTCCAGAAGCGCCGGACCTGCGCAAGGACCTCGGGCGACTCATCGACCGCCGCCACCAAGCTCTTCAGCATGGCCTTGCCGTGCGGCGCGGTCAGTTTCGCGAAGACGTCCTCCCCGAACGCGCGCATGTCCCCACCGAGCGACCCAGTGTCCAGGATCGGCGAGGCATACCGGTCGCTGCGGCTATCGAGGGCGTCCACGACCAAGGCGTCACGCGTGGGCCAGCGTCGGTAGACGGTGGTCTTGTGGACACCCGACCGCTGGGCGACCGCCTCCATGCTGAAGCCGTCGTACCCCTTGTCGCCGAGCTCGGCAAACGCGGCGTTCAGGACGGCCTCGCGGACCCGGGCGCTCCGGCCTCCTAGTCTCGGCTTGGGCGCGCTCGACGTCTGGGACTTCATCAACAGCCTCCAATTTCCAGCGACCACTCCAGGACCCGTGGTGTTCCGCGTCTGTCTGTGGCTGGCAGACACGCCCCGTCTCCGCCCGCACCGACGCGGACCACGCCGCCGCGACGGTACACGGCCGCTCCAAAGATATTATCGCAACAGTAGTTGCATTTGCCAGCCCCATCCCGTATGCTGCCGTTAACGCAACACAAGTTGCTTTTGGAGGGTTCGATGTACCGCACCATGTCCTCTGAACGTTCACGCACCGCTGCACCACGGCGGGTCGCGCCGCCGAACCGTCGCGGCCGCCGGCTCCTCGTCTGGCTGGGTGGGATCGCGGCGGTCCTCCTGGGGCTGTCGCTGCTGGGGGCGCTCTACGAGTCGGCGGCGGAACGTGCCGATGTGCGCGCTAATCCCCCTCCCGGTCAGATGGTCGACGTGGGTGGCTATCGTCTCCACATCAACTGCGCCGGCACGGGCAGCCCCACCGTCATAATCGAGGCCGGATTGGGCGATTGGTCCGCGGCCTGGAGCAGTTGGGTGCAGCCAGACGTGGCCAAGACCACGCGCGTGTGCACCTATGACCGCGCGGGCTACGGCCATAGCGACCCCGGTCCGCTCCCGCGCACGGCCGCGCGGTTCGCGCACGAACTGCACACCGCGCTGGAGGGCGCCCGTATACCGGGTCCGTACGTGTTGGCCGGGCACTCGGCTGGCGGTCTGTCGGTCCGCGTGTTTGCGCACGACTATCCGGCCGACGTCGCCGGGGTGGTGCTGATCGATTCGATGAGTCCAGGCGGAGCCAGGACCACACCGTCGCGGACGGCCCTGCCGCCCGGTCTTGGGTGGATCCTCAGACTCCCGGCACGGATTGGCGCGGTGCGGTTGCTCACCGGGCCGCTCCACCTGAAGCCACGGGTGGCGCCGGAGGTCGCGCAATCCTACGACGCGTTCTCGGTCACCCCGCGGTTTCTCCAGACCTACTTCGACGAAGGCATGGGATTACCGGAAAGCCTGGCGCAGGCGAGCGCCGTCACGAGCTTCGGCGCGCTCCCCCTGATTGTGCTGTCGCGTGGTCTGGACCAGGACCCGAAGTGGACGGCGCTGCAAACCGGCCTGCTCCAGTTGTCCTCCACAAGCGAGCACCTGACTGCCGCCACCAGCGGGCACAACATCGAATACGACCAGCCAGACGCCGCGGTCGGCGCCATCGTGAAGATGGTCGAGCAGATTCGCCGGCAGTGAGGGCGGGCGCAAACTGGCGGTTGTCAACAAGAACCCGTTCACCGGTCGCCGGATCGTGCAGCCGCCGGCGCGCCGTGCCGGTCGGGGCTGACCACTTCCTTTACATCGAGGGCGACGACATCGGTGAGACGGTGGACTTCATTCCCGGCGCGGGTGGACAGCCGCGATTCATCCGCCTGCATGGCCGGTTGGCCGATCGCATGAACACCTAACCCCCCGGCCCCCTTTCCCGCGGGAACGGGGGAGAACCAGAGTCGCTCAAATCTCGGGTGTGCCTCCCCGCGACCGAGCCGGCGCGCTGACCCCGACACGCGGAGAGGCGGACTCGCCTTCCGTTGCAGGGGAGGAGTTAGGGGCGCGCGGTACTCGGGGCGCACCGTGAGCTCCGGGTGGCTGGCGGACTCCCCTCCCCGTGCAGGGGAGGGGTTGGGGGAGAGGTCGCCGCTCCCCGCGTTACGGCAGCCGGTTGAACCACAACAGCGACAAGGTTGCACCGACCACGGACAGCGCCATCGCGCCGGCCGCCGCCAGGAACGTCACCTCGACCTGCTTCCGCTCGACCCGTTGCTCGCGCGCCAGGTCGTCGTAGACCTCGATCAACTGTGATTCGTCGCGGGCGCTCAGGTAGCGGCCGCCGGTGGCGTCGGCCATGCCGCGCAGGGTGGTCTCGTCCAGGCGGGTGAAGACACCCTGGCCGCGAATCCGCAGTTGGATGCCCTCGGGACTGCCCACACCCACGGTATACACTCGCACCCCGGCCGCGGCGGCCGCACGCGCCACCTCAAGTGGTGGCGGACCAGTGTTGCTCTCGCCGTCCGAGATCAGGACAACGGTCGCGGGCGCCGGCTCCACCACCGGTGACTGACCGGCGGCCACCGGTGCGGGCGTCGCTGTCGCGTTCGGGCGGGGAGCGTCGGCGGCTTGTTCGATCGCGGCGAGCGCGACCTGAAGGCCGCCGCCGATGTTCGTGCCGCGCTCCGGCTGCAACCGGTCGATGGCGCGCAACACCATATCGCGGTCGCGTGTCGGTGGCTGAATCATCGCCCCCAAATCGCTGAACGAGACGACGCCGACCTCGACACCGTTGGGTTGCGCCCGGACGAACCGGCGCACGGCGTCCTTGGTTGCCTCCATGCGATTGGGGCTGACGTCCGTGGCCTGCATCGAGCCGGAGACATCGACCGCGAGCACAACCGTGCCCGTTTCGTTCGGTACCGGTAGGCTCATGCGCGGTCGGGCGAGCGCCAGACCCATCGCCGCGACTGCCAGCAGGAAGAACGCCGGCGGGATGTGGCGCCGCACTCCCGGCCCGCGCCCGACAGCCTCGCGCACGAGTGAGACGCTGGCGTAGCGCAGCGCGTATCGCCGCCGCCGCCGTTGCATGATGATGTATGCCGCCAGCAGCAGCGGCACGAGCAGCAAGGCGAACAGGCCCTGCGGTAGGAGAAAGGACATCGTGTGGGTTCCTTTCGGTTTGGGGCGCGTGGTCCCCGGCCCCCCTGACAGGGTGACAGGCGTCTTCGGTCGCCGGAGACGAACAGACTCACTTGTCTGATGCAGGCGTCGTTGTGCCGGCCACCGCCGTGCGGCCGCGCGTTTGCTTGCGCCGGTGAGCGAGCGCCGCGAGTTCGGTGAGCACGTCGCCATCGGTCGAGAGCGCGAGCAGCTCGATGCCGTGACGGGCGCGCGTACGGGCCAGCCGCCTCCGCCGCTCCTGGCTGAGCGAGTGGAAGCGGGCGCGGAACGAACGGTCGTGGGTATCGACCTGGATCTGCTCACCGGTCTCCGTGTCTTCCAAGACCAGGGGGCCGATATCCGGCAACTCTTCTTCACGCGGGTCGCGCAGCCACACCGCGACGATCTCGTGCCGCCGCGCCAGTCGCTCCAATGGCGCTTCCCAGCCGGGAGCGGTGATGAAGTCTGACACCACGAACACGAGCGAGCGCCGCCGTAGCGTCCGCGCCGCCCGGTCGAGCGCCGCCGCGAGGTCAGTGGGTCCGGGGGAGCGCCGCCGGTCGGGGCGGACAAGCTGGTGAACGAGGGTTAGGGCCTGCTGGCGGCCGCCCCGCGCCGGTAGCACCTCGTCGACCACGCCGGAATAGAGCATCGCGCCGACGCGGTTGCCGTGACGGGTGAGCAACCGCGCCATCGCCCCGGCGAAATCGACCATCAGGTCGCGCTTGTGTGCCCGTGCCGTGCCGAAATCGACCGAGGCCGAGGTGTCGAGCAACAGCCAGGCGGTGATATCGCGGTCGGCGTGGTACTGGCGTAGGTGCGGCTCACCCGTGCGCGCCGTGACATTCCAATCGATGAAGCGCACGTCATCACCGGGCTGATACTCACGAATACCGGCCAGATCGAGGCCGGGTCCGGTGAACAGCGACCGGTAGTCGCCTTGAAGCAGCCCGTCCAGCCGGCGAACGACATGCCACTCAATGCGGTTGAGGACGCGCTCGGCGTTGGAGGCCGGCAGACCGTCCAGCTCGGCCACGACCGCGGCGTCGGTCGGTGAGAACGCCTCTCGAACGAGCGTGAGCAACCGCCGCGGCCGGGAGCGGCTGAATGACGGCGTAATGCCGCGGTCGCGAGTCGCCGGACCGGATCTCCGCGTGCCATGCGTCTCTAGATTAAGTGGTGTGGTCATCGTGTCTCCTCGCTGGCCGGCCCCCAAACGTTACGCGCCGCGCGCATACGATGATTGCCTCGCATCTCCCGCCGCCTCGCGCGGGCCGGTCAGCGGCCGGTCGGGAGGCGATACCCGCTCCATCAGGCGGGCGATGAGCATATCGGGCGTCACCCCGTCGGCCAGCGCTTCATACGACAGCATTAGGCGGTGGCGTAGCACATCCGGCAACGAGGTCTTTGATGTCATCCGGCAGGGCGTAGTCCCGGCCACGAAGCAACGCGAGCGCACGCGCGCCGAGCACCAGATTGATCGAGGCGCGTGGACTGGCGCCGAACGACAGGTAGCGGCCGATATCGTCCTGCCCCTGGCCGGCAGGGATGCGAGTCGCGCCCACCAGCCGGACGGCGTACTCCATCAGCCCCGGATCGACGTACACCGCGTCGGCCTGGCGCTGGAGCGTGATCAGATCGTCGGTGGTGATGATCGACCGCGATTGCACCGAGGCGCCGGTCATGCGCTGGACGATGACGAGTTCCTCACGCGCGGAGGGGTAGCCGACCAGGACCTTGAGCATGAAGCGGTCGACTTGGGCCTCGGGGAGGGGATAGGTGCCCTCGGTTTCGATCGGGTTCTGGGTGGCGAGCACCAGGAACGGCTCGGGCACGGCGTGGGTCTGGCGGCCGA
>JBBQJF010000219.1:0-8811 GCA_038325665.1 Dehalococcoidia bacterium | reverse complement strand
GCGGCACAGTACGAACCGGCGACCGGGTCGGGGTACATCGCTCCCGAGTTCTGAGGCGGCCCGTCCTCGTAGCCGAGTAGGGCGCTCATACCCGACATCGGCTCGATCGTGCCGCCGATGCCGGGTATGTTCGCGTATGGCCCGGTCGCTCCGTATGCCGACAACGACGCCAGAATGATGTCCGGCTTCAGCCGGCATAACGACGGGTAGTCGAGGCCAAGATTCCCCAACACGCGCGGGGTGAAGTTCTCGGCAACGATGTCGGCATGAACTATCAGTCGCTTGAACAGGTCGAGGCCGCGCGGGAGAGAGAGGTCGAGCGTGATCGCGCGCTTGTTCAGATTGACGGCGTTGTACAGTCCATTGGTGTTCCACGGCCGCTGCCGCTTCGACGCATCGCGGATCGCGGCCGGTACTGCCCCGGTGTAGTCGCCCCGCCAGCTATCCGGCCGCCGCCGCGCCTCGACCTGGATCACCTCCGCGCCGAGCAACCCGAGTAGCTCCGTGGCGAACGTGCCGGACCACGCTTGGGTGAGGACGATCGCGCGCACGCCGGTGAGTGGACCCGACCCGCCGGCCTCCTTCTCCCCGGCACGCCGGGGCGGGGGAGACATGCGTTGGGTCTGCCGGTGGGGGGGCATACCGCCGGTCTGCTCCACCTCATCAGGCCGGGGTGGGCGCACGACAGACGGGGCAGCCGTACCACGCGCGTTCGCGCCGGTGGAGACAGCGGCGATGCTGCCCGGCTCACCGTCCTGGACCGAGGAGCGACCCAGCGCCGGGGCGGGCAGGCGAAGCGCCCACGGTGTCGCGCTCATCTTGAGGGGCGCGCCGGGGAACTGGGCGGAGCGTCGCGTTTCATCCGCCGGCTGCCGGCCTCCGGCCTCGTCGTGGACGACCAGCGGCGCGAAGAACCCTCGGGCGGCGAGATGCGGATCGGCGTTGATCTCGCGTGTGTCGAGTACCATGCCGGCCACGCAGCGGACGGCGGCCAGCGCCTCGAACAGGTCGCGACGTGTCCACGAGCGCATCTGTTCCTCGACACGGCCGGAGTAATGTTCACGCTGCTGCCGGCGGTACCAGGCCTGGCTATAGCGCTCGTCCTCGGCGAGGTCGTGCAATCCCAGCACCGTCATCGCGTCGCGCCAAAACTGCGCGCGACTGATCGTGAGCGAGAAATGACCATCCGCGCACGGCACCGGCCCGCGCACGATGTCCGGCCGGTGTCGGGGCGCAACCTCTCCCGCGTATTGGGCCACCAGGATCGGTGGACCCGCGATCAGCGTCAGTGCCTCAAGTTCGCTGACGTCGATGAGCTGACCGGCGGCGGTGTCGCCACGAGCCAGGGCGCGAGCGCGGTGGAGAACCGCCGCCGCGCCACCGACGAACGCCTGCAACCCGGCCACGTAGCCGGCCTGGTTGGCGCTGCCTTTCAGCGGCGACCGCCCCGGATCGCCGTTGAGCGAGGCCCAGCCCGACAGCGCGTAGGCGCTGAGGTCGTTACCCGGGGCGCCGGCCAGCGGCCCATCGAGTCCGTGGGGCGTCACTGAGATCCAGACGACATCGGGACGTACGCGGGCGCGAATGTCCTCCGCTTCCCCCGGCTCGGTGGTTATCACCACGTCTGCCCAACGCAGAAGCGTCTCGCGGCCGGCAATGTCGTCGGGTGTGAGCATGGCCGAGCGCTTGTTCGCGTTGGCATAGGCATGGAGTAGCGAGCGCTCCGGCCCTGGCTCGCCGTCCAGAAACGGCGGCTCACGGCGCAACTGGTGTCCCGACGGCGGCTCGACCAGCGTCACATCCGCGCCCCAATCGCCGAACAGCCGCGCGCAGAACGCCCCCGAGAGCCGTGTCGAGAGGTCAAGCACGCGCACATCGTCAAATGCCATGGGGTGAGCGGTCATCTGGTACTCGTCGCCAACGCCTGTCTGGTAAATCCTTCGCCACATTGAGAATGCGCAAGGCTGCCAGGTCCGAACTTGCATTCACCCGACACGCCCGCGTGCTGAATGCAGGAGGCCGAGCGACAATATCGATATCCACCAGGACCGAGCCGAGGGCGGCCCACCGGATCGCCCCCACGCGCCGCACGGACCCATTTTCTCCGGCAAAGGCGGCCCGCCGCGCTCCACTCGGCCTTGAACCTGTCGTCCAGCCCTGCCTCCTACCTGCACAACCAGACCTCCCCCGCCCGCTCCTCGCTCCCCGCTCCTCGCTCCCGTCACCGCACCGTCTTGAGCACGAACGTGCTGTTGCCGATGCCGACCTCGTCGTTCTCATTGATCGTCGCTGGCTCCGTCAGCACGCGGCCGTTGACACGGGTGCCGTTGGTACTGCCCCGGTCGCGGACGGTGATCTCACCGTCGGGCGCGCGCTCCACCCGCGCGTGAAAGGCCGACACCATCTGATCGCTGATCACCAGATGGTTGCGCGGGTCGCGGCCGATATCCGAAACCTCATCCTCTAACTGGAACACCCGCCCAACCTGACCGCCTTCTTTCTCGATCAAGTACGCGAGCATCTTTGGACCACGCCGGATGATGACCGTGCGTCCCACCGAGGAGACGGGACGATCACCGACCGGCTCGGGCGGGGCCACGGGCGGCGCCGCGGCGCGAACCGGCTCCGGCTCCCGGACAGGGGCAGGCGCCGGCGCGGGTGGCGGCGGGGGCGGGGTGAATGCCTCGCGAGCGTCCGGCTGTGGCGGCGGGCCGATCGGCGCCTGGGCGATGGGCGGCGCCGGCGCCGGTAGTGGGGTTGGCGCCGGTAGGGGCGTTGGAGCGCGCGACGGCTCCGCCGTGGCGACCGGCTGGGCGGGGGCGGTGGGCGGGCGGGGGATGCCGCCCGCCGGCGTCGAGAGCCGGCCCTCGCGACCTTCCTTCAGACAGTAGGGGCAGCGCGTCCAGGTCGGATCCATCTCCCCGTGGATAGGGCAGGTGGCGCTGTTCGTGCGCCGCTCCGAGCGTTCGGGCGCAGGCGGCGGCGCTGGGACCGGTGTCCCACTCATCGCCGCGGCAGGTGGCGCCTCGTGCGGGGCGTGCCTCAGCGACACATCGGCCACCGTCTCTGCCTGCGCGTTCGGCGGTGTGAAGATGACGGTGCCGGGCGAGCCGCCGCCCCCGGCGGGCCGGGGCGCCCCGCTCAATGCCCCGGCGCGCGTGGCCGCGTCGATCTCCATACCGCACACGGTACAGCGTGCCTGTGATGGACCGATCGGCGCACCGCAGGTCGGGCAGGGGAACGTGCCGCCGCTCGGATGCGGGACGACCGGGCTTACCGCTTCGGGTGGTCGTTGGTCCTCCACCGCGGCGGGCGGGAATCCGGGTACGGCGGCCATCGGCGGTGGTGGCGCCTCGGGCGGCGGCGGTGCATCCATCGCCGGCAGCCGCTCACCACAATTTCCGCAGAACCGGTCGCCCGGTTGAAAAGGCGCTCGACACTTCGGGCATTCCATATGGCACCGCCATCTCTCAAACTGTAGCGCCGACGCGGCGGGGGATGCCGTTCGGCGGGGTATCGAGAACTCCACCCGCGATCATCGTCCCCGCTCAGGTGCGGTGCTCGCCCTCGCCGATACGTACGTTCCGGGCCGTGGCGCGCAGGATCGTCTTGATCTGAAAGGGCGTCAGCCCCGGATGCTTGCCCAAAATCTTTGCCACCAGGCCGGAGATATGTGGCGCCGAGAAGCTGTTTCCCGTGACCGTCATCTGCTGGCCTCCCAGCCACGCCACCGTCACGTTGATACCCGGCGCTCCAAATTCCACCGGCGGCTCCGGGTTGTAATAGAACTCATACGGGTCCTGGCCCTCGTGGCACGCGACCGATGTCACCGACGCGTACAGCGAGGGGAAGCTAGTCACCGGCATGTTGTGCGCGGCGGTCACCAGCACGATGTTCTTGAAGTATGCCTGATCGGTCAATTCGTGGAACAGGGCGAAGTAGTCTTGGTTGCTGCTGCCCAGGGACATATTCACGACCTGGATGTCGTGTTCGATCGCCCATTTCAGTCCGGCCAGGAAGGCGCTGCTCTGGCCGGAGAGCATCGCCCCCAGCACCTTGATGCTGTACAAGTCACAGTCCGGAGCGAGCCGGCGAATGATGTCAGCGACGCCCGTCCCATGGCCGAACGAATCCGTGTGCGGTTCGTCGCTGTACTTTAGGTCGCCGTCGCGGTCCTGCGTGATCGCGACATATCCACGCACGCGATCACCGATCGCCGGATGCGTGTTGTCGATCCCGGAGTCGATCACCCCTACCCGGACACCGGCGCCGGTGCTGCCGGCCCACGCCCATTCTGGCGAAATGTCTTCTAGCTCCGGGACGGCAGGAAGCCGCCGGATCTGGTCGGGCGCGAACTGCCAGCTCCACGCGGGGCGTGACTCGGCCATCAACCACTCCCTCGAAATTGGGGAACTCAGCGTACCCCAACCCCGTCCTGACGGGGGCGCTCCCCCGCGACCGCCGGGGAGATTACCTAACCCCCCGGCGCCCTTCCCTACCAGGGAAGGGGGAGACGTGGACTCCCCTCCCCTTGCAGGGGAGGGGCCGGGGGAGAGGTACGTTCGCCGTTTACCCCGCGAACCGCGGGCGGTTGCGCAGATAGCCAGAAACGGCACCAGCTATCTCCAAGGCGAGCTTGCGGCCGGGTGCGCCATGGCGCGCGATCTCGCCCAACATCCCGGCAAGGCGCATGGTGTCGCGATACTCGGCGCTTTCCTCCGTGCGGGAGACGAACGCGGCCGCTTGGGACGCCAGATCCGCGAGGTCGCCCGCGAGGTCGAGCCGCTCCAGCGACGATTGCAGCAGCGCCGAGAGGCTGCGTACCATCCGCGACTGCTCGATCGCCACCGCGGCCTGGTTGGCGAACAGGCCGAGGGTCGCCATGTCGCCCGCATCGAACGGCTGACCACCGTGCTTATCGAGGAGCTGGAGCACTCCCGTCACCCGGTCCCGCAGTAACAGCGGTACAACCAGCATCGTCTTGGGCGCATATCCCACGGCTTGGCCGACCTGTTGCGCCCAGCGTGGGTCCTGTTGTACGTCGGAAACCGCGATCGCCTGCCCGGTGGAGGCCACCCAGCCCGCCATCCCCTGACCCAGGGGCAGCCGTTGCCCCTTGAGCGGCGCCGCCCGCTCGCCCAGCGCCACCTCAAACACCAGCTCCTCGCTGCCCTCATCGATCAGGTAGAGCGAGCCGGCGCGCGCATCCAGTACATGCATCGCCGTCTGCACCAGTTGCTCCAGCAGCTCGGAGTGCTCGGATGGCGCGGCGAGCACTCCGGCGGCGCCCACACCGGCCAGCCGCGCCCGCAGTTCGGCCACCATCCGCGCATCGTCCGGCAGTTGCCGCAGCCGTGCGACCTCCGCCTCCAGTTCGGCGATCCGCTGTTCACTCGTCATGCATCCGCTCCTCGCCAGGGGACGGTTCGTGAATCACATACGACGTACATTACGAGGCGCGTGGGGCGCGCGAGAATACGGTTGCGCGCGGGTGGGGGCGAGTCATCGATTCGTCCCCACGGCAGATAACCCATCATGCCCATAGCTAGCCGGCTCATGTGTCGCGTGGGTTCTGCCGGCCCGCTCCGACACGAAGGAATGGCCGCATTGGCGCATACTCATCAACCAATCCCAGGGATTGCAAGGATACCACATCCATCCTTTGTGTCTTGTGCGCTCCGTCACACTCACATCCTCGCGACCGCATCGAGCGCCTCGGAATTGAGCACGACGGTGCGGCGCCGGCCGGTGGCGATGTAGCCTTGCCGCCGCCACGCGCCGAAAATCCGACCGACGGTCTGGCGGGTAGCGCCGACCATCGACGCGAGATCATCCTGTGCCACCTCGATTGACAGGCCGCGCGGCCCCGGCGTGGCGTTGGCGGTGAGCAGGCGGGCAAGTCGCGCCGCCGTGTCGCCGAAGGCGAGGCTGGCGACCTGCGTGTCGGCGCGGCGCAGCCGGCGCGAGAGCGATACGAGCATCCGTAGCATGATGCGCGGGTGGCCCAGCAACTCGGACAGAAACTCGTCGCGTCGCATCACCAGCAACTCGCTGTCCTCGGCGGCCACCACCGTCGCCGAGCGAGGTTCGTCGTCGAACAGCGCCATCTCACCGACGTGGTCGCCGGGGCCGAGCCGGGCGACGATGAATTGCCGCCCGTCCTCCGACTCCAGTAACACATCGACCGCACCATCGACGATCAGGAAGCCGACGTCACCCGGCTCGTCCTGCGCGAGGATGACCGTGCCCTTGAGACAGCGCCGGCGGCGGACCGCGCGGGCGAGCGTCGCCAGTTCTTCCGGCTCAAGGCCGGCGAACAGACTTACTTTCCCCAGCATGGCCGCCACGAAATCCATGCTGGCCAGGCCGATGGTGTCGCCATCCGGTGGGTGCCCACTCGCCAATCTCGGCCCCCTCTCCACACGCGCCCCGCCCCGCGGTATTGCAGTGAGCTTAGCTCACGACGCTCGCCCGCACGCGCTGATTCATGACGCCCTCGAGCGTCGCGCGGAGACCGGGCACGGCGGCGAGGAGCGCGTCGAACTCGGCGCGTCCGAGTCCGTACAGTTCCACGGGGCCACGCGCCCGGATCGTCGCCGTTCGCGGTACATCGTACAGCAGCGCGATCTCACCGAAGTGGTCGCCCTCGTGCAGCGTCGCCACCTGTCGCTGCTGCCCGGATGGGCCGGTCATCACCACCTCAACCTCGCCGTGCCGGATGATGTACAGCCTGTCGCCGCGCTCGCCCTCGGTGATGATCACATCATCAGCATGATACCGCTCCCGGGACAGACGTTGGGCGAGCGCCGCCAGCAGGCTGCCGTCCAAGCCGGCGAACACCGGTACGTCGTGTAAGCGCGCCGCCTCCGCGCCGGCATACGACGCCCCGGCGACGGCCGCGTGGCCGCCCTGCTCCCGCCATAGGCGCGCGTACAGTCCGCCGTGCGCCAGTAGCTGATCGTGCGTGCCGGACTCCACCACGGCGCCGCGGTCCATCACGATGATGCGGTCAGCGGTCGCGGCGCCGGTGAGACGGTGTGTGACCGTGATCGTGGTGCGGCCGTGGGCGAGGCGGGCGAGGGTTTCGTTGATCGCCGCCTCGGTGCTCGGGTCGAGCGCCGAGGTCGCCTCGTCGAGCAGTAGGATCGCCGGATCGCGCAGGATCGCACGGGCGATAGCGACGCGCTGACGCTGGCCGCCGGAGAGCCTGCTGCCGCGTTCGCCCACCGTGGTGTCGTAGCCCTCCGGCATCTCGGTGATCATCTCGTGGATCTCGGCCGCCCGCGCCGCCGCCTCCACCGCCGCATCCGACGCGCCCGGGCTGCCCAGGCGGATGTTCTCGCGGATCGCGTTATCGAACAGGAAGTTATCCTGGAACACCACGCCCGTCTGTCCGCGTACCGACGCCAGCGTCAGGTCGCGCAAATCGACGCCATCGAGCGTGACCCGGCCCTGATCCGGGTCGTGAAAGCGGCTGATCAGGCTGAGCATGGTCGATTTGCCGCAGCCGCTCGGGCCAACGATCGCCACGCGGGCACCCGCCGGGATCACCAGGCTCAGATCGCGTAACACCGGCTGACCGGGGAGGTAGCTGAAACCCACATGGTCGAATCGCACCTCACGCGACAGCCGGGGCGCCGGTCGTGCGTCGGGGCGGTCGGCGATCGCCGGTTGCAGCCGCAGCAACTGGTCCACGCGGTCCATCGCGCCCGAGGCTTGTTGGAGAGCCTGCATGATGCCGGAGATGCTCTGCACCGGGCCGATGATCTGCCCAAGCAGCGCCGAGAACGCGACCAGTGTCCCGACGGTGAGGCTGCCCTCGAGGATTAGCCAGCCACCCACCCCCAGCACCGTCAATTGGATCGCCGAGGCGATGCCGTTGGCGGCCACACCGAACAGCGACGACAGAAAGGTCAGCCGCATCGATGACCGGAACAGCGTGTCCAGCCGGCCGGTGTAGGCGTCCACCATATGCCGTTCAAGCCCGAACGCCTTGACGACCGGCTGGGCGGCGAGATTTTCCTGAAGCGTGCCGGTGGCATCGGCGAGATGCTGCTGACGGGCATATCCGGCGCGGGCGGCGGCCGGGCCGAGCCAGCGAGTGGTCACGAAGAACAACGGCATTCCCGCCACCGCCAGGATCGCCAGTTGCCAGTTCAGCCAAAAGACCGTGAGCACCGCCACCACCAGCGTGAGCATCAGTTGCAGGCCCTGGGCCAGCGCGCCGGTGAGGGCGTATTGGATCGCGGCCAGATCGCTGGTCATGCGCGAAAGGATATCGCCGCTCGGCATCGTCTGGAAAAAGGCCGGGTGCATCCGCTGGAGCAGAGCGAAGGAGCGCAGACGCATGTCGCGCAGCACGCTCTCGGCGACGTGCGCCTGTAACCGTTCGCCGCGCAGCGACGTGACGAACATCACCACGAGCGCCGCCACCAGCCCGGCCATCAACTGTGCGAGGAATGTGCCGTCGCCCGCGCGGCCGGGTCCGGGCAGCGCCCGGTCGAACAACCACTGCGAGCTGCGCGCCAGGATATTGGTGAACGCCACCGCGATCGCGATGTAGAGCAGGATCTCGGCCACCTGCCCGCGGTACGGCCGCAGATAGGCAACCGACAGCCGGACGAACCGGAGCACACCGCCGGGCGCGGCCGCCTGAAACGTCCCGTGCCAGCCCTTCTCCAGCGCTGCCGGCGACTGTCCGAGGACCGCGCGGAGCGACTCGTCCGGCCGTGCCGGGTCGAAGCGGCGCAACAGCTCCATGAAGCGCTCGGGGCCGCGGTCGCGGAGTAGGTAGCCGACCAAGCCCGCCGC
>JBBQJF010000218.1:0-8818 GCA_038325665.1 Dehalococcoidia bacterium | reverse complement strand
CGTTCGAGCAGGTGGACGAGGAGGTGACGTTGCCGAAGTTCCGCCCGGTCGAGGGCTGAGCGCGCGGGGCTGAACGATACCGAACCGAACGACATCAGCCTGGCCCCCATCCGTCATCCTTTCCCGGTGGTGGGGGTGTCTCAACGATGAATCGCGACATGGGAGCGGCGCCGGCCGCGACACGCCGGCGGATACCGCGGCGACGTGCGCTCCGCGTCGCCGCGTATGGCAGTGCGGGGCTGGGCACGGCTTTCGCCCTCGCGTGCAGTAGCGGCAGCACCAAGGACGAGCCGGCACAAGACAGTGGCGTGCGGGCCACCGCGGCAGCGGGCGCGGCGGTGGCCGCCGAGACGCCCAAGCGCGGCGGGACCATCCGCCAGGGGTGGACGCGCACATACAGCGACGTGTACGACCCCCACACGTCGCTGTCACAGGCGGGGTTCATCTTCTCACTGCTCGGCAATCTGGCGACCCGGATGAGCGCCGACGGCACGGCGGTCGGCGGCGAACTGGTCGAGAAGTGGGAGATCCCTGGCGACGGCACGGAGATCATGCTTAAGGTCCGCCCGGGCGTGAAGTGGCACGACAAACCGCCCGTGAGCGGTCGCGTCATGGACGCGGACGATATCGCCTACAACCTGATGCGCATCGGCGCTAAGCTCAACCCAACGGAGGCGGCGCGCTTCCAACGCCGTTCGACCGTCGAGGGCATGAACCGGGCCGAGGTGGTCGACGCCGCCACGGTCAAGGTCACGTTCGACCGCCCGGTCAGCACCTTCTTCAACGGGCTGGCCGACGCGCGTAACCAGTTCATTCCGCGTGATTTCACGGACAAGGGCGGCAAGCACGAGGACGGCGCGGCGCTGATCGGCACCGGCCCGTTCATGATCGAGTCGTTCAAGGGCGACGAGCGGATCGTGTTCAAGCGCAACCCGTCCTACTGGAAACCCGGCCAGCCGTACGTCGATGGGATCATCTGGCAGATCATCCCCGACAACCTCAGCCTGCTTTCCACCTTCGGTAAGGGCGACTTTGATCACACGGGCTACCCGCTGCCGACCAAGGCCGACCGCGAGGTGATCAAGCGCACCGTGCCCAATGCCACCGAGGCGCGCTGGCCCAGTCCTTCCTGGAACCACTTCCGCTTCAATGCAGGACGCAAGCCGTTCGATGACCCACGCGTGCGCCGCGCGCTCCAGCTCGCGTTCAACTATAGGACGCTCTCCGAGCCGTATTACGGCGAGGGGTATTGGGATCCGACCGGCCCCTGCCCGGCGGCGCTCCTCGGTGCGCTCGCCAGTGACGAGATCGCCAAAATGCCCGGTTGGAACACCGCCACCAAAGACGCTGATATCAAGACGGCGAAGGAACTGATGACCGCGGCCGGCTTCCCCGACGGCGCGATCGGCTTCAAGATCCTGCTCGGCGGACCGGAGACAAACACCTCGTATTATGACTTCGCGATCCGCGCTATCGACCAACTCAAGGCGATTTGGCCGGCGATGAAGCCCGAGTTGGATCTGCCGCCCGACAACGCCACCTTCAGCCGCCGTCAGGCCACGACCGAGTTCGATGTGATCGCCTACATCCTCGCGGCGCTGCCCGACCCCGTGCTCGAGATGGCGGCGCACTACCACTCCACTGGCAGTCGCAATTACGGCAAGTTCAAGGATGCGACCGTGGACCGGCTGCTCGGCGCGGCCGCTATCCAACTCGACCGTACCCAACGCGAGACCACGCTCAAAGAGTTGCAAACGTATCTGATCAAAGAGCAGATGCCGATTATCCCGGTCAATATGTCGCGCATGTACATCATCTCGCATGCCAAAGTACGGGGGATGCCGGGCGCGAACTACCGCGCTCTTGGCAGCGGCTTCGAAGTCGTGCGCCCGGAGGTATGGTTGGCGTGAGGGGGACGACCTCTCCCCCGGCCCCTCCCCTACGAGAGGAGGGGAGTCGCCGTCTCACCTTGCAGTTCCTACTATGATTGACCCTCTACTGCGCTGGGTCTGCAAGGGGAGGGGAGTCATCGTCTCACCTTGCAGGGGAGGGTGTGAAGCAAGCACTGCACTACCGCATCTTGCGGGCAGAGTCCGTTGTCTCTCCCTTCCCCGCGGGGAGGGGGCCGGGGGGTTAGGTAGTACCGAGGAGGGGGAATTCTGATGGCATCTGGGACACACACGAGGGCGTCGCGTTCGCGGCGCTGGCTGCTCAGCCGGGGTGGGGCGGCCGGCGCCGGGTTCGGGGCCGCGTTCCTGGCAGCGTGCGGCGGCGGCGACAGCAAGGACACGGCCAAGGACACCGGTCCGAGCGCGGGCACAACCGCCGCGGGCGGCCAGGCGGTGGCCGCGGGCCAGCCGAAGCGCGGCGGCACGACCGTGATGTCGCTCACCACGTCATTCTCCGACGTGATGGACCCGCACACCTCGCTCAACCAAGCGCCGTACATCTGGTCGTACATCGGCAACACCGCGCTGCGGCTGAATCGCGAGGCGACCGAGATCCAGCCGGAACTGGTGCAAAAGTGGGAGATCCCCGGCGACGGCTCGGAGATGCTGTTCAAGGTCCGCCCGAATGTCAAGTGGCACGACAAGCCGCCGGTGAACGGCCGCCTGCTCGACGCCGAGGACATCGCCTACAATCTGATGCGCATCGCCGGCAAGCTCAATCCCAACGAGGTCGCGCGCTTCCAGCGCCGCACCGCGCTGGAGGGTATGACCAAGGCCGAGGCGGTCGATGCTTCGACGGTGAAGGTCACGTTCGACCGGCCGCGCAGCGCCTTCCTCAACGGCGTCACCGATTTCCGCAACCAGTTCGTGCCGCGCGATCTGATCGAGAAGGGCGCCAAGTACGAGGATCCGAACTCGCTGGTGGGCACGGGCGCGTTCATCGCCGACACCTGGAAGGACAATGAGCGCTCGTCATGGAAGCGCAACCCCAACTACTGGAAAGAGGGCAAGCCGTACATCGATTCCGCCGTGTGGGTGTGGATCCCCGATAAGCTCGGTCAGCTCTCCGCGCTCGCCAAGGGCGACATCGACGTGTTTTTCAACCCGACCAAGGCCGACCGCGACATCATCAAGCGCACCGTGCCCGACGCCCAAGAGGAAAAGTGGGTGTTCGGCAACTGGAATCACCTGCGCATGAACACCCAGCGCAAGCCGTTCGAGGATCCCCGCGTGCGCCGCGCGGTTCACCTCGTGCTCAACTACAAGGCGCTGGGCGATGCCTTCTACGGGGACGGCTACTGGGACTACACCGGTCCTTCGCCGGCAGTCTTCCCCGAGTCAATCACCAGCGATGAGATCGCGAAGATGCCCGGCTGGAACGCCGCGACCAAGGAAGCCGACATCAAGACGGCGAAGGATTTGATGACCGCGGCCGGCTTCCCCGATGGCGCGATCAGCTTCAAGATCCTGCAAGCGACGACCTCGACCGCCTCCGCGTACTATGACTACACGATTCGCGGTATCGACCAGCTCAAGGCGGTATGGCCGGCGATGAAGCCTGAACTGGAGATTCCGCCCGATGGCGCCGCGTTCAGCCGGCGGCAGGTGCAAGGCGACTTCGAGATGATCGGCTACGTGAACTATCCGTATCCCTCGTCGGTGATCGAGCTGACGGCGCAGTATCATTCGACCGGCAGTCGCAACTACGGCAAGTTCAAGGACGCGAAGGTCGATAGCCTGCTCGATACCGCGTCGGGGCAACTCGACGCCAAGCAGCGCGCGGCCACACTGCAAGAGGCACAGAAGCTGATCATCGATCTGATGCCGACGATCACCGTCAACATGCCCCGCATCATTGCCTCCACCCGCGGCCGGGTGAAGGGCATGAAGGACACCGGCGGACGCGCCGACGGCGGCGTCTACGACTTCCTCCGCCACACCGATGGTATGTCGATTGGGTAATGGGCAATGGGTGTTGGGTGTTGGGTGTTGGCAGAGCCCCGTCGTACCCCTCATATCACCCACCATCCAACACCTAACACCGCGCGAACGGAGTGAGCGCATGGGACGTTACATCGCCAGTCGGGTGGTTGGCATCGTGCCGACGGTGCTGCTGCTGCTGTTCCTGGTGGTGGTGTTGATTCGGTTGCTGCCCGGCAACGCGATCGACATCATGCTCCAGGATCAGGTCAAGGCGGGCGGCAGCACGCGCACCGATCTGGAGAAGCGACTCGGGCTCAACCGGTCAATCCCGGAAGAATATGCGCGCTACACGCTCAGCGTCTTCCGGGGCGATCTCGGTCGCTCACTGTGGTCTCGCCAGCCGGTGACGGAGGTAATCCGCAGTCGGATCGGCGTGACGCTGGAGTTGACCGCCTTCGCGATGCTGGTCGCGGTCGCTATTGGCATCGCGGTCGGGGTAATCTCGGCGGTGATGCAGAACACGATGCCCGATTACCTGCTGCGCAGCTTCTCTATTCTTGGACTGAGTATTCCCAATTTTGCGCTCGCCACCGTCGTGATCGTGATGCCGACGATCTGGTGGGGCTGGTCGCCGTCGCTGATCTACAAGCCGCCGGGCCAGGGCTTGGGGCCGCACATCACGCAGTTCTTCATCCCGGCGGCGGTGCTTGGCGTCTCGCTCGGGGCAACGCTGATGCGCATCACCCGCACCATGATGCTCGAGGTGTTGCGGCTCGATTACATCCGCACGGCGCGGGCAAAGGGGTTGTCGCCGCGCTCGGTGATTGTCCGTCATGCCCTGCGCAACGCGATGATCCCGGTGGTGTCGCTGCTGGGGGTCCAGGTCGCCTTCCTGCTCTCGGGCGCTGTCGTCGCCGAGAGCATCTTTGCCCTACCCGGCATGGGTCGCACGCTCATCGCCGCCATCGCTACCCGCGACTACCCCGTGGTCCAGGGCATCGCCGTCGTCGCCGGCTTGCTCGTGATCGGCATAAACCTCCTCGTCGATATCTCGTACGGCGTGCTCGACCCACGCGTCAAAGTTAGTTAGGTGACGGGTGATGGGAGACGGGGTAGCGCCATCACCTACTCAAGAAGTTGACGAGGTGATAAGGGTCCAGGGACGAGGCGCCCCTATCACCCAACACCCAACACCCATCACCCACCAGAGGGAGTTATCGATGGCCGCGAATGTTCGCGAGGGGATGATACTGTTGCCGTCGCGGCCTGGCTCGCGGATGGGACGCTCGGGCCAGGCACTGTCACGCTTCGCCCGGAGGCAGCCGATCGGCGCCGTGTGCGCCGTGGTGCTACTGACGATGGTGGCCGTGGCGGTTTTCGCGCACACCATCGCGCCCTTCTCCGCCACCAAGAACGATGTCGGGCCGACTCTTGCCAGTCCCGGCGGCGAGCACCTGTTCGGCACCGACCAGTTCGGCCGGGACTTATTCAGCCGGGTGGTGTACGGCGCGCGCATCTCTCTGTACGTCGGCCTGGTTACCACGTTGATCGGCGTGCTGCTGGCGACGGTGTTGGGCGCTGTCAGCGGCTACTTCGCCGGCACGTTCGACTATGCGCTCCAACGGTTCGTCGATGCGGTTCAGGCGATCCCGCCGCTGGTGCTGCTGATCGGCGTGCTGGTGGTGCTCGGCCCCAGCGTCAACAACGTGATCATCGCGCTGGCCTTCCGGGGGGCACTGTCGCTGTCGCGGGTGGTGCGCGGCGCGGTGATCGGCATCCGCACCAGCCAGTATATCGACGCGGCACGGGCGATCGGCGCGTCGCACCGACGGACGCTGATGCTGCACATCCTCCCGAACATTCTGCCCACGGTGGTCGTACTCATCTCGACCAGCATCGGTGCGAACATCGTCGCCGAGGCGTCGCTGTCGTTCCTCGGCTACGGCGTGCCGCCGCCCACGCCCACCTGGGGCGGAATGATGAGCTCCGAGGGCCGCATCTACATGCTGGTGTCGCCCTGGATCCTGATCGCCCCGACAATCGCGCTGAGCATGGTCGTCTTCTCGATGAACATGTTTGGCGACGCCCTCCGCGACGAAATCGACCCACGAATGCGGGGAGCGAGGTGACGGGGGGGGTTAGGTCACAGGTCATAGGGGGACGGGTCACGTTACAGGTCAGAGGTCATAGGGGACGAAGCCCATGCCCTGTCTTATGGCTCCTCTCTCGAAGCTGTCGCCGGCGACTGACGCCACCCGTGACTCCTTCTCCATGCCCTCGCCGTGTGCCCCGCGCCCCGCGCCCCTCTGACCTGTGACCTATATGCCCTGTGCCCTCTGGAGGACGCTAGTGCTGACGACGAAGACCGCCGCCCGATCCACGGACTGGCGGGAGTGGTACGCGAGCCGGCTTGTGCCGCCCGATGAGGCAGTAGCGGGCATAAAGTCGGGGGACCGCGTGTGGATATCGCCACAGCAGTATGTGTCACTGTTGATCACGGCGCTGCTGGGGCGAGCGGACGAACTGCACGATGTCGAGATCAAGACGTTGGTGAGCGGCGACTTCGGCTGGTACGACGACGCCTTTCGCGACCACATCACCGTCAACACCTACTTCGCATCGATGTTCAGCCGCGAGGCGGTTAACGAACGGCGGGCCAGTTTCACCCCGTGGATGGTGTGGGGTGCACACAAGGCGCTGGACGAGGGGCGCACGGGGGCGCGGCCGATCGATGTGGCGCTGATCAGCGTCACTCCCCCGAATCAGCAGGGATACTGTTGCTTCGGCGCGCATATGTGGGACGCGAAGACCACCGCGGCGCGGGCCACGCTCGTGATCGCCGCTGTCAATGAGCATCTGCCGCGCACGTTCGGCGACACCTGGATCCACGTCTCCGAGATCGACTGGTTCGTTGAGGATCCGACGCCGCTGCCGGACTTTAGCCGCGCCTACCCGCCGCCGGAGCCGTGGGACCAGGCGATCGCCGAGCATGTCGCCACGCTGGTGCGCGACGGCGACACGCTCCAAATCGGCACCGGCTCGACCACCGGCAACCTTGCCCGCCTCGGCGCCTTCGACGACACGCACGACCTCGGTTACTTTGCCGAGTTGACCGTCCCGGGCCTCATCGATCTGGTGAAGCGGGGTATCATCACCTCGCGCAAGCTGAACCTGCATCCGGGTAAGTTCGTGACATCGACGGCCGGCAACGGCGCCGACGACCTCGCGTACATCAACGACAACCCGATGTTCGAGTTCTACTCGACCGAGTACATGCACGACCCACGGGTGATCGGCCGGATCGACAACCTTGTCGCGATCAATAACGCCCTGACCATCGACCTCACCGGGCAGGTCGGAGCCGGGAATATCGGCGGGCGCACCTACAGCGGCACCGGCGGCCATCTTTCGTACGCGATGGGCGCCTTTCTGTCGCGAGGCGGGCGGTACGTCTGTCTCATTCCCTCGACCGCCGTGGGCGGCACGGTGTCGCGGATCGTACCCTCGTTCGAGCCGGGTCAGGTGGTGACGGTACCGCGCGACCTGGCTGACTACGTCGTCACGGAGCACGGCGTCGCCCAATTGCTCAACAAGACCGAACGCGAGCGGGCGGAGGAGTTGATCGGCGTCGCCCACCCCGACTTTCGCGCGGATCTGCGGCGGGCAGCCGAGCGGCTGCGATGACCTACCCCGGCCCCTTCCCCCCGGCTGTGCCGGGACAGGCTGCGAGGGAAGGGGGAGAGCGCGGGTGAGTCCGCGTAGAACTTCGAGCTTCCGGGGTGGGAAGCGCCGTATGTGTTTCCCGCGTCCACGCGTTTGAAGGAGAGATTCGAACCCCACCAGTACCCCCAGCATAGGACTGTATCGTTCCCCCTTCCCTTGCCGGGAAGGGGGTCAGGGGGTTAGGTGCTCCCCCCGGGCCGGAGCGAGATGGCCGGGAATTGGGTATCCCCAAAGGAGTGCGTCATGGACTTCACGATCCCCAAAGAGGCCGAGGCGTTTCGGCAAGAGGTGCGGGAGTTTGTCAGCAAGGAGTGGCCGGTCGAACTCCGAAAGCGTGCGGCCAGCCACGGCGACGAGGTGTACGAGCAGGAGCGTGCCTTTCGGCGCAAGCTCGGCGAACGCGGCTGGTTGTCGCTGCCCTGGCCGAAGCAATACGGCGGCCAGGAACGCTCGCCGCTGGAATACTACATCTTCCATGAGGAGATGTCCTACGCGGGCGCGCCGGCATCGGCGACCGGTGTCGGCATGGTCGCGCCGACACTGATGCACTTCGGCAACGAGGAGCAGAAGGGGAGGTTCCTGCCCCGCATCGCCTCGGGCGAGATCGACTTCTGCCTCGGCTATTCGGAGCCGGACGCCGGTTCCGACCTCGCCTCGCTTCAGATCCGCGCCGAGGAAGACGGCGACGTCTTCGTGATCAACGGCATCAAGCGCTGGACCAGCGGCGCGCACCGTTCGGAATACGCCTGGCTTGCCGCGCGGACCGATCCGACCGCTCCCAAACACCGCGGCGTCTCGATGTTCATGGTGGACATGAAGTCACCGGGCATCACCGTGCGGCCGATTTGGACGATGGGCGATAGCCGGACGAATGAAACCTACTGGGAGAACGTGCGTGTCCCGCGCGAGAACCTCGTGGGCGAGAAGAACCGGGGATGGTACTACCTCGCCGCCGCGCTCGACTTCGAGCGCATCGCGGTTTTCACCGTGGGCCGGTTCCGCGCGGTGTTCGAGCAACTGGTCGAGCAAGTGAAGACGACCGAGTACGACGGCCGCCGGCTCAAAGACGACCCCAACATCCGCCAGAAGATCGCCAATATCTCCGTCGAGCTTGAGGCGACCCAGATGCTTAGCTTCCGGGCAGCGTACCTGGTGGCGACCGGCCAGATCCCTAACTACGAGGCCGCGATGCTGAAGCTGTACAGCACCGAGGCTCAGCAGCG
>JBBQJF010000217.1:0-8818 GCA_038325665.1 Dehalococcoidia bacterium | reverse complement strand
GGAAGGACAGACGCTGCTGCCGGCCGCGGTCCAGTGGCTGAGTCGCCGGCTGGTGCGCTTGGGCGAACGCCTCAAGCGGGGCGCTGTAACGCCGACGGGAAACCTGTAGCGAGGTGACGAATCGTTCGGAAGATTGCTGTTCTGAGAGCGGATAGCACCAAGAGGAGAAACGCCTGATGGCAACTATTGTGACACCTACCCCCGACCCTGTCAAGCGGCGCGGGATCGTCGCGGCCGGCGGCGTGCTGGTCGCGCTGGCGGCGGCTGGCATCGGCATCTGGCAGATCATTGATCGCGGCAATGGCGCCGGCACGGCTCCCGGGTCGTCCGGCCAGGCCAGCGTACCCGCCGCGGTGCGGCCGGTGGAGGCAGCGCCGACTTCTGACCAGGAGATGTACCAGGAGCGGCAGCAGCGCGGCGCCTGGGGTGGCCCGGCGACCGCAACTGCAGGCGCCGACCGGCGCCTAACCATCTACCTCGTGGGCTCACCGGCGCAGGCCGACTGGGTGCGGACCGCGCTCATTCAGCGCGACGACTTCATGTCCATGGTGGGGCAGGCGATTCCGCCAGCCGAGATCGTGGTGATCGGCTCGGAGGAGGAGGAGGAGGCCCGCCTCCGCGAGGGAATCTACGAGTCCGACGTACACCGCTCGACGATGGGCCTGCCGGCGGCCACCGTGGTCGACCTGCGCGAGGCGCCGAACGCCGCCAACGCCGGCTCGGTTAGTGCGCCGTAGTCGAGACCCGCCGGCTCACCCGCCTCCGCGCCCGGTGCTCGTTCGTGCCGCCAGCCCGCGCACGCCGCCCGCGATCACCTCAAACACGGAACTGAGTGTCCGCGAGTCGTGGTCGTGGGCGGCGTTGTAAGAGGCGATGCCGAGTGCGGCGGCCTTGTTGGATGTGAGGCAGACCTCAATGGCGGCGGCCAGTTGCGCGGCGGAGGGGCCGCCGGGCACGGGTAGATTCATCCCGGGCGCGTCATCTGGGTCGAGCACGTCGAGGTCGATGTGGATGTAGATAGCGTCGCATACGTCGGATAGCCGCTGCATCGCCTCGCGCAGATAGCGGCGGTCGCCCTTGAGATCGGAGGTGCGCACGGCGGCGAGGCGGTGCTCCTCGATCAGTTCCTGCTCCAGCGGATCGGTGTCGCGCACGCCGGCCAGCACCACCCGACGCGTATCCAGCGGCGGCTCGACGCCGGCCTGCTTCCGCAGCCGGTGCAGGCACAGCCCCGTTGCCACGGCCACCGGCATCCCGCCGAGCATGCCGGACAGCGTGGTTTCCGGCGTGTTGAAGTCGCCGTGGGCATCGAACCACACCATCCCGACCCGGCGCGCCCCCGCCCGCATCATGCCCGCGAGCACGCCCAGCGAGCCATTGCAGTCGCCCAGCAGCGCCAGCGGGAACGAACCGCGCCGGCGGAGTGTTGCCACTGCATCGGCCAGATGCGCGCCGTGTCGCCCAACGGCTGCCCAGGCGCCGTACCGGCCACGCTCGTCCTCGGTCAGATCCACCAGATGCGGCCCGTCGATCACGGCCCCACTCTGGGACAGCCAGTCGACCAATCCCGCGTCAAGGACCGCTTCCGGCCCCGCGCCCAACCCCTCACCGCGCCGGTTCAGGTTCCACGGCAGCGCCACCACACCGAGGCGCACGGCGGGAGCTTGCTGTTCCCAGGCCGGCTTGGCGGTCTCCGAATTCATTCGGGGCCTCCTGGAGAAGGACCGTTAGGGGCCGTCGGTCAACCCCACGCCGCGCGGGCGGCGCTGACCACCAACTCCAGCTTCTTGCGCTGGTCGTCCCACGACAGCAGGTTGCCCTCCGCCACCGAGGCGAATCCGCACTGGGGGCTGATGGCGAGATTGTCGGGCGAGATGAATGTCGCGGCCTCGTCGATACGCCTCAGAAGCTCGTCCCGCGATTCGAGCCGCCCTTCTTTAGTGGTCACCAATCCCAGCACCACCGTCTTGCCGCGTGGCATCACGCGTAGCGGGTCGAACGTGCCCGCGCGTTCGCTGTCATACTCCAGCAACCAGCGGTCCACGTCGATGCCAGTGAACACCTTTTCCGCGATCCGGTCGTAACCGCCGGCGGTGTGCCAGGCGCTGCGACCGTTGCCGCGACAGATGTGCATCGCGAGCGTGACGCCGGCGCGATCCAACCCCTGGAGGCAGGCGTTGTCCGCGGCCACGTCCTCGTCGAGCGCCAGCGCCGGGTCGATCCCAAGCGCCTGCCACTGAGCACGCTTGTCGTCGTCGAGGTAGTCCGGATAGTGGGGATTATCGATCTGGATGTAGGGCACGCCCTCGGCGATCAGCGCCTGAATCTCCGCCCTTATGATAGCGACCACATCGTGAAGCAACGCCGCCCGCGACGGGTACACCGCATCGGTGATGCCAGGTTTGAACCCACGAGCGACGACGTATGACGCCGCCGGCAGCGTGACTTTGAAGGCCCCCGCCGCGTGCTGTTTGAGGAATCCGGACTCATGCGCGGTCATTCGCCGTGTCTGGCGCAGCGTCTGACCGACAACAAAGCTTCCCGCCGCCGCGCCCAGCGCCGTGACCGGAGGGCCGGGTTCACCCGCGCCCAATTTCCACGCGAGCGTCACGGGCGGCGGACCAGGAACGTAGCCCTCCACCGCGTCATTGAAGTCGCTCGCCCACCCCCCACGTCGATACTCACCGTCGGTGAGCACGTCGACACCTATCTCTTGTTGCAGCCGGAGCGCGGCAAGAATGCCCGCGTCCTCGATCACGCGCAGCCGTTCGCGCGAGATGCCGCCCTCGCGAAATGCAGTGTGCGCCTGGAGCACCTCGGGCGGGCGCAACAGACTGCCGACCTGGTCCGCGCGATACAGGGCTGGCATGGTCACGAGCCTTTCATTCGCCGGCGACGAGGTCCGCCGTGAGTTCGGCGCACCGGGCAGGGGTCATCCACGCGGACGCCGCACCTGATCCCAGCCGGGAAAGTCGGCCAGCATCGGCCACGCCTCGGCGGTGACGTAGACGCCGGCCTCGGGGTTGCGTTCGCAGGTGTTGCTCTCCAGCTTCGGGCGCGAGCGCTCGCCCAACCAGATGCCGAAGTGACCGTTGTCCGAGCAGATGTTATGGTGCGCGCTGCCGGCCGCGCTGCCGAAGTAGATGATACCCGCGTATTCGTGCTCGCGGCAGGCGTTCTCGGTCAGCTCGGGCTTCGCATTCTGCCCGACGATGAAGCCGCTCATCCCATTCGCGATGCAGGTGTTACCGCGGGCCACGCCGGTCGCCTGATCGAAGAAGGCGAAGCCGGTCCATTTGTTGTCGCGGCAGAGATTGCCCTCGAGCAGGGGATGCGAGCGTTCAATCACGTAGAAGCCGTACGAATCAAGCGTGTTCATACAAATGTTGCGACGGGCGATACCGGCCGACTTGCCGTAATAGGCGATCGCGGCCACGCGATTGTTGCGGCAGGTGTTGTCCTCGATCAGCGGCTCCGCGCTCTCGCCGACGACAATGCCGAACCCGTTATCCAGCATCTGGCAGCGCACGACAGTGCCGCGCGTCCGGCCCTTTAGCTCCAAACCCGCGCCGCTGACCTTCTCCTGTGAGGTGGCGCCGGTGAACCGGCAGCCATCGATCGCGACCTCGGTGTCGCCGTGAACGGTGACAACATCAGCGGACCGGCCCTGAGGGCCAGCCCAGCGGACCGTCAGGTTTCGCAGCGCGAACAAGCCGCCGCCCTCGTAGCGGATCGCGAAGTCGCCGCGGTCGCACACGATTTCGGTCAGGTCCATGCCGTCACCGACGAGTGTGACGCTCGACGTGATCACGATGCCGCGCTTCAGCCGGTGCGTGCCGGCCAGTAGCCGGATCGTCGCACCAGGCTCGGCGTCGCCGACCGCCGCCACAAGCGCGCGGTGCGTCCCGCCGCCGTCCGGGTCCACGACCAGCGCGTGATCCGTGCCCTCACCGTTGTCCGGCTGTTCGTCGCGTGTCACCGTGTGTTACTCCCTTGAACGTGGGTGTTGGGTATCGGGTATTGGGGGACGGGTGCACGGCGCCGTTCTTCATGCCCGGTGGCGCCCCGGCGGGGCATGAGCGACTCCCGTGTATGAGCGTTCACCGCGGCCGACCCACGCTGACGGACCTCTTCTTCCGGCATGGCCGGGAGAGAAGGGACGGGGGATGGCGGCTCCCGCATGTGCATCAACTATAGCCGAGAGTGGCGCATGGGTGAGGGGTCAGTGAGGCGGGAGGCGAGGGTCGCGTTGCGCCCGCGTCTGCCCCGTGCGATGGTCGAAGCCAATACGTTGGAGGGAACGATACGCATGAGTCTGCGCGAGCTGACCGAGGAGATGAAGGCGCGACGTGAACGCATCCGCGCCGAGATGGGCGGCCGTGAGCGGATCGACCGCCAGCACGCCCGCGGACGGTTGACGATTCGCGAGCGGTTCGACCGGCTGCTCGACCCTGATTCGTTCGTCGAGATCGGCACGTTCAGCCGCTCCGAGAGGGCCGAGGTGGCGGATCGCTCGCCGGGTGACGGCAAGATCGCGGGATTCGGCACGATCGACGGCCGCCCGGTGACCGTGTCGGGCGACGACATGACGGTGTTTCATGGTTCGAGTTCGGTGGTGGGCGGGCGGCGCAACCGTAAGCTGTTCGACCTGGCCGTGGAAAAGGGCTGCCCCTTCATCTATCTGGGCGAAACCGGCGGCGCGCGCCTGCCTGACTCACTCGGCTCGGAGGGGTTTAGCAAGATTTACGCCCAGGTCGAGGTGGCCGGACGGGCGCGCCGGGTGCCGATGGCGACCGCGATCGTCGGTGAATCGTTCGGCGGCTCGTCGTTCCAGTCGGCGCTCTCGGACTTCGTCGTCCAGGTGCGGGGCACATGCCTGGCTGTCACCAGTCCGCGCGTGGTTGAGATCGCCACCGGTGAGCAGGTCGGGTACGAGGAACTGGGCGGCGTCGATGTCCATCTACGACGGACCGGCCAGATCGACATGGCGGCCGGCGACGAGGACGAGGCACTGGCGTTGATCCGGCAGTTTCTCGCCTACCTGCCGTCGAACTGCTGGAGCGCGCCGCCGCGCACCGAGTGGGACGGTAGCCTCGCGCCGGACGAGCGGCTGTACGACCTGGTGCCGACCCAGCGCACTCGCGCCTACGACATGCGGCGCGTGCTGCGCCGGCTCTCTGACGGCGGTACGATCTTCGAGCTGAAGCCCGAGTTCGGCCGGAGCCTGATCACCTGTCTGGCGCGGATGGGTGGCCGGACGGTGGGCATCATCGCCAGCAACCCGATGTTTCAGGCAGGGGTGCTCGACCCGGCCGCGTGCGACAAGGCGACCCAGTTCGTCTGCCTGTGCGACGCCTTCAACGTGCCGCTGATCTTCCTGCAAGACGTGCCCGGCTTCATCGTCGGGCGGCAGGCCGAGCACGACCGGCTGCTGTCCAAGGCGATCATGTTCCTCGAAGCACTGGCGCAGACCGAGGTACCGCGAATCACGGTGGTGCTACGGAAGGCGTTCGGGCTGGCCTACTTTTCGCTGTCCGGCAACAATATGGGCGGCGACCTGGTGCTGGCGTGGCCCAGCGCCGAGATCTCGTTCATGGACCCGGCCGTCGGCGTCAACGTCGTCTACGCGGAGAAGCTGCGCTCCGCCGCCGATCCTGGTGCCGAGCGCGCACGCATGATCGCGGAGTGGAGCGAGGACACCACACCCTACGGCGCGGCCGGCGTCATGGCCGTGGACGAAATTATCGACCCGGCCGAGACCCGGCCCGTCCTCATCCGCGCGCTGGAGCGGCTTGCGGTGGCCGACCTGCCTGTGAACGAGATGGAACCCGCCGGCTGATGCGCCCGCCCGCGTGGAATACGGGATGCAGCCTGCCACCGCGGTTACGCGGCGTGAAGGGACGGCCGGTGACTTGGTGTGTGTCTGCTGTCGATTGCTATGATGAGCGCCACGGAGCATGAGGTGCGGACGGATGGCAGCGAGAGGGTCGATGGCAATTCGGGAAGTGACGATACAACTGCCGGTCGATGTGTACGAGCAGATCCAGCGGGCGGCCGCGAGCGCGCATCGTTCCATGGACGACGTGTTGACCGAAGCCGTGATCGCGGCGGCGCCGACCGTCGAACAGACTCCGACGTCACTGCGTTCGGCGCTGGCGCACATGGTGTATCTCAACGATGCGGCCTTGTGGCAGGCAGCCCGCGCGACGGTTGCTCCTGGCCAGCGCGAGCGTCTGGCCGTCCTGCACGACCGGCAGCAGGCGGGGAGACTGACGGACGAGGAGCGGGCTGAGGAGCGGGCGCTGCTGGCGCTGTATCGAGAGACTGTATTGGTTCGGGCACAAGCGGCCGCGTTGCTGAAACAGCGTGGGTATGGCGTGGATAATCTGGACCAGTTTGAGCCGCTAGAATAGCCATGGGATACATCTCTCAAGCGCTGCGGTGGCGCGTCGCTGAAACCTTTCGGTTCCGCTGCGCCTACTGCCTGACTTCACGGCGCATTGTCGGGCCAATGCTTGAGATCGACCACATCATCCCCGAGGCGCACGGCGGTACCAGCGATGAGGGCAACCTGGCGCTCGCCTGTCCAATGTGTAACGGTCACAAGGGAGACAAGCGCAACGGCATCGATCCCACCGATGGGGCGAACATCCCTCTGTTCAACCCCCGGGGTGATACTCGGCACGAACACTTTGAGTGGGCCAACGACGGAACGTTGATTCGTGGAATCACAGCCACGGGGCGAGCGACTGCCAGCGCGCTCGCGATGAATCATCCGGATCTCGTCGAGGCGCGCCGTCTGTCGGTACTCGTCGGCTGGCATCCACCACTCCACTGAAACCGGTCAAGTGATCGTCGGCACTGGAGCGAGGACACCACACCCTACGGCGCGGCCGGCGTCATGGCCGTGGATGAGATCATCGACCCTGCCGCCACCCGTCCCGTCCTCATCCGCGCGCTGGAGCGGCTGGCGGTCGCGCCGCCGCCGCGCGGCCACCGCAAGCCGCTCCAGTCGTGGCCGACCTGCCTGTGAACGAGTACTGAGATGCCACCTGACGTCCTTACCCTTGCAGCGCCGCGAGGAACAGAAAATTGGAGGAGCGCGATGACTGGCGAGACGTAGCCTGGACTCAGATGGGAACCCGGCCGCGACCCCTTCAGGAGATGATGGATGCACGTCATTCGACACGACCCCACCGACCCGCCCGTGAATACTGCCCCCGTCGTGACAGGCACGGTGAGACTGCGCGAGCTGACAGGCGCCGTGCGGAGCGACCAGATGCGCGTATTCTTCGTCCGGTTCGAGCCGGGTGGCCGGCACCTGGTCCACACCCACAGGTTCGACCAAGCGATGTACATCTCGGAAGGCGAGGGAATCCTGGCCACCGAGACAGAGGAGCATCGGGTGTACCCCGGCGATGTGATCGTCGTGCCGGCAGGAGAGCCGCACTGGCACGGCGCGACGGAAGATACGGCGATGGCGCACCTCGCCTTTGGCATCCCGGGGACGACGGATGTCGGCGGGCTGGTCTATCGCCAAACGGAGTGAGTGCCTCATCCCCCCGTCAATCACCGACGTGCCCGCGTCGCGACAGCCTGCGGACATGCCAGAACGCCACACCACCTCACGCCAGGCCACACGCCAATGGAGAGCGACGACCAGTACGCGCTACACTGGAACACGACTCACCGCGGGAGGGTTGTCGATGTCCACTGCCGTAACGGCTCTCGCCCCGCTCGAATCCGGCGACCGGCTGACGCGGGATGAGTTTCACCGGCGCTATTGCGCGCACCCCGAGATTAAACGGGCCGAACTTATCGCGGGAGTTGTGTACGTGACATCACCGACGCGCGTCACGCACGGAGAGCCGCACGGTGCGGTGGTGGGTTGGATCGGTGTCTTCGCCTCAACTCACCAAGGCGTTCGCGTCGCTGATAACGCGACCGTGTTCCTCGGTGACGACAGTGAGGTGCAGCCGGATGTTTGCCTCTTCGTTGAGCCGGCGGTGGAAGGGCAAGCGCGCGTGATGGACGATGACTATATCCACGGCGCGCCTCAGCTCGTGATTGAAATCGCGGCGAGCAGCGCGGCGTATGACCTCCACGATAAGATGGACATCTATCGGCGGAACGGCGTGCGCGAGTACATCGTCTGGCAAGTGTACGAGCGCCGGATCGATTGGTTTCGGCTCGTCGCCGGCGCGTACGTGCCGGTCGAGCCGGACGCCCGCGGCGTCATCGCGAGCGAGGCGTTTCCCGGCCTGCGTCTTGCCGTGGCGAAGATGCTGGCGGGTGACAATGCCGGCGTTCTCGCGGAACTGGTCGCTACGCGCTCCGAGACGGCCGGCGAGTGACCTCCGTTGTACCGTGTGACATGGGTACAGCAGGCGCTGGGCACGGTGTCGCCCCCACGAGAGGAATTCGCCGATGGCCCGCATGACACCCGAACAGCACGATGCGTTCCTCCGCGACACGCGCATCGCCAAGCTCGTGACGCTTTACGCCGACGGATCGCCCACGGTCGTCCCCATCTGGTACGAGTGGGACGGAGAACATGCACGGATGTTCACCTCGCGCGGTTCCGAGAAAGTCCGGCGTATCACCTCCGACCCGCGCGTGTGCCTCTCGGTGGAGGAAGGGGTCGGAGTCGCGGAGGCGTGGGTGACGATCGAGGGCACCGCCATGGTCGAGGAAGACGGCGGCATCGAGCTGGCTCGCCGCCTCGCCCGCCGCTACTACGAGCCGCGACAGGCAGAGGACGCGATCACACGTTGGGAGGCGATGGCAGACCAGTGGGTGGTGCTCGTCATCACGCCAA
>JBBQJF010000216.1:0-8884 GCA_038325665.1 Dehalococcoidia bacterium | reverse complement strand
TCCGCCGCCGGCGGGCTGAGCAGCTTGTCAAGGTTCGTTTGCGCCGTCTGGAGCGTCGATTGCGCCGCCGCCACGGTCTGCTGTGCGGCGAGCACGTCCGCCGCCTGGGGCGTAACCAGCTTGGAGCGGTTGTTTTGCGCCGTGGTCAGCGTGCTCTGCGCCGCCGACACAGCACCTTGCGCCGTGGCGAGGTCGGCGGGCTGGGGCACGAGCAGCTTCGTCAGGTTGTTTTGCGCCGTGGTTACCGCGCTCTCGGCCGCGCGCACGCCCTGCTCCGCCGCCGAGATGTCGGCGCCGACCTGCTGGCCCTGAAGCTTAGCCAGATTGTTCTGAGCAGTCAGGAGCGCCGACTGCGCCTGCACCACGGCCGTGTCGGCCGTCGCGGCGTCTGCATCAGAGTTCGTGCCGCCGGACTGCGCGGAACGACGGGCGCGGGCCGATTCGACCGCCGACTGGGCCGCGACGACCGCGGCCTCCGCCGCCTGGCGGTCGGCGTAGCTTCCGCCAATGAACACAGAGGCGTACTTTGCCTTAGCCGCATCGAGCTGCGCTTGAGCGCTGCTGACCGTGGATTGGGCCGACGACACATCCGCCGGGTTCGGATTCTGGAGTTGGGTCAGCTTGGCCTGCGCCGATTCATACGCCGACCGCGCGCTTGACACCGCCGACTGCGCCGAGGACACATCCGCCGGATTCGGATTGAGCACGGCCGTCAGCTTAGCCCGCGCCGCATCGACCGACGATTGGGCGCTGGTCACCGACGATTGCGCCGTGACCACGTCGGCGGGATTGGGTTGCAGTACCACATTCAACTTGGTCTGAGCGGCGTCCACCGACGATTGGGCGCTGGTCACGGCTGCCCGCGCCGTCGCCACATCGGCAGAATTGGGGAGGGCTTTGGTGTTGAAGTTGGTCTGGGCAGTCTGAAAGTCGGACTTCGCACTCTGCAACGCCGTGGACTCGGGTCGCAGTGTCAGGTCTTCGCCCCGGACAAGCTTGTCGTAGTTCGTCTGCGCCACACTCAGTGCCCCGGCCGCTCGGTCGAGATTCGCACGCGCCGCTGACACATCCTCGGCGGTGACACCGGTGAGCAGGTTGGTGAGGTCGTTTTGGGCGCGCGTGACGCTCGACTGGGCGGTCGCGACCGCTTGCTCTTGCGCGGCGAGTTCGGCGGCCGTTGGGCCATCGACCAGCGCCTGCAGCCTGGCCTGCGCCGACGCCAGTTGCGACAGGGCGGTGTCGATCTTGATCTGCAGCGCCGCGGTGTCGAGCGCCGCGATTTCCTGGCCGGCCGTCACGGTGTCGCCCTGCTTAACCGACAGCTTCGCGACGCGGCCGGTGGTGGTGAACGATAGTTTGACCTGGCGGTCCGTGTTGACCGAACCGGAGGCGTTCGCGAATGAGGTAATCGTCTGGCGAGCGGCGGCGCCGACCGAGTAGCTGGGGGCAACCTTCTGGCCGTCCCCCCACATGCGGACGAACACGAGATAGCCGGCAACCGCGAACGCGAGCAAGAGTGCGAGCAGCGTACCCACTTGCATCGGCCCGAGTCCGCGCAGCCGTGCGCGGCCCGCGCGGCCCAGTGGAGCGGTGAGTGCACTGGAACCAGAGGTCATGGATGATGCCCCCCTCGAAAGTAGGTGGTGGGTATTAGGTGTTGGGGGACGGCCCCGCATCGCGCGGTTCTCCCATGCAGTCGCTTGCACCTGGTGGTGTCGCGCGTATCGACCCGCACCCCGCGCCGTCGAGCGACATCACCACGGGTGGTGAGATGACCGCATCGACGCGGCGTCCAGGCGTGCATCGCACGTCACGACAATCGCGGGGATACTGTAACAAAATACTCTCCTACGGGCCGGGGAGTTGTTAAGGAACGGCTAATGACTGCCGTAGCAGGAGGACATTATGGCGGGCGGGGCAATGGGAGCGGGCGCGGTTCCTTCATGGAATACCGAGATGGTCGAGCTTGCCGGCGGCGTCCACGCCTACGTGCAGGCGACCGGCGGCTTTTGTATTTCCAACGCCGGGTTGATCACCGGGCAGTCCGGTTGTATCGCGGTCGATGCGCTGTTCGTCCCACGCATGACGCGAGCGTTCCTCGACGAGGCAGCCCGCGTGATCGCTGCCCCGATCGACACGCTCGTCAACACGCACCACCACGTCGATCACACCCTCGGCAACCATATGTTCGCGGGACAGACCATCCTCGCTCACGCTCTCACACGCACGGAGATGCAGCGGGTTGGCGATCCGAGCGCCCGCATAGCCGCCGCCGCGCCGCACTTCGCCGAGGACCTGGCGCCGGGTGTGCCGATTGTCCTCCCCAATATGACCTACACCGGCGCGATGACGCTGTACGTGGATGAGCGTGAGGTGCAGTTGATCCATGTGCCCACGGCTCACACGATCGACGATACCCTCGTGTATTTGCCGGCCGAGCGCGTGCTGTTCGCGGGAGATGTCGCGTTCTTTTATGTCACACCGCTGGCATTCGAGGGTTCGATCCTCGGCTGGATCGACGCGATCGGCGCGATTGAGGCGATGGACGTGGACCAAATCGTACCGGGGCACGGACCGATTGGCGCCAAGGATGACCTGGCGCTGTTGCGTGGCTACTTCGAGATACTGCGCGATCAGGCGCGACGCTGCCACGACGCCGGAATGCCGCCCGACGCGGCGATCATGGAGATTGACCTCGGCCCGTACGCCGCCTGGGGCGAACCCGAGCGCATCGTGCCCAACGTCCTGCGGCTGTATCAGGACTTCTCGGGGCAGCCGTGGTCGCCGCTCGATCTCGCCAACTCCCGTCAACTGCAGGACGCGTGGCTTGCCCGTCGCGGCTGATCA
Source organism: Dehalococcoidia bacterium (assembly GCA_038325665.1). Taxonomy (GTDB): domain Bacteria; phylum Chloroflexota; class Dehalococcoidia; order CAUJGQ01; family CAUJGQ01; genus CAUJGQ01. Next base: position 6,037 of record JBBQJF010000216.1, on the reverse strand, counting down.
GCCGCGGTGATCGATCGGCCGGCGATCGGGCGCCCCACCGGCCCCAGGAACCGGCGGCATCCACTGGCGTGACCGCGCGGCACCGTCCGTGCACCATCGGCGCGCGCCAGCGGATACCCGGCGCGCCGCACACTCCTCACGGCCCCACGCGGTCAGCGGTTCTGGCCGCGTACTGTTCCGTGGCCGCGAGTCGCGCGCTCGGCGTACACCGCTCTCGGTGACGACCGCTCTGCTCGTAGTAGTGCATTCCCACCATATGATAGCTCGTGGAGTACGTTTGCTGAAGTGACAATTGCTTTACGTTAAGTAAGAGGGACACCAACGTGACTCGTCACTTTGAGGATGCGGCACATGAACGCTCGATCAGGCGTCCCATCAGACTCGACAACGCTCCTCGATAACCTGTTGCGCCGCGCCCCGCTTGATGTGTTCCTGTTCGACACCGATCTGATTTGTCGCTACGCCGCGCCCGCCGGCGACGAGTTTCTCGGCCAGCGCCGCGATCAGTTCATCGGCCGGCACGCGACAGAGATTCTCGCGCCCGCGGCTGACCGGTTGCGTGACGCGCTTGAGCGTGCCCTACACGAACGGCTCCCCTGGCAAGACCATGACTTCCGGTTTACCGTACACGGCAGTTCGGGCAAGACGAGTTGCTGCTGGGCAATTGAGGTGGAGCCAATGGCTGATGAAGATTACCAAGGCATCATGGTCACCCTTGCTGATATGACCGATCTGATCGAGGAGCGCGACAGACTCCGCGATGAGGTTGCCGATCTTCGACAGCGAGAAAACGAACGGTCGCGAGCATTTGCCGAGATGGTCGTGAATGTCCGTGAGTTGCTGGCCCCACCGCTGGGATATCTCCAGGTCATCGCCCGCCGTCCTCACATTTTGCGCGGCCGATCGCCAGCCGCCGTGATCACAAAGCATGTTCTGCCCCGACTCAACGAGTTGGTGGACACGCTCGCCCGCGCACGCGAACCCCAACTTCACGGCTCCAACGGCTGATAAGCGGGCCAATCAGTACGGGTTCACGGATCATGCCGCTCACGGCGCTCACACCGATCGGGCGACGGCGAGACGGCCGTCGCGATCATCTTTGCTGCCGGCAATGGCGCAACCGCGGATTCCTCCGGGTCGATTGCCGGTAACTCGCGGTCCGTGCTGCACGCCTCCCCGTGCCGGCCTCCTGACCTCTCCCCGACACGACCCCGCCACTCGTGAGCGTACCTGCTACCCCGGTTCCCCCTCCGCCGCCCCTCCTCGCACATTCCATCCTATGCCCTATGACCTATCCCCCACCCGCGCGCTATGCTGCGTGGATGCCGCCACTGAACGACCAACTCCGTCGCGCCCCACTGGCACGCGCGCTCACGCGGGTGTGCGAGGCGGTCACGCCCGGCAGCCGGCCGGCGAATGTGCGCCGGCTTGGCGGAGGCCTGGACGCGGCGATGCACACGATGGACCTGGTCGCGCCCGCGGGTGAGCGCCGCCGGCTGGTGGTGCGCCGGTACCCCGCGCGGCTGCTGGAGCGCGATCCGGGCCGTCCGTTGCGCGCGTGGCGCACCTTGGGTGTGCTAGAGCCATTGGGGATCACGGCGCCCCGCCCCGTGTTGTTCGACGGTGACGGCGCGATCCTCGGCAATCCCGGATACGTCATGACCCGACTGCCGGGCGGCAGCCGTCTCACACCGCGCGACCCTCGAGGTTTCGTTCGCGGTCTGGCCGGCGCGCTGGCCGCCGTTCACCGCGCGCCGGTCGCGGGTATCGACCTGAGCTTCCTGCGCGAACCGGAGTGGGAGGCGGACGGCGGCCTCAAGCTGGACGAGGACGCACGCGCCGGCTTGACCGCCTACCCCGATGGCCCATCAATCGAAGCCGCGCTGCATCAATGGTGGTCAACTCGGTCGCGAATGGCGACGACCCTGGTCCACGGCGACTACTGGTCAGGCAACACGCTCTGGTCTCGTGGGCGGCTCACCGGGGTGGTCGATTGGGACTGGGCGGGGGTGGAGGAGCCGGGGTTTGAAGTCGGCTACTGCCGCCTCGACATGGCGCTGCAGATGGGACCGGAGGCGGCCGACCTGTTCGTGCGCGACTACGAGGCGGTCGCCGGCTGGCGCATCACCGGGCTGGCGGGGTGGGATCTCCTGGGGGCGGTGCGGGCGCTCCCCGATCCAGCGGTCTGGCTCTCCGGTTATCACGAGCTTGGGCGCGCCGACCTCACGGTCGACGACCTTCGCACCGGCGTACGTGCCTTCATCGCCTCTGCCCTCCAGAGAATCGACTGATACCCAATCCGGTAACTTTCGCACCGGTCGCGAAGTCGGTACTATTTTCGGGTACGCGGTGGTCGAGACGCGGCGCGGCGCATACCGCGATGTGGAGGAGTCTGTCATCGACAGGCTCTTTTTGCGTGCCCCGCGTGGGAGAAGCGTCATGTCCGCGCTGACCACGGTCTTGGTTAATTTGTTCATCATTTACGCGGCCGCGAAACTGGCGGGCACGCTCGTCGCTCGTTTGGGACAGCCGAGTGTGATCGGCGAACTGCTGGTCGGCGTCGCGATCGGCCCGTTCGCCCTTGGCTTGATCGGCGAACCGACCGCGGGGATCATCGAACTGTTCGACGGCGACCGGACGATGGCGGCGCACGCGCTCGAATTGGTGTTGGAATCGATCGCCGAGTTGGGCGTGGTGGTGTTGCTGTTCACCGTTGGGCTGGAGACGCGCGCCACCGACATTTTGCGGGTGGGCGTACGCGCGGGCGCGGTCGGTGTGCTGGGCATTATCGCACCGTTCGCCGCCGGCTTCGCCTTCATGGAGTTGACCGGCCACCCACGCCTGGAGTCGGCCTTCGTCGCCACCGCGCTTGTCGCCACCAGCGTCGGCATCACGGCGCGGGTATTGCAGGAGATGGGCGTGCTGCGCACCCGCGAGGCGCGCATCATCCTCGGCGCCGCCGTGATCGACGACATCCTCGGGCTGCTGTTGCTGGCAATAGTCTCCGCCGCCGGTTCGGGCGAGGGCGCCGGCCCGCGGGCGATAGCGTTGATCGCGGTGCAGGCGTTCGCCTTCGTCGGCTTCGTCGCGTGGGCGGGCACACACGCCACCCGCCGCTTCAGCGTACGCGTCGCCGCCCTTGATGAGCTGGTCCCCGGCAATGTGCCCCTGAACGTGTCACTGCTGCTCATGCTCGGTCTGGCCGCCCTGGCCGGGGTGATTGGACTGGCGGGCATCATTGGAGCGTTCCTGGCGGGCATGGTGCTGGCCGAGTCGCGCGAGCAATTCGACCTCGAACATCAAAGCCGGCCGATCTATGAGTTCCTGGTACCGTTCTTCTTCGTCTACACCGGCACGAAGGTCGACCCGGCGTCGTTCACTGACGCGTCGATCGTGCTGACGGCAGTGGCGGTCACGCTGATCGCGATCGTGAGCAAGATGATCGGCGCCGGTGGGGCGATGTGGGGCGCCGGACGCCGAGGTATGCTAATCGTGGGACTGGGCATGGTGCCTCGTGGTGAAGTCGGTCTCATCGTGGCGGGCATCGGCCTCAACGCGGGAATTATCCCGAACGATATCTTCTCCGTGGTCGTGATCATGAGCATCGCCACCACATTGGTGGTGCCGCCGCTGCTATTTCAGGTCTATCGCCGCAGTCCGGAGATCGGCGCCAGCTCGGCCGTCACCCATGACGTCAGCGATGATTTCGACCTGGAGCCTCTGGAGGCTGGCGCCGGCCACGATGTTCGGTCGAGCGGACCGCCGCCGGCGCGCGTTTCCTCCGAGGAGCGAAAGTGAGCGGGAAACCAGCCCACCGCCCGTCATCGTGTTCTCTCCTTCCCGTGCAGCTCCATCCCGGCATGGTCGGGGGAAAGGGTGGCCGGGGGGACGAGTTTCCCCTTGCAGCGATACCTTTGAACAAGATGCCTTGACGCGGTCGGGTATGATGGCCATACGGCGACCGATTCATGCACCATCGCGGGGGTCGCCGCGCAACCAGTGAGCCAGCGCCGAACGCGCCCGTTACGACGGGCCGGCGGGGGAACCAGTTTTAGGGGTGAATCCCCGGCTCCGGCCGGGGTAGGCCAGCTCAACGGTACTGAGGCCGAACCCGTCAGCTAACCCCGTGGGCAGATCAGTACGATGGTTGCGCACACGAGTCTGGACGGCCGGGCATTGCTGCCCGGCCGTCGCCATGTCGCCAACCCGCGTGTCATTCGCTGGCTCGACAGCGCCGCTCACCCGCCGGCGCCTGTCCGCTGTCCGATCAGCGCCGGCGCCCGCTCCTCGATCGCCGGCCGCAGCCACTCCAACGCCTCGCCGGTGCGCTCGACGATGTGATCGATCTCGGACTCGCTCATCGGTGTTGACAGCGCGAACATGCCGCGCGGCGCGACGAGCACGCCGTCGGTCAGCAACTTGAGATGCAGCAGGCGCAACAATTCTTTGTCGGCGGCATGGGCCTCGGCCGCGTGCCGGGGGGCGCGAGCGGCGAAATGCAGGTTGCGAAGCGACCCGACGCCCGTGACCTGCACCGTCACGCCCCGCGCCGCGGCGGCCCGCCGCACGCCGTCCGCGAACCGCTCACCCAGCCGGCCCAGATAACCGATCGTGTCCGCGTCGAGCTGCCGGAGTGTGGCGAGGCCGGCGACCATCGAGACGGGATTCGCGTTGAAGGTGCCGCTGTGGTGCAGGTAGTCCGACCGCAAAGGCGAAAACTGCTCCATCAGGTCGGCGCGACCGCCAAATCCACCCACGGGGAAGCCGCCGCCGATGATCTTGCCCATCGCCGTCAGGTCGGGCGTGACCCCGTAGAGTTCCTGTGCTCCGCCGAGCGCGAGCCGCAGCGAGATCACTTCGTCGATGATCAGCAGGATGCCGCGGCGAGCGGTTTCGTCGCGCAGATGGCGGAGGTAGCCGTCGTCCGGGGGCAGCATCCCTGCCGACCCCATGATCCCCTCGACGATCACGGCGGCCACGTCGTCACCGTGCTGAGCGAGCACCCGAGTCACATCGTCCTTGTCGTTAAACTCGACCTCCAACACATGCTCCGCGGCGGTGGGCATGATGCCGGCCGGCGATTCGCCGCCCGAGACCTCGAAGTCGTCGTGCGAGCCGTGGTAGGAGCCGGCCATCTTGACGATCTTTGCGCGGCCGGTGAAGGCCCGCGCCGCGCGCACACACAACATCGTCGCCTCGGTGCCGGAGTTGGCGAAGCGCATTTTCTCGATGGAAGGCAGCCGCTCTTTGAGCAGGTCGGCCAGCTCGACCGCGTGCCGGTTAGCGGCGGCGAAGGCCGTGCCCTTCGCAACTTGTCCCGTCACCGCCTCGACTACCGCCGGGTGCGCGTGACCGTGGATCATCGCCGACCAACAGTTGGAGCAGTCGAGGAAGCGATTGCCGTCCAGATCTTCGACGTGGGCGCCCTGACCGCCGTCGAGGAAGAGCGGATAGGGGCGGAAGAACACCGACTGCCGCGTGTCGCCGCCGGGCAGCGCCGCCTCGGCGCGCTCGTACAGCGCGGCCGAGGCCGGTGTCAACCGTCTGTAGGCCGCCTCCGCGTCCGCCTGAAGGGATTCAACGACCGTCATCGCCATACCTCCCGCATCACCTCTCGTGCGTCATCCGAAGAACCCGTTCTGGAGTGAGTCTACACGCCAAATCAACAAACCCATACACGGCGCGGGCGCACATGGGTTGACAACCGCGGTGATGGGCGTTACTCTCGATCCATACCCCTCCCAGGGGGGTAGGGTAGTAGAGGTAGAGGGCAATGCACGCGGAAAAGGGCGACGCGCTCAAACGGCTGGCATACATCGAGGGCCATCTCAAGGGTATCCGCAAGATGGTCGAGGACGACCAATACTGCGTGGACATCCTCAAGCAAACACACGCCGTCAAGCGGGCGCTGGACAAGCTCGACGCGCTCCTGCTGCGTGGCCATCTTGACGGCTGCGTCCGCGACGGCTTCGCCGAGGGTCGCGGCGACCAGGTGATCGGCGAACTCAACGACCTATTCGAACTCTCAAGGCGATAA
>JBBQJF010000215.1:0-8964 GCA_038325665.1 Dehalococcoidia bacterium | reverse complement strand
GCACGGTCATCGCGCCACCTCCATGGGCCCGCCCCTCATCCGGCGGGACTCACGGAGCTATTGTCGCCGCTGCTCTGCACCTTGAGTGACCACCCTCCACCCGACTCCTCAGCCATGTGCGAAATACGAGCCTAGCAGCACGAATCCGAGTGACAACGAGGTGTGGGCGAAGTAGGCGGCGCCCAATGGGCCGGCGACGAAGGCGAGCGCCTGCACACTGCTCGCCAGACCGAAGGCCGCGCCGCGCCGCTCGTACGGCGCCGACGCGGCAATCACGGTGTTGGCCGCGGGCATCATCGCGCCCTGGCACAGTCCCGCCACACCGTACGCCGCGATAAACATCACGGCCCCTCCTGCCAATCCCAACAGCGCGTGGGCGGCGGCGGCAATTCCCAGCACCACGGTCAGCACCAGCCGGAGCCGGTTCGGAACGCGTAGCAGCCGCGCCAGTCCAAGGGCGCCGATCGCGCTGCCAAGCCCGCCCACCGCGAAGGTGATGCCCGTGAGCGATGTGACCGAGGCGGTATGCGCGAACCCCTTCAGGGCGACCGGCGCCGCGGTGCGCACCAATCCACTCGTCATGAACACCGCGAAGTACACTAGCAACCCGATGCCAAGTTGCACGGACAGTCCACCGGTGAGCGTCGTGAGCCGGCTCTCGCGCGGTGCACCCGCGACGACGACCCGACGCGGACCGACGTGATCACGCGGCACCACCGCCAGCACGATCAGCGCCGCCGCCGCGGGGACCAACGCGCCGGCGAGCACCGCCCCACGCAGCCCGATCAGCGCGGCCAGGACCGCACCGGCGATCGGACCGCCGAAGTTGCCGGCGTACTGGCCGAATTGCACGTTCCCCAGCGCGCCGGTCAGCCGGCCGCGCGGCACGCTCACGCTGGTCAGCGCCACCGCCGCGGGGATAAAGCCGGACAGCGCCCCCTGCGCCGTCCACGACACCGCCACATGCCACGGCTCGGTCGCGGCCGCCGCGATCAACGTGCTCAGGGTGGCGGCAAACAGCGCACGGACGAACATCGCCTTGCGACCGTAGCGGTCGGCGATCACCCCCCAGAACGGACCGCTTACCAGCCGGCCGATGCCTGATCCCGCCGACGCGATGCCCACCCAGGTCAGCGCCGCCGCGTCGTCGCCCGCGCCCAACCGCTGCATATACACCGGCAGGAACGGGATCCAGAAGTTCATCGAGAACGAGGCCATGAACGCCCCGAGCGCGATCACCCACACCGATTGCCGCCACCGCGGAAACTCGGTCTCCTCCGCCGTCGCGGGGTATTCTGGGTGAGACGCGCCACGGGCCATCTATCGCCTCGTCGCTCGACCGTAGTCGGGGAGCCTTTGCCCGCCCGCCGTCACCCCTTTCGCAGCGGTCGGAAGAAGGCACGGATGTCCTCGACCAGCGCCGCGGGTTCTTCGAGCGCGGCGAAGTGGCCGCCGCTGGGAAGGTCGCTCCAGTGCTGGAGGTTGCAGGCGCGCTCGACCCATTCGCGCGGTGGGCGGGTCAGCTCGACCGGGAAGCGGGCGAAACCGACCGGCACGGTGATCCGTTCGCCGGGGCCGAGACTCCACGGATGATGGCGGCTCTCGTAGTAGAGGCGCACCGACGACCCGATACAGCCGCTCACCCAGTAGATCATGATGTTGGTCAGCAGCTCGTCCTTACTGAAGCGACGCTCGACATCGCCGTCGCAATCGCTCCAGCTTCGGAACTTCTCCACGATCCAGGCGGCGAGGCCGGCGGGGGAGTCGGTGAGTCCGTAGGCGAGCGTCTGCGGCTTGGTGCCCTGGATCTGCTGGTAGCCGGTTTCGGCGTTGCGCCAGCGTTCGGCCTCGGCGAGAAAGCTCGTCTCCGCGTGGGTCAGCGGCGGCGCGCCGTCGCGGGTATACGGACGAACGCCGAGCATATTCATGTGGATGCCGGCGACCGCATCGGTGTGGGCGTAGCCCATGGCGGCGGTAATCACCGCGCCCCAGTCGCCACCCTGCGCGCCGAAGCGACTGTAGCCGAGCGTGTCAGTCATCAGGGCGGCGAACAGATCAGCGATCGCCGAGGGAGTCATGCCCCGCGCGCTCGGATCCTCGGAGAAGCCGTAACCGGGCAGACTGGGGGCAACGACATCGAAGGCGTCCGCCGGGTCGCCGCCGTGGGCCGCCGGGTCGGTAAGCGGACCGAGGATCTTGTGTACCTCCCAGAACGAACCGGGCCAGCCATGACTAAATATCAGCGGCATCGGCGCCGGTCCCGTGCCGCGAACATGAACGAAATGCAGGTCAAGACCCCGTACCTTGGCCGTGAACTGCGGCATCGCGTTCAGCGACGCCTCGGCCGCGCGCCAGTCGAACCGGTCGCGCCAGTAGTCCACCAGTTCGCGCAGATACGCGAGATTGGTCCCATAATCCCAGCCGCTGCCGGCGACCTCGCCCGGGAAACGGGTACGCGCCAGTCGCTGCTGCAAATCGTCCAGAAGTTCATCGGGCGCCGCGATACGGAAGGGCGTCGCTGTAGTGGTCATCGATCTCCTCGCGTGAACGACCTAACCCCGGCACTGCCAGCGGGTGAGGTTCTGGTATGGTGGGCGGACATGCGTGAGTTCCTCTTGCCCCTGCTCGGTTTCGCCGTTGGCGCACTTGGTACCCTCGTGGGAGCAGGAGGCGGATTCCTGCTCGGCCCGGTGTTACTGTTCGCCTATCCCAACGAGCCGGCCAAGGCGCTGACCAGCATCTCGCTCGCGATCGCCTTCGTGAACGCGCTCTCCGGCTCGGGGGCATACGCGGTCCAGCGCCGCATCGATTATCGCACCGGCGCGCTGTTCGCCGCCGCCACCGTACCCAGCTCGGTCGCCGGTGTCTACGCCGTGAGGTTCATCCCGCGTACCGCGTTTGATGCCCTGTTCGGGTTGCTGCTGCTGGCCGTCGCCTCTCTGCTGCTCGCGCGACCAGCGCGCACACCGCGCGAGCGGGTAGTGACAAAGGGTGAGGCCGTGCGAGTGCTCGTGGACCGCTACGGTCATACCTTCCGCTGGTCGTTCCGGCCGCGGTGGGGCGCGGTTCTGAGCGTTGGGATTGGCTTCCTTTCCAGCGTACTCGGCATCGGCGGCGGCGTGATTCATGTCCCGATGATGGTGCTGATGCTTGGATTTCCGATCCATATCGCCACCGCCACCTCCCAATTCATCCTGCTGTTCACGGCGCTCACCGCCACAATCACCCACATCGCCGCCGGGGACTTCGCCGGCGTGTGGCAGCGTACCCTGCTAATCGGCTCGGGCGTACTGCTGGGCGCCCAGGCCGGCGGAGCCATGGCGCGGCGGGTACGGCCCGTGCTAATCACGCGCGTGCTAGGCATTGTCATGGGGTTGGTGGGCATTCGGTTGGTGTTCACGGTGATGGGAGCGTAGGTCGCGGGTCATAGGTCACAGGTCACAGCGCGAGGGGGCGGGGCGGCGCGGGGCGGGCGGGGCGGGGGTTTGCGCGGGGGTACGGGTAGAGGACAGGAGCGGTGTTGGAGGAATCGGGGCGGCGGATCGGTGCGGGAGCGGCGCGGGGCGGAGTGGGGGACGCTCGGTCAGGAACGACAGGGGAGGATGGTGTATGGCTGGGATGGTCGAGCGAATTGAGCGGCGCGGACGCGGCACGATGCTGGAGACGGTGGGCCAGCGGTTCATTGAGGTGAATGACGAGCACGCGGTGGCGGAGTTGGACTTCCGGCCGGGGCTGGCCCAGCTCACCGGCCTGTTCCACACCGGCGCCCTGCTTACCCTGGCCGACGGCACGGCCACTGTCGCGTGTATGCACGCCCTCGATCCAACGGGGGCCGCGGGCGAGGATGCTCCCTTTCCTCTGGCAATCCAGCTCAGCGCCAATCTGATTCGCAATACCAGCGCCGGCACGGTCACGGCCGAGGCGCGCATCATCCATAAGGGCCGGACAACGATGGTGGTGGAGACAACCGTGCGCGATGAAGACGGCCGGACACTGGTAATCGTCACCTCCACCCATTTGGTCATGGCAACCGGGGGCACACGGTGGTGATCACACCACTCGACCGCCAATCGAGCTGCCGGTCTCCCGCTCGTGTGCCCGCGCGGTGCGCCGGTTACGCGCGTTCATCGTGAGCGAGCGACGGTATTCACACCGTGGTACGCTCACCCACATGAACAGTGACGCTTACGAGTTTTCGTGGGATGCTCCCCCGCCGGAGCCGGTTCCCTTCGAGCAGTTGTGCCCCGGCGTACGCTATCAGGTCGTGATCTCCGATTGCTGAGCGGAGGCGAGCTTTACCGCTCGGTTCGAGCGGTGGGAGCCGGATGTGCGCGGGTCAGCAATCGGGCGCCTACCGCCGGAGATGCCGGCGGCTCACTTCGAGGGCGGCGCACGGCTACGCGGCGTGGTGTGGTTTGCCTACCCGACCTGACGCCGTCGCGCATCGCGGTATCGACGCTGCCACTACCCGAGGACGCCCGGGCGCTCGCGCGGAGAGTCCGCCGTGCCGAATGGGGTAGAGGCGACCCGGTGGGTCGCCCGCGCTCGCGGGACTACCGAACGGTTCGTGTCGTCTCGCGCGTCTACACCCGAGACTATCGCGATCGCGCCAGTTCCGCTTCAGCCGCGATATAGCCGAACGCCGCCCAGCCGCTGCCCGCGTACACGCGTCTGAACCAGTCGATACCTGTTTCGGTACGGCCGTTGTAGTAGTGCCAGTTCGCCACGCCGTAGCCGATGGTGGAGTCGTGCAACGCGGGCGCCATCCCCACCGACTGCCCGAGGGTCTCGTCCGGCGTGAGCTGCCCCTGGTACATCCGCAGCAGCCGCTCGTACGCCCGGTTCTCGATCACGTCGATGTCCTCGGCGATCGTCTCAAGCACCCGTGCCGCCTCGTCGGTGTGGCCGAACCGCCGCAGCGTCATGTAAAGCCAGTGCGCGGTCGCGACCAACTTGTCGGGGTTGTCCGAGACGGCGAAGCACCGGCGGTAATCTCGGAGCGCGCCGCCGAAGTCGCCGCCGAGATAGCGGGCCAGCGCGAGATGATACCAGACGTTGAAGTACAGACTGCTGACCGGTGTACCGCGCGGGTTCGGCTGTCCATCCGGCTCGATTTCATCCGGCCAGCCGGCGAGAAGCGCCGACGCGCGTTCCAGATCAGCGATCGCGTCATCGAACCGGCGGAGGGTGATCGCGCGATGACCACGATGCCGGTAGAGACGGGGATCGTCGGGATGCGCCGCGATCGCCTCGGTGAAGATCGCGACCGCATCGCGAAAGCGGCCAAGGTACGCCGTGCGCCGCCCGAGCCAGATGCGCGCCCCCACGTCCGCCGGTCGCGCGCCAGCGGTCTCACGCGCGGCCTGCCATGCCTCGTCGAGCCGCTGCCGCGCATCATCAGGCAGCGGCGCCGGTGTCAGTGTGTCTCCGAGTAGCGATACCACCTCGTCAGCCATTGCATCCCTCCCGAGCCTCCGCCCACGACTCGCCCCAGGGGAGTCACCCGTCAGGGGTAAGCGGCACGGGCCGCCAGCCCGCGCGGAACAGCCCACACGACGCGCGACGAGTAAGGCGTCGTTCGACGTACCATGAACATACGCCATGGAGAACGGTATGCGTTCAGCACTCAGCCGCCCGCGACCGGGAGCGAGCGTCCGCGAATGCGCGGGTCGCCGCGGGAGTGGGTGGGTGGCCGTGATCGGGGCGTCGGCGAGCTAACAGCCAAGCGAATGGCCGTGACCTGGCAGGCGCCACCGGCGCGTACCAACTCCGCGACACCACGGGGGCCCCGGGGACCGCGCCCGTGGAGGGGGTTGGTCAACGGGTGGTTCCCCACTGTCACGGCAGTCATCCATGCCCTTTCGGGGCGCCACCGTTCATGAACTACGGCGATGGCCCCAACACCCAACACCCATCCTCTATGGAGTGAAGCACGATGACGACCGCGACCGATATCCAGCGCCGCGTGCAGGCTCTGCTTGATGAGATGACCGTCTCCGGGGCAGAGCGCGGGCCGCGGGTGGCCACCTATCACGACGGGAAGCTGGTGGCGGACGCATGGTCCGGCAGGGCTGACCCCGCGACCGGCGGCGCGCCGGCCGCGACCCACCACACGCGAGCAAGATGATGACGACCGACAAGCTGCCGCTGTACGTGAACATCTTCCCCGACGGCCGCGGGACGCTGACCTGCGCCCACTGCGCGATTGACGCCGAACTGGAGGGCGCGCACGCCACGGCACTTTTCACGCGGCGTCGCGGCGACGGACCGGGCGAGTCTTCGGCAATCGTCTGGCAGTCCGACCTCTCTGCCGAGCAACTGATCGCCGCCACCCGCGATCAGTGCCAACACATGGCAGACTATGGGCCGGGATAAAACGGGTGCTCCGCGATCAACCCTCCATGCGTCGCCCGTTGATGACTGGGACGCCGTCCGCCGGCGTGGTGGCGGGCGGCGATGACGATATCGGCAATCCGAGCGAGGTAGCGCCTTATGACAAGCGAAGACGACCGCTGCATGGCCTGCCGGGCGAACCGGGGCGAGTTGCACCCGCCCGGCGGCACGATCTATGACGATGGACTGTGGCGGGTCGAGCACATGCTCGCGCCGGCCGTGCTGCCCGGCTGGTTGATCGTCAAGACCGTCCGCCACGTCGAGTCGCTCGCCGGCTTGACGCCGAGCGAGGCGGCCGTGCTCGGCCCGCTGATCGCCCGTGTCACCGCGGCGCTGGAGCGCGTTACGGACGCCGAGCGCGTGTACAGCGCGCTGTTTAGCGAGGCCGTGCGACACGTCCACTTTCATCTGATACCCCGACGCGCATCGTTGGCGGAGGCGGCGCGCGGTCCCGCCATTTTCAGCCTCCCGCCCGCGGCCACGGAGACGGCGTGCGCATCGATCGCGGCGCGCATGGGCGATGAACTGCGTGCGCACGATGAGCGCGCCGTGTGAGCGTGCGTCGCGAGTAGGGGCGACCCGGCGGGTCGCCCTGGCACGGCCGCCCTGGCTCCGCCCTGGTGCACGCGGGCATGATGACCGCGCGGAACCGGACGGCCGGCCTCGCCCCGCGCTAGCGCAGCACGTCACTGATCATCTCATCGACACGGCGGGCAAGTTGGCGGGTCGCATTCTCGCTGAGGCGTAGCACAACCTGGGAGCCGTCGTCGTCGTCAAAGACGAACTCCCAAAAATCGACCTCCTCCTCGTCGTTCTCATGGGGCGCGATCGCCTGCACCGCGCTCATCACGATGCGCGGGTGGAAGAAGAATCCGCGCATCTGGGGCAATTGTGGCTCCCACGCCTGCCCGGCGCGGTATCCCGGCTGGCGCTCTTCGCGATTGATCTCCTCAACGAGCTGTGCCAGCCCATGCACGTCGGTGTTGATGTGGGCCGCGACCTCGCCGGCCAGCGCCTCGATGATGAACTCACGCGGTTCATCCGGCCCCACCTCCAGCTCCTCGACCTCTACTCGCACCACATCAAAGCCGAACTCATACGCCACGACCGGCCTCCACAACACGGGATGGTTGAGACAAACACTCGGGATGACGTGAACCGCAAAGACGCGGAGGACGCGGAGAACGCACCGAGAAGAGAAATGGTCGGGAGTTCTTGTTCTCTCGACAGTCTCCAACCGCGACACAATCCCTCGTCGCGTCATTGTCGCGTCCTCCGCGTCGTGGTGGTTCACGTCCCTCCTACGAGGCCGCCACCGGCTCGCCGCGGGCACCGACGCGCTCGGGCTGGAGATGCTTGGCGAACCAGTCGAGGATGTAGTGGAAGCGTTCGAGGCGATGACGCGGCTTGCCCGAGCGGGACATCTCATGGCTCTCGTCCGGGAAGCGCACGAACATCACCTCTTTGCGCTGTTTCTTGAGCGCGACGAACAGTTGCTCCGCCTGTTCTATCGGACAGCGCAGATCGTCCTCGGCGTGGAGGATCAGGAGCGGCGTGGTGATATCCTTCGCGTACGTCAGCGGAGAGTGCTTCAGGTACCAGGTGATGTCGTCATAGGGCAGTTGACCGCCGCTGTGCTGTTCGGGGAAGGAATGCCCGATATCGCTGGTACCGAACATGCTGTAGTGGGTGTTGAGAGCGCGCTCGGAGCAGGCCGCCTTGAAGCGGTCGGTGTGACCCACGGCCCAACTCGTCATGAAGCCGCCGTAACTGCCGCCCATCACACCCACGCGCTCGGGGTCGATAAAGTCGTACCGCGCCAACGCCTCGTCGAGACCCGCGATCACATCGTCATAGTCGCCGCCGCCCCAGTCGCCGATCACGGCGCGGGTGAAGTCCTCGCCATAGCCCTGGCTGCCGCGCGGATTGGTGTAGATCACAACATGGCCGGCGCCGGCATATACCTGGAACTCATCGAAGAAGTTGTGGCCGTACTGCGTCGCCGGCCCACCGTGGACAATCCGCCGCCCAGGGATGCCACGACCTTCCTCGAACCAGTACGCCTACACGAAGCACCTCAGTTGCGTGTTGAGGGCGCGCTCGTAGCGGAACCGTTCCGGCCGAGCGAGTTCGACCTCCGCTTTCCACTGGCGATTAAGGTCGGTCAACTGACGCTCGTCGCCGCCATTCGCGTCACAGATGAACACCTCGGCAGGCGATATCGGGTCGGTGGCGGCGAATGCGATCACACTGCCATCGCGCGACGCGGAGAAGCCGGTGATCTGGCGCTCACCGCTGATGATCGGTCGCGGTTCGCGGCCACCGCCAGCGCCGGCACGATAGATCGGCACATCCCCCTGGTCCTCGATCGCGAACGTCACCGACGCGCCGCCCTCGGACCACACCGGCCCGTCACTGCCGGAGAAGGGCTGGCAGGTGCGATCGAGGTTCTCGGTCAGGCAGCGTGCCGTTCCGCCCTCGACCGGGATCGTCCACACGCGGGTATTGCGGCCGGCCTCGCTCGGGTAGCGATTGCCGAGGAAGGCGATCGTGCGGCCGTCGGGCGAAAAC
>JBBQJF010000214.1:0-9016 GCA_038325665.1 Dehalococcoidia bacterium | reverse complement strand
CCGTCCATCAATTAGGGATAAGGGGTGCCGGTTGCTGCTTCGGGGATGGTGGCGCGGCGCGTGGTACAGCGTGCGCCCGATTTGAACGCGGCGGCGCCGTACCACCTTGTTCCGTCGCCGCTCGACATGTACGCGAAGCGTGACACCCCATCACCGGCGAGACGCCGAGCATCGCGGTACGACTGACGCGCTCGGACGCGACACGGGCGTTCTAATCGCGTCAAACTCCGGCCAAGCGTGAATGGCCACCACCGGCGAGCATTACAGCGTCGTCGCACGCGAAGCGTGGATGGGCACTCGTACTGGTTGGACCGGGTCGTCGCGTAAGGGTTGAATGACCGCCGCGAGGCAGGAGCGACGGCGGTGTCCGTGCTCTCGCCTCCACGTAGATCGTGCCTAGAATGCGACTGCCGGCTCTACCAGGTTGGCAGGGGAGCTGACACATATCCATACGGTATCGAGCCGGTCAACTGTCTTGAGAGTGTTGACCGCGTCGGGCGCTGACGGGAAATCGCCGTCCCACTGGCCCAATTTCGCGTTCCACTTCCAGACGGCGGTGAGACTGGTAGCAGGCTCGATCGCGGCGCGCAGCGTCTTGATCGGCGTCTTGTTCGAGAAGGTCAGCGTGACATTGTTGGTGCAGCCCTGGACCAGCGCCAATGTCTGCATCTTCGGTCCGGTCAGATCGAGAGTCTGGGGTACTCCCACCTCCCAGGTGCCGGTCTCGGTCGCCCAATAGTCGCCGATCTTGAACGTGACGGTTGCTCCCACGGCGCCGCAGCCGGCAAGGTTAGCGGCGGCCGGCACATTGACCGCGTACAGACCGCTCTTCACCATCGCCGAACCGCATGGGATGGCGCCGATGTAAGCCGTGACCGCACCGTTGCCGGACGGCTTCTTTCCAAACAGCAGCAGGGTGCCGGTGAAGCGGCCGGGTAGTTGCGGCGGCGTCGTGGCCACGGCGGTGGGTGTCGGGGTGGCGGTGCCCATCTGGGCGCTGGCGCGGGACCCGGCCAGGCCGGTGAGAAGCAGCGTCGCGATAACCGGCGCCGTGATCAGGGCAAAACGTCGCATCAGAGCAACCTCCGGACGGCCAAGAATTCATCGATTCCGGCCACTGCTCCGAGGGTAACGCTGGAGCGGCTCCCATTCCCATCGGGAGTACCCTGATAAGCAAGCGCGCACCGCCGCGGACTCTGCCATGGATCCGGTGATCATCAGGTACGTGCCGGCAGTCAAGAGATGGGGGCGCCCACGTCCGAGGTGCTGCTACGGGCGAACACGGCCAGGTGTCTCGTGCGTCGCGCGTGCCGCGGCTGCTTTCCCCTCGGGGGGCGGTCCGGCAGGCCGGATGCGGTAGGTGCAGGCGCGATCACCCCGGAGCAGACTGGTGACGAGTCGCGCATCTGAACCAGTAAGGCGGCGGACCATGTCCACCTCCATCGCACAGACGGCGCTGTTGCGGCGAGCAACGTTGGGATATGGACATGTCTGCTGGTACAACAGCAGATCGTCGCCCTTCCGCTCCCATTCGGCGACACAGCCCATCTCGCGCATGATTCGCGCTGTCTCGCTCACACGTTCCTCGACCGGATGGCCCTCGACCCGATCCATGCGCTGCTCCGCCATTCGGAGCGACACCCGCCCCAACACGCGTTGCAGCGCCTCCGCACCGGCGATCGCGCGCACTTCCTCGATCAGCATGTTCGCCAGCTGGTCATAATTCTTGGGGAACCGCGCCTCGCCGGCGCCCGCGAGTGAATAGATGAGCGCCGGCCGGCCGACCCGGCCGCGTTCCCGCCGCGACGTAACCATTCCATCACGTTCAAGGATCGCCAGATGTTGCCGGACACCCGTTTGGGTCAGCTCCAGCAGCGCGGCGAGTTCGCGCACGGTCGCCCGGCCGGAGCGGTGGATATGGTCGAGGATGTCCTCGCGGGTGGATTGCATCGCCAGTCTCGCTTCGCCCATGAGCCGTCCGGGCGGCTTTGTCGTCGCTACGAGTGTATCATGCATAGAGACCGCCTTCCGTCCGTTACCAGGTGCTCGCCAAATTCGCGCGTCCAGGTTCACGACGCTCGCCCGTGGATGCGCCATGTGAATCTGCTCTCGCGGAGTCCGGTACTCCCGCTTCCCGTGCAGGAGAGGGGGCCGGGAGTTTGCCAGCGTTCAGCCATCAGTGCCCAGTCATTAGCCCGCCAGTGAACCGTCAGAATGGTCCGCCCTCAACGCCCGTGCCCGTGCGGCGGTCACGGCCCGGGACCGCGTGGGCACTGAACGCTGACGGCTGATGGCTGAACGCTTACAATTCACGCGCCCGTGGGTGAATCTTCCGCGTCTCTTTTCGCGCTCCCCCCACCATCGCGGGAACGGGGCCGGGGGTTAGGTTTCTCACACTGGGCATCCGGGGAAAAGATGAGAGTCGAGACCCGGTTCGTGCGGCGCGCCGCCGTCATCCTCATCGCGGCGCTTTCGTTAGCGCTCGTGCCGGCCGGCGCTACATCGCCCCAGCCCGCGCCGCCGCCCGAGTCCGCGACGCTGACCGTCAGCGCGCCCGTGACGGTCACGACCGCCAGCCCGTTCGTGCCCGGGTGCGAGGGTATCGCGTCGATGGGTGTCAACTTTCGCGACGCCGTGGTCGAGCCGCGACTGGCCGTCAATCCACGCGACCCGATGCACCTTGTCGGCGTCTGGCAGCAGGATCGCTGGTCGAACGGCGGCGCCGCCGGGCCGCGCGCCGGTGTCTCACGCGACGGTGGCCGCACATGGACAATGAGCATCGCGCCGTTCAGCCGCTGCGCGGGCGGAACCGTGGATAACGGCGGCGACTACGAGCGCGCCTCCGACCCGTGGGTATCGTTCGCTCCCAACGGGGACGTGTACCAGATCGGGCTCGCGGTCAACACGTTCGGCGGGCCGGGAGCGGTCGAGAGCGCCGTGTTGGTCAGTAAGTCGACCGACGGTGGCCTGACCTGGGCAGATCCCGCGACCCTGATCCGCGGCCGGCAGCCTGCCGGATTCAATGACAAGGAATCTCTCACTGCCGACCCCACGGACCCGAACTTCGTCTACGCCGTGTGGGACCGCGTGGAGCGGCTGAGCGGCCCGGTGTGGTTCAGCCGCACCACCGACGCGGGCGTCAGTTGGGAGCCGCCTCGGGAGATCTATCGGCCGCGGCGCGCGATCGCGATCGGCAATCAGATCGTGGTCCTACCGAGCGGCGAACTGATCAACGTCTTCGCGCTTCTGCCGGTGGGCGGCTCTGACCGCGAGGGCAGTCAGGTAGCGGTCATCCGTTCGCTCGACAAGGGCGAAACGTGGTCCGAGCCGGTGGCGATCGCGTCAGTGAGCGCGACCGGCGCCAGCGACCCGGTCAGCGGCCGCGCGGTGCGCGCTCCCTCGATTCCCGACCTCGGCGTTGATCCCATCACCGGGGCGCTGTATGTCACCTGGGCGGACGACCGGTTTAGCGGCGGCGCCGCCGATGACATCGTCGTTGCCGCCTCCACCGACAAGGGGCTGAGCTGGTCAGAGCCGGTCCCGGTCAATCGCACGCTGGGTGATGCGCCGGCGTTCACCCCAACCCTGCGCGTGGCGGCGAACGGCACGGTCGCCGTGTCCTACTACGAGTTCAACGTACCGCTCGATGACGGCGGCGCCGGTATGCGCTACCGGTTAGCCTACTGCGCGATCAGATGCACCGAGCGCGACAACTGGCAGGATGTTCAGATCGCCGGTCCGATTGATATCGAGCGATCACTGTTTGGCGACCGCTACTTTCTGGGCGACTACATGGGACTGACCAGCGCCGGCCACACCTTCATGCTGCTGTTCGTGGTTGCCAACGGCGCCAGCGCGGAGCGGCCCACGGATGTGCTATTCAGCACGGTGACAGTGCCGTAGCGGCCACGATATGGGGCAAGAAAATGCCCTCCCCAAACTTGGAGGAGGGCGCGCCGTGGCCGCGGCCCCCATCCTATGAGTATCGCTCCTCCGTCCACGGGTCGCCGTGGAGGTGATAGCCGTACGTTTCCCAGAAGCCGGGGCGGTTGCGATCCATGAATTCGAGACCGCGCACCCACTTGGCGCTCTTCCAGAAGTACAGCTTCGGCACTACCAGACGCAGCGGCCAGCCGTGCTCGGGATCGAGGTCGCGCCCGCTCTCTTGCCAGGTGAACAACACATCGGGGGTGGTCAGCTCTTCGAGCGGCACGTTGGTGGTGTACCCGCCGTAGCTGTGTACCATCACGTACTTCGCCTCGGGCTTCACCTTGATCCGCGCGAGCACCTCGCTGAATGGAACGCCGGTGAAGACCGTGTCAAACTTGCTCCAGTGCGTAACGCAATGGATGTCACAAGTGATATCAACCGTGGGCAGCGCACGGAACTCGTCGTAGCTCCAACTGACCGGCTCGTCGACCAGCCCCGCCACCTGGAACTTCCACGTTTGTGGGTCGAAGCGCGGAATGGCGCCGTAATGTAGCACCGGCCAGCCGTCCGTCAGCCGCTGGCCCGCGGGCAGACGATCGCCCCACTTCTCCCGCTCTTCGCGTTCCCGCCGCCCAAATACTCCAAGCGCCACGTTGCACACTCCCCAGCCGCAGTACCGGCCTAGCTATTGTACCGCAGTTTGATCGTATCGTCCTGACGAAAAGGCGGTCAACCTCCCAGAAGGGGTAGCCGGCCGTCGCACCATCGCATCTGTACCGATTCCCACGCGCCTTCCACGGTATGGGACGATACGCCGGTCCAGCGGATGTCGTGTTGCTCCCGTGGATGCACGGCGCCGCCGGTGTGATACGGTGAAACCGTCATTCGGTCCACATCCTACTGTCTGTCGGGCCGTCCTGGTGTTACACGGCCCATCAAACGCGGCCACGGCCGGAGTTCCACGACATCGCGTCCGGGTTGCCGGCCGGCATCGAGCAATCGTGATCAAGCGGGTGAGCAGTGACGACGGTCCATAGACTTTATGCCGATCAGCAGGGCGAGCGTCTCGACGTGTATATCGCGCGCGCAATCGCCGATCTCTCCCGCGCCCACGCGCATCACCTAATCAGCGGTGGCAACGTCAGCGTGAACGGACGGACGGTCAAACCATCCTCACGTCTGGAATCCGGCGACGCGGTGGCGGTGACGATACCGGCGCCCGCGCCAAT
Source organism: Dehalococcoidia bacterium (assembly GCA_038325665.1). Lineage (GTDB taxonomy): Bacteria > Chloroflexota > Dehalococcoidia > CAUJGQ01 > CAUJGQ01 > CAUJGQ01. The sequence continues at coordinate 3,857 of JBBQJF010000214.1, read as the reverse complement.
CGCGCTGCCCCCCCAGCCGCTGCCTATATCTGTCGTGTACGAGGACGGCGACCTGATTGTCGTGGACAAACCGGCGGGGCTGACCGTCCATCCCGCGCCGGGCCACCCCGACGGAACGCTGGTGAACGCGCTGCTCGCGCACTGCGGCGACCTGGGCGGGATCGATGGCAGCGTGCGTCCCGGTATTGTTCACCGGCTGGACAAAGATACCAGCGGGCTGCTGGTCGTGGCGAAGAACGACCGCGCCCAGATCGCGCTCAGCGCCCAGATCGCGCGGCACGAGACATTGAAGGCCTACCTCGCGCTCGTGGAGGGCCATCCGCCGCGCGCCGGCGTGATCGACGCGCCGCTCGGCCGTCACCCGGCGCAACGCAAGCGCATGGCGGTCGTGGCCGAGGGACGGCCCTCGCGCACACACTACCGGGTCGTCGCCGAGGCTGGCGATCAATCACTGGTCGTCGCGATGCTCGAAACGGGGCGGACCCACCAGATACGGGTTCACGTCGCCGCGCTGCACCATCCGGTGGTGGGTGACGCCGTCTACGGCCGCCACTCCGACCTGGTGTCCCGTCAGTTTCTGCACGCCTGGCGGCTTGGGTTCCGCCATCCTCGCACCGAGGAATGGAGCGAGTTCGAAGCGCCGTTGCCGGCCGATCTCCGGACGGGGCTGGCGCTTGCCCTCACCGGCGCCGGCGGGCAATCCGTGGAGGCGGCAATCGAGGGAATGCTACAATCGGCGCGGGCGGCAGTGGCAACCATGGCGCTGGTCGCGGTCGAGAAGCCGGCCGACGCGGAGGCAGCGGACGCGGACCTCGCCCCGACGGCTACCCGGTCGGGTCCGCGCCGGGGCCGGCTGCCCACCGCGGGAGGTTCGCGATGACGGTTCGGGTGCGGTTTGCCCCCAGCCCCACCGGCATGCTGACGGTGGGCGGCCTACGCACGGCGCTGTTCAACTGGCTGTTCGCGCGCCATGCCGGCGGCACATACATCCTCCGCATCGAGGACACCGACCGCACCCGCTTTGCGCCCGGCGCGTTGCAGGCGCTGGCCGAGGCGCACCAGTGGCTCGGCATCGATTGGGACGAGGGACCGAACAAGGGCGGCGAATACGGCCCATACTTCCAGTCGGAGCGGCTCGACCGCTACCGCATCGCCGCCGATGGACTCGTCGCGCAAGGAGACGCCTATCGCTGCTACTGCTCCACCGAGCGGCTGGACGCGGTCCGCGCCGAGCAGCGCCGCCACGGGCGGCCGACGGGCTATGACGGCCGCTGCCGCGACCTCGACGCTGCCGAGCGCGCGACGCGCGAGGCGGGCGACGCGCCCTATGTCATTCGCTTTAAGATGCCGCGCGATGGCGTGACGCGATTCGTGGATGCGATCCGGGGCGAGATTGAGTTTCCCAATGATCGCTACGACGACCATGTGCTGCTCAAGTCGGACGGCTTCGGCACCTATCATCTGACCGCGATCTGTGACGATATCGCGATGAAGATCAGTCACGCCTTTCGGGCAGAGGAGTGGCTGCCGAGCACACCGCGTCATCTGTTGACATTTCGCGCCCTCGGCGCGGAGCCGCCGATCTATGCCCATCTTCCGGTCGTGCTAGGGAAGGACCGCAAGAAACTCTCCAAGCGACACGGCGATACCAGCGTGAGCGCCTATCGGGAGCAGGGCTATTTGCCGGACGCGATGTTCAACTTCCTCGGGCTGACCGGCTGGTCGCTCGACGACCACTCCACCATCATCACCCGCCAGCAATTCATCGAGCACTTCACCATCGAGCGCGTGGTCAAGGCGCCCGCCCTGTTCGACCCGGACAAGTTGTTGTGGATGAACGGCCAATACCTCCAGGCGCTGCCCGACGACGCGTTCGCCGCGGCGGTGACGCCGTTCCTGGAGCGCGACCTACCGCCGTCGGTCGCGCGACCGATCGATGCCGGCCTCGTGCGCGCGATGGCCTCGGAGTTGAAGACGCGGGTGAAGAAGCTCGATGAGGCCGCGCCGCTGACCTGGTATCTGTTCGCCAACGGCACACTCGACTATGACTCCGAGTTGTTACTCCGCTCGGGCAAAAAGACGGTCGAGCCGGGGGTTGCCGCCGAGCGACTGGCGATCATGCGCGCGGCGCTCGGTGCGGCCGGCGCGTGGGACAGCGACGCGCTCGACGCGCTCTTCACCGCCACGGCGGAGAGGAGCGGCGTGAAAAAGGGCGACCTGCTTGGGCCGCTGCGAGCCGCGATTAGCGGCAGCGCCACTTCGCTGCCGATGCACACGTCGCTCGCGCTGCTCGGCCGCGAAGGGTCGCTGGCGCGCATCGACGGCGCGATGCAGAAGCTGGCATGACTCGCGCCATGCGTGGGGCAGCAGCGCCGACGCGGACGGCCCTCGCCGGCGCTGCTGCCGCGTTTGACGCCCTGATCGGCAGTTTGGTATCTTAGATGAGGTCGATGGGGACTCGTCTAATGGTAGGACAGCGGACTCTGAATCCGTATGTGGGGGTTCGAATCCTCCGTCCCCAGCCAGTGCCCCATCCCGCGTGGCGCATTCGTCTAGCGGCCAAGGACGCCGCCCTCTCAAGGCGGAGATCACGGGTTCGAATCCCGTATGCGCTACCACTGATCCTCGTTGTGGCCCCCGGCAGTGCCGGGGGTCTTTTGCATGCCCTGGTTCGAGCACATCTGCTTTCCCCTTCCTCCGATCAGGCAGTCGTCGTCGAGAACCCATCGCCTTGCCTTACCGTCTGGCCCGCCGCCGGGAACCGATCGTCGTGCGCGGTTGTAGGGAAGATATGAGCCGTGCACTCATCGTGCATCGTGGCGAAGATGGTGCGGACTGATGAGGAGGAAGGATATGTATCGCTTGTGGCTGGGAGGGATTCTTCTCGCGGCGGTGGGTATGATGCTGACCGGCGGCACGGCGCGGGCCGGCGGCTGGGCGCTGGTCACCCTCGATTCCCTGCCGGTGCAACCCCGCGCCGAGCAGGCGATCGCGCTCGGATTCATGGTGCGGCGGCACGGGGTCACGCCAATCAACGACGTTGGCGGCGCACGCATCACGCCGGTCGTGATCGCCAGCAACACGAGCGGCGACGGCTTGGTGCGTGTCGAAGCCCGGCAGGAGGGCGTCGTCGGTCACTTTGTGGCCGACATCACGTTCCCATCGGCCGGCGTCTGGGAATGGCAAATTGCGCCGGAGCCGTTCCCACCCACACGGCTGGAGGCGTTGATCATACTGACAGTGTCCGGGGCCGCGCCGCCATCGCTGGAAGGCGCCGGCACAACCGCGCAAGGACCCGCCGTGACCATACCCGGTCCGACCGCGGCGATCGCGGGTGGCGGTGGTGGCACGGGGCGGCGGTCGGAACTGCGATGGCTTGGGCTTGCATTACTCATGACATCGGCAACACTGGTCGTCGCACGACGCGTCGCCCGTCTCCCACGGCCGCGACGCGGGTCGTGATTCTCCGAACGAGACTCTCCCGCGTACGCGGCGGTGGGTTCAAGCATCGGCACACGCTCCGAGACACATCATGTACAAACTCGCGGCGGCATTGGGGCTGTTGGGAGGAGTGATATTGGGGCTGGTGTGCATGACCATGCATGGTGACGCCAGGAAGGAGGCTGAACAGATTCAGTCGGTGGAGGTGGTTCGCCCATCCGCCGAGTTATCGAGGTATGGCAAAGCGCTGTTCGCCGCCAAAGGGTGCACAACCTGTCATTATCACGCCGCGGCGCCAGGCTCCGCGGGCTTCAGCGTGGGACCCTCACATCGTACCAACCGGACGCTGAATTCCTCCGTCGCTGGCTTCGTGATCCGCGTGCGGTGCGTCCTGGTACAAGGATGCCGACACTCGG
>JBBQJF010000213.1:0-9029 GCA_038325665.1 Dehalococcoidia bacterium | reverse complement strand
AGCCGCGAGACACGAAGGATGCCACGCGGTGGGTAACAGTACGCCGAAACCTATCCGCGTGACCGCCCATGCGCGCGGGTATCTGGCCCGGCGAGGGTTCTCCCATGCGGACGTCGAGGAGACGGTCCGCTCATCAGCGTGGATGCCAGCTCGGGGATCACGTCTCGAGACAAGCAAAGACCTTCCCCTCAACGATTTCTGCAACGCAACGCGGTATACCATCCAACGAGTAGGGGTCATCTTGGTCGACGAGCCGGGCGAGATCGTGATCATCACCGCCCTAACGTACTTCTCTTGATGAGAGGAAGGTGCAGCCAGCATGCGCATCAGCTATGACCCGAAGTCAGACGCTCTCAGCATCATCTTTCGCGAGACAACCGCTACCATCCGTGAATTGGCGGAGAGCGTCACGCCGGTTGAGAACCCACTCCCGGCCGGGACGGAGGGGGCCTGACCGCTGAGTGTGGAGGGCAGGGCGCTCGCCATACGGGCGCACCTGGTAGGTGACGCCGCGCCGCATCATTTTGCGCGTTGTTAACAGTGTTCCTCGGTTGTTAACTCGATGGCGCTGACACACGCATCCACGATCGCTACGCTGGGCGAGCTTCGTCGGTGCTCCCCCGCCTTGAGTCTGGGCTGCTGGAGGCCGACCGGCCACCTCATCAAGAGCGGAGGAATCGCGGTGCATGCATCGAGCCGGATGGTGATGGCCCTCGTCCTGCTGACCACGTTGTTCCTCGGGAGCGCTGAGCGCCCCACGGTTGCCCAAACACCGGCCCCGCTCACGATCGGCGCCGTCCAAGGCCGGGTAAGCGCGACCGCGGATGGCGGCGCCGCGCGTTCGCCCTACGCTCCCATCAACGGCAACGGCAACGGCCAGATCGTCACCGTCAGCGGCGTGATTCACGGCAAGACGCTAGCCCGTACAAGCAGCGGCGGCTCCAATTTCGGCTTCTTCATCCAGAACCCGCCCACTACCGCCGACGGCGATCCCGAGACCTCCGATGGCATCTTCGTGTTTATCGGTCGCTTTGCCACGCTGCGGCGTGACGGTGGCGGCTCGTACACGCCGCAAACCGGCGATGAGGTCGTGCTACGTGGTCCCGTGGCCGAATTCTTCAATCTGACCCAGATTGTCAACCCCTTCCTCGTGCAAGTGATACGCGGCGGTGTCAACCTCGACGCCGAGTTACCGCCGTTTGACACTAATCCGCCCGCCGATCTGGTTGAGGCCCAGCGCTATTGGGAGCGACGCGAGGGTATGCGCGCCCGTGTGCCCGCCCGTTCAATCGTGATCGACGGCCGTGATGTGTTCCCGTCCACCGCCGACGGCGAGGTGTGGCTGGCGCATCCCGACAACGCGATCGCGCGGCGGGCCGATCCCTACGCGCGGCGGGCGTTTCGCGACCCGCACCCTCTCGACGACATTCCCGGCCAAGCGTTTGACAATGGCAACGGCTATCGGATCGTGCTCGGCAGCCTCGGCGTCAAGGCCGCGGCAAACGATTCCGCCGCGCTGATCGCGCCGGCCCGCACATTCGATATGCTCACCAACGCGCCGGTCGGGGGCGTGTATTTCTCCTTCAACAAGTACCAGGTCATGGTCGAGCAGCAGCTCACGCTGGCGGCCGGCGCCGACCCGTCCCGCAACGCCCAACCCCGCTTGCCGGACCGCGACCGTGAGTACAGCATCGCCACATTCAACGTCGAGAACCTGTACGACGTCCGCGACGACCCGTTCGACGGCTGTGACTTCACCGGCAACGGCGGCTGTCCCGGCGTCAGTCCGCCGTTCGACTACGTGCCGGCCAGCGACGCGGCGTACCAGGCACGACTATCGGCCATCGCGCGGCAAATTATCACCGACCTGCACGCCCCCGACATCCTCCTGATTCAGGAGGCGGAGGACCAGGATATCTGCGCGGCGACGGCGACGGCGCTCACCTGCGGCAGCGCGAACAATGCTGACGGAAAGCCCGATACGCTGCAAGACCTGGCGCGGGCGATCGCCGTGCAGGGCGGGCCGGCCTATGACGCCGCGTATGACCGCGACGGCGCCGACGATCGCGGCATCGTCTCCGCCTTCCTCTACCGCACTGACCGCGTCCAGCTTCTGCCGGCGCAAGCCGATGACCCGGTGTTGAGCAGCAGCCCGCGCGTGGTGTATCGCTCACCCGGACTCCCCGCCAACGCGCACATGCAGAATCCCAAAGCGCTCAACGCGGCCCTGCCCGCCGATGTGGACACGAGCACGGGCGTGGACGGCGTGAACGTCTTCACCCGCGCGCCGCAGGTGGCGCTGTTTCGCGTGTGGCGCGACCGCATCGGCGCGAGCGTATTCGCGGATCTGTACGCGATCAGCAACCATTTCAGCAGCGGCCCCACCACGCGCATCGGCCAGCGGCGCGAGCAGGCCGCGTACAACGCCGTGATCGTGGCGGCGGTGCAGACGGCGCATTCGGGTGCGCGCGTGGTGGTGGGCGGCGACCTCAACGTGTTTCCCCGCCCCGACGATCCATTCGCTCCCGGTGAGCCGCTCTTCCCCAGCGATCAGCTCGCGCCGCTGTACGCGCGGGGGTTGACCAATCTGTGGGACCGGCTGGTGGCGGAGGCGCCGGCCAGCGCCTACAGCTATGTATTCCAGGGGCAGGCGCAGACGTTGGACCAATTGTTCGTCACCAGCGCGTTGCGCGACGAGGTGACGCGGGTGCGCGCGGCGCACATCAACGCCGACTGGCCCGCCGACTTCGACGGTGACGGCGCCCGCGGCGTGAGTGACCACGATCCCCAGGTCGCCCACGTCTCACTGGTTCCCACCCTGGACCGACTGGAGGCGCTGGTCCAATTCTTCGATGGCCGTGGCGACATCACGGGCAACAACACCGCTCGTATCCTGCTCGACCGGATCGATCGGGCGCGCCGGTTCGCGGCCTCGGGCCAAGAGCAGGCCTCGCGAAGCCAAATCAAGGTGTTCATCGAACAGCTCGACGAATTCAAGGAGAAGCGACTGTCGCGTCCCGCGGCCGGGGCGCTCAAACATGAGGCGGAGTATCTGCGCGAGGGCGGGAAGTAGGTCGCCATTGGTCGCCGTGAATCGCATGGGCGGGCAATCCGGCGCACTGTCCCTCCCCGATTCGCTGCCAGCGGCGCGGCATCGAACCGCCCACGCGTGATCGCATTGATGTCCAATGCCCCCTCGCCGCGAGCGTGCAATCCCTCCGGCCTCCACCGAACGTATTAGCCCATGAGGAACAGAACCCGCTGACCAGCGGACGTGAGCGATTCAGACTGAACTGCTATACTCGATGCACGTTCTTCGGCCTATCCGCCGCGCTCGCGGCGTCCCTGCTGGAATGGCGCCGTGGCCCCGAGATCCGCACCGGCAAATCAAGCAGGCCGCGGGCCGCACGCGGGCGGATCCGATCTCGCGGCGCCGCCTTTCGCCCCTGAGGTGCAACATTGGACGATCCTCGTTCGGTCGCACAGCGCATTATCGAGAACGTCGAGAAGGTGATCGTCGGCAAGACCGATGAACTGCAATTGATCGTCACCGGCCTGCTGTGCGCCGGCCACATCCTGATCGAGGACGTGCCCGGGGTGGGCAAGACAATGCTGGCGCGGGCGCTGGCCAGCTCAACCGGCTGCTCCTTCAAACGTATCCAGTTCACCCCAGACCTGTTGCCTACCGACGTCACCGGCGTCTCGATCTACAACCAGAAGGCGGGCGACTTCGAGTTCCGCGCCGGGCCGATCATGGCGCAGATCGTGCTCGCGGACGAGATTAACCGCGCGACACCCAAGACCCAATCGGCTTTGCTCGAAGCGATGGAGGAGCACCAGACGACGGTGGACGGTATTACTCATCCGCTGCCCTCGCCCTTCATGGTGCTCGCCACCCAGAACCCGATCGAATATGAAGGCACGTTCCCCTTGCCCGAGGCGCAGCTTGACCGCTTCCTGATCCGGGTCCATCTTGGGTATCCCTCGGCGACCGACGAGGTGATCATCATGGATCGCCAGCAGATGCGGCACCCGGTGGAGGATGTCGGTCAGGTCACCGACGCCAGTGAGATTTTGCGCTTGCAAGAGGCGGTCAAATCGATTTATGTCGATCCATTGATCAAGCAGTACATCGTTCAGGTGGTCGAGGCCACGCGGAAGCACGAGGCCGTGTACCTGGGCGCATCGCCGCGCGGCTCACTCGCGATGTACCGTACCTCCCAGGCGTTCGCGCTCCTGGCCGGTCGCGATTTCGTCATCCCCGACGATGTCAAGATCCTTGCCCACTCGGCGCTCGGCCACCGCGTGATCGTCAGTCCGGCCGCTCGGGTCAAGAACATCACCGCCACGAATATCGTCAACGACTGCCTGACCCGGATCGCCGTGCCCGGAGCCCGCGCCCGTGGCGCTTATCAGGCGACGTGACGCGGCGGCAATTCTGCGGCTGCCATCGCGGACAGAATCTCCCGTCGCGATTCCCATCGGAGGCCACTCGTGCGGCTCTTCCGTTTCATCTTCACTCACAAATTGATCGCGCTTATTATCGTGCTGATCGTATTGTCATGGACCATGGCGTTCGCGACAGGATTCTGGTTGCTGTTCCGGCTGGCGTATGTGTTAGTGCTGGCCGCGCCCCTGTGCTATCTCTGGGCTAGATTCAACGTCTCCGGTCTGCAGGTCGAGGTCACGCGACTCGTTGACCGCGCCCAGGTCGGACAGATGGCCGAGGAGCGGATCGTCGTACGCAATCCGTCGTGGTTCCCGCGCATCTGGCTTGAAGTGGACGACCCGTCCGATCTGCCCGGCTCCAAGCCGCGACGCGTCATCTCGCTGGGAGCGCGGCGGCGGACCTCCTGGCAGACCCAGACGCTGCTCACGCGCCGCGGTGTCTACAACGTGGGGCCGATTCGTATCTCGTCATCGGACCCGTTCGGCCTGTTTCGCATGTCGCGCACCTACGCCAGCCGCTCACAAATCATCGTCTACCCCCCGTTCATCGATCTGCCCCACTTCACCGTGCCGCCCGCGTCCTTGCCGGGCGAGGGCCGCTTCCGCAAACGCACCCACTATGTCACCCCCAACGCATCGGGGGTGCGCGAGTATACCTGGGGAGATAGCTTCAATCGCATCCATTGGGCGTCCACGGCGCGCACCGGCAGAATGATGGTCAAGACGTTCGAGCTGGACCCCGCGTCCGACATCTGGATCATTCTCGATCTCGAGCGGCGGGTGCAGGCGGGCGCGGACGATGAATCGACCGAGGAGTACGCTGTTAAGATCGCCGCCTCCGTCGCGCGCTACTTCCTCAACGCGAATCGTAACGTGGGCTTCATGGCGTTCGGTGAACGACTCGATATCATCGAGGCAGAGCGCGGTGGTCAACAGATGACACGTATCCTTGAGTCGCTGGCGATGGCCCACGCCACCGGTGACGTACCAATCGGCGATCTGCTCAGCGTCGAGGGCAAGCGCTTCGGCCGGCACACGACGGTGGTGGTAATCACACCATCGACGAGCGAATCATGGGTGACGAGCCTGCTAATGCTCACCCAGCGCGGCGTCAAGGTCGCGGTGGGGCTGCTCGAAGCGAGCACCTTTGGCAGCAGCGACAACTCATTGATGGTCTACAGTCAGCTCACCGCCGCTGACATCTGGACTTACCTGATCAAACAAGGCGACGACCTCACCAACACCCTCGCACCCTCGGGCGAGAGCTGGGAGCCGGCGGCCACTGATGGCCTGACTGGAAAGCCGTGAGAGGTCCCATCGGTCATGGGTTATAGGTCACAGCACGACGGAGGTCACGGGTCACGGATCGAGCAGGCTAGTAAGGGATAGGGACCCTGTGGCTGAACGCTGGTCCTCCCTATGACCCGTGACCTCCGTCAGTGGAGCGAGCACCATGAGTCAAGCGAACTGGAGCGAGTACATACAGTCGCGGCCGGTGTCCACGCTGCCGAAGCGACGGCCGCCGGTGGTGCGCTGGCCCGCGTGGGTGATCGATTGGGAATCGTGGCTGACCTTCGCCCTGGTGCTGATGGTCTTTCTCAGCGTCGCGCATTCTATCGGGAGCGCCCGGTGGGTGCCGGACATGCCCTCGCTCACCGGCCTGAGCTTCCTCGCCCTATGCGGTGGCTTGCTTTTGGCAAAGGTGCGCGCGCCGCAGGTGGTCCTGCTGCTAATCGCCGCCATCATTGGCGCCGCCGTCGTCGTGTGGTTGACGCTCGGGTTCATTGATGTGCCGGGCGGCTTCCGCGAGAGTGTGCGCGAGTTCGGGACGCGCTGGAAGGCGTGGATCCACGTCGTACGTACGGGCGAGCCAACATCCGACAACATGCCATTCGTGATGCTGGTGCTGGCGTTGTGCTGGATTGCCGCGTTCCTCGCGTCGTGGAGCATCTTCCGCTGGCGCAACGCGTGGCTGGCGCTGGTGCCGGGTGGTATCGCACTCCTCACCAACATCTCCTATCTGCCCTCACAGTTTTCCGCCGAGTTTGTCTTCTTCTTGTTCGGCGCGATGCTGCTGGTCATGCGCGTGCACATGCAGAACAAGCTGGCAGAGTGGCAGCGCACCGGCACTCCCTATCCTGAATTCCTCAGCCTGAGGCTGTTGAACGTCACCACATGGGTCGCGATCGCCGCGCTGATCGCGGCGTGGACACTGCCCCAGGCAAACGAGGTCGGCTTCTTTTCGCGCACATGGGAGCGGGTATCGTCGCCGTTCATGAGCGACTCCGACCAGTTCGTGCGGCTGTTCTCAGGTATCGACTCGAAGCGCGAGGTGCCGCTGCACACGTTTGGTGACACGCTGCCATTGCAGGGGCGCGTGATCCTGAGCAGCAAGATCGCGGCGCAGGCCGAGTTCGGCGAGGGCGGCAACCGCAACCGGCCGCTACGCGCCAAGGTGTACGACGAGTACACTCCTGCCGGCTGGAAAACCGGCCCGCGCGGCGATCAGGAACTCAACCCGCTTGAGCAGGTGCAGACCACCGGCGCTCAAAAGGCCGCGTTGAAGGACCGCGCCGAGGTCACCACCACCTTCGTGATGGAGAGCGGCTTTCCGAAGAACACCCTGCCGGTGGTCGGCCAGCCGGCACAGGCGAGCGTGAACAGCAGGGCGGAGGTGGTGAGCACCGAAATCGTGCCAGACATCGACGCGGTGCGAAGCCGTCGCCAGTTCAAGATCGGCGACACGTTCGTCACCGTCGGCTCTGTCTCAACGGCGACCGAGGACAAGCTGCGGGCCGCTGGGGATGCCTATCCGCAGTATATCCGCGACCGCTACCTCCAGCTCCCGGCCACACTGCCGGAGCGGGTGCGGCGGCTGGCGGCCGACCTGACCAAAGACCGCGCGACCGCCTATGACAAGGCGAAGGCGATCGAGGAATATCTGCGTACGTTCCCGCCCACGTTCGAGATCCGCACGGTGCCGCCGGGGCGCGATGCGGTCGATTACTTCCTCTTCGACGAGAAGAAGGGGTACTCCGACTATCAGGCGTCCGCGATGGTCGTGCTGCTGCGCGCCGCCGGTGTGCCGGCGCGGTTGGCGGTGGGCTACACCGTCACCGAGGACCAGTTTGATCTGTCGGTACGCCGGTACCTCATCCGCGAGAGCAACGCCTACGCGTGGCCCGAGGTGTATTTCCCCGGCCATGGGATGCAGGAGTTCACGCCCTACGGCGACGCACAGGTGATCAGCATCCCCAAGGGGGACAGCGGCCAGGGCGACACCGCCGCCGTGCCCGATGACCTGCTCGGAGAAGGCGGTCCGCTGGACATCGGCGACATCGAAGATCTGGGCGGCGCCAGCGCGCCCATCACCCGACCGCGCGAAAATCCGCTGAAGAAGCTGCTCCCCGTGCTCTACGTGCTGATGGGTCTGGTGGTGGTCGGTGGGGTGGCCGGCATAACCGCCCGAATCGCGTGGGAGCGCGGCATGGCCGGACTGGACTACCCCGCGCAACTGTGGGAGAAGACGGTGCGGCTCGCCTCGTGGATGCGCATCGCCCCCAAGCCCGATCAAACACCAACGGAGTACAGCCGGTCGCTGCAAAAGACGCTGCCCACGGCCAGCGAAGGCGTCGACGTGGTCGCTGACAGTTACCTCAAGTCGCGCTATGGCCGCCGCGACCTCACCCCGGCCGAGCGGGAGCAGCTCGATGCCGCCTGGCCCGCCTTCCGCAACCGCATGCTCAAGCGCGTACTGCACTGGAAGTAGCGGCGCGCCGGGGCACATGGCCGCGAATGGTTGCCCGGCGCAGTCGGGTTCGACTGGTCTGCCGGTACCGTCGCAACGTTCAGGTGATGGGTCGCCATCACGTCCGGCCGGCTTAACTCTCGATCATGGAGGCGCCGTGGTGGACTACCAGAACCTGCGTGTCGAGCGCGAGGACAATGTCGCCCTGGTCACGCTCAACCGGCCGGACAAGCTCAACGCGCTCAACCCGGAGTTGCGCGAGGAGATGCTGGCGGTATGCCGCGAGTTGCGCGCCGACGACGGCGTGCGGGCGATCGTGTGGACGGGCGCCGGGCGCGGCTTCTGCTCGGGCGCAGACCTCACCGGCGGCGTGTCACCCACGGAGGGCACTCCGCCGCGCGCGGAGCGGCTCGACGAGTTTGGGTGGGTGGGGCGGCAGGCGATCGCGGTGTACCGCCTGGACAAGCCGACCATCGCCGCCGTCAATGGCGTCGCCGCTGGCGCGGGCATGAGCCTGGCGCTGGCCTGCGACCTGCGGGTCGGCTGCGAGGCGACGAGGTTCAAGACAGTCTTCATCGAGCGCAGCCTGTCACCCGATTCGGGTATGAGCTTCTTCCTGCCGCGAATCGTGGGCTACTCGCGCGCCGCCGACTTGATCTTCACCAGTCGCGCGGTCGATGCCGACGAGGCGCTACGTCTCGGCCTGCTTGACCGGCTGGCGCCCGCCGAGCGGTTGCGCGATGAGGCGCTGAGCCTCGCCCACCAGATCGCCGCGTGGCCGCCGACCGCGATGCAAAGCGCCAAGCGTGTGCTTCAGCACAATACCGAGGCC
>JBBQJF010000212.1:0-9063 GCA_038325665.1 Dehalococcoidia bacterium | reverse complement strand
GTTATGCTGGCGCGCGGTGTGCCCCAACTCGTGCTCTCGCCCCTGGGTGGGGTGGTCGCCGACCGGATGGACAAGCGACGGCTGCTGATCGGCACACAGGCGGCGATGTGTGTGCTGGCCGTGATCACCGCGAGCCTGGTGCTGCTCGACCTGATCGCCATCTGGCAGTTGGTGGTATTGGGCGCGCTCGAGGGCGCGGTGTGGGTATTCAATATGCCCGCGCGTCAGGCGCTCGTACCCGAGTTGGTGGGCGACGAAGAGTTGATGGGCGCGGTGGCGCTCAACAGCGCCGGGTTCAACGCCGCGCGTATCGCCGGCCCAGCGGCGGCGGGCGTCTTGATCGCGACCCCGTGGTTCGGTGTCGGCGGCGTGCTGCTCATGGTCGCGGCCGGCTACGGCGGCTTCATCGCCGCGCTGACACGGCTGCCGCGCGAGCGAGCACGCGCCACCGGCCGGCGACCGTCGGGGTCGATCCTGGCACAGGTCGGCAGCGGCTTCGCTTACACGCGGAGCCACCGATCGCTATTGGTGCTGATGCTATTGGCGTTCGTACCGATCGTGTTTGGTATGTCATACCAGACGTTGCTGCCGGTGTTCCAGGAGCGCGTTCTGCATGTCGGACCACGCGGGCTGGGCCTGCTGTACGCCGGCGCCGGGGCGGGCGCGCTGGTGGGCGCGTTGACGGTGGCCTCGCTGGCGACGGTGCGGCGCAAGGACCTGCTGCAGATCGGCTTCGGCGTCGCCTTCGGGGGAGCGCTGGTGCTGTTCGCGTCGATGCCGGTGTTCGTGCCGGCGGTGGCGTGCATCGCCCTGGTCGGATTCAGCGGCAACACGTTTACGGCGCTCAACAGCACAATGTTGATGATGACCGCCGACCGTTCCTATCACGGTCGGGTGATCAGTATCTATGAGATGATCTGGTCGTTGATGATGTTCGCCTCCTTCCCCGTGGGCATGGCGGTTGATGCGTTCGGCGCGCCGCGGGTGGTGGCGGTGTTCGGAGCGCTGGTCGCCCTGGCGGTGCTCGCGCTCGGGCCGGTGCGGCTGGCGACGGGACGACTGACTCCACGGCCGGAGCCGGGCGGATGAGACAGCCCGCGGCGTGCACGCCGAACACTGAACACGCCGCATCAACCGGCGGAGGATGATACCGTACCAACGTGCAATACAAATGGCAGGCGCTGACCGCGGTCGCCTTCGGGACATTCATGGCGACGATGGACTTCAGCATCGTCAACGTGGCCCTTCCGGAGCTGGCCCGCCGGTTCAATACCACACCCGACACCGTTATCTGGGCGACCCTGATCGGCAGTCTCACGGCCACCGGCCTGACACTCACCGCCGGCCGGATGGGCGACCTCTACGGCCGCAAACGCATCTACTTGGCGGGATGGGCTATCTTCACCATTGGGATGGGCGCGGCCGGGCTGGCCCAGTCTATCGGCCAGTTGATCGCGCTACGGGCCGTGCAGTCGGTCGGCGTTGCCCTGGCGCTTGGCAATGGCAACGCGATCGTGGTCGAGGCCTTCCCCGGCAGTGAACGCGGCCGTGCCCTGGGCACGACCGGCGCGATCGTCGGAGCGGGGCTGATGACCGGTCCGATCCTGGGCGGGCTGATCCTGCACGCGTTCGACTGGCGGGCGTTGTTCTACCTGCGCGTCCCAATCGGTGTCGCGGCGTTCGTGCTGGCGTTGCTCATGGTGCGGTCCAGCGCTCCGGCGGAGGGCGCCCGGCGGCTGGACATCGCCGGGGCGGTGACGCTGTTCTTGGCGCTGGGCGCGTCGTTGCTGGCGGTTAATCGCGGGCAAGCGTGGGGATGGAGTTCGCCCACGATTCTGACGCTTTTCGCGGTCGGATTCGCCGCCCTTGTCGCCTTCATCCGCATCGAGAGTCGCGTGCCCAGCCCGGTGGTATCACTGGCGCTGTTTCGCATCCGCATTTTCGCCGCGTCGGTGCTCAGTCTAGTGCTCAACTTCGGTGGGCAAGCGGCGGTCACCTTCCTCATGCCCTTCTACCTGATCCAGGTGCGCGGCGCTTCGACGGCACGGACGGGACTGGTGATCGGCACCGTGCCGGCGATGATGCTGGCGTTCTCGCCGCTGAGCGGCTACCTCGCGGACCGATTCGCCTCACGCTACCAACCGGCGGTCGGGGTGGCGTTGGTCAGCCTCGGCCTGCTGTCGCTCGCCACGCTCGGCCCGGACACGCCGTTGCTGCTGGTCATGGCGCGGCTGGTGCTGATCGGGCTGGGCACCGCGGCGTTTCAGGCGCCGAACAGCAGCGCGATCATGAACAGCGTCCCGCCCGAGCGGCTTGGCACCGCGTCGGCGAGCGTGGCGACCGCGCGTAATATCGGCAACGCCTCGGGGCTGGCGCTGACAGGGACAATTCTGGTGACGGTGGCGTCGGCCCGTGCCGGGGTCGAGGGTGTGCGAATCGACCAATTGCCCGTGCCGGCGCTGCTCGCGGGCATCCGCACGGGCTTCGCGGTCAGCGCCGCCATCTCCGCGCTCGCGATTATCTCCTCGGCGCTGCGCGGTCGAGCAACGCGGCACACCGAACGGCCGCCGGTGGCCGAGACGCCGCCGTCCACCGCACGACGCTGAGCAGCGCGGTCAGCGTCGCGTTACCGGACATTGGTCGCCATGCGGGCGGCCGGCTACTTCTTTCCAGCGAGGGCGGCGATCGCCACGGCGGCCACGACATACTTGTTTCGACCAAGCTCGCCGATTGTTTTGACGTTGAACGCCTTCTTCAATCCCTCGGCGTCGGAGGCGGAGACGCCGGAGAGCGCCTCGACCGGCGCATCGGCCAGTTGGTCGAAGTCCATCTCCTCATACTTCTTGTCGAGCAGATTCGCCATATTTGCCATCGGTCATTCTCCTGTCGTGCTACTTGATGCGACGTCCGACCAGGTATCGGGTTATCCAGCGGACGCGGGTAACCCACCGGGTCGCCCCGGTTCCGCCCGCTATGCATGCAAACCCCATCCAGTCAGAACCGAACAGGTCGCCTGATCACGCCTGACCCCCTGACTTTCACCGGCGCTAGTTTAACCCACGCGAGCGGTGGCTTTGCAACATCATTGTGGTTCGGTCGTACCCGCGCCACCGCCGATAGCGATGGCCGTGCCGGATCTCGGGCAGGCGCTGCCCCCGACGCGCCCGCCACCAACCTTATCCCTCGGCGGTCACGCCGCCATGCTGCTCGCCGCGTGCGATGAAGTCGTCGAGCACCCCTTGCAGGAAACCTTCGAACTCGGCCACGTTCCAGCGCTCGTCAAAGTGCGGCGGCGCCGGCGCGCGGCTGTGGACATACTTGCCGTCGGGGCCGGCGGAGGCGGTCACGAGATAGCGCTCGTGCAGCTCCGGGTCCTCACGCAGGCTGACGTTGTACTCGGTGCTGTCGTTGTACGCCAAGCGGAAGATGAACGAGGCGTTGTCGTGATCGGTCGTTGCCTGCACGCCCTTACTCGCCAGGAACTTCTCATAAGCGGCGAGGATGACGACGACCTCGGGGATGATCTGACCCGCGAGCATATCGCGCAGATTCTGGATGCGCTGCTCGTGCGCGCGCTTGCGCTCGATGATGCCTGTCAACCGATTATCGAGATGGGTGAAGAACTCGTTGCGTTCCATGCCTGCCCCCCTGAATGCGGCGGGTGCCGTGTGTATCGTATCAAGCGCGGCCAGCCCCGGGGAGTGTTGAATTCACGGATGTGAGCGCCACCGCTCCCCTGGCCGGGCGCCGCGAAGGGAGCGGTGGCCGGTGGGTCAGATGTCCCCCCGATCAAGCGCATAGCTGTCGATTGGTTCGGACGCCCGTCCGTGGACGATCAACTCGGCCAGGCAGCGACCGGCGAGCGCAAAGTAGGGGCCGCCATGCCCGGTGAAACCGGCGGCGACCAGCACCCGGCCGCGGCCCGGCATCGGTCCGATATAGGGGTAGCCATCACGGCTGAAGCCCATGATACCGCTCCAGCGTCGGGCCACCCCCACACCGCGCAGGGCGGGGAAGGTGTCGGTCAGGAACCGGTACAGCGCATCCTGGATGTCGGGGTTCAGTTCCTCGGCGTAATACCCCTCGTCACGGCCGGCCACGGCCCAACGCGCGCCGCCCAGGACAATCGTACCGCCGGCGCGCTGGCTCCAATACTCGTAGCCGTAATTCATGCTCATGGCGCGACGAAACACCGGCGGCGCCGGCTCGGTGGCGAGCATCTGTCCGCGCACCGGGCGAATCCTGCCGGTGAAGAAACCGGCGAGCAACGGCGACCACGCGTTGGTCGCCAGCACGACGCGCGAGGCGGCGATTTCGCCGCGACTGGTTTCGACCATGACACCGCCGTCAGCGAGATCGGTGAGCGCGAGCACATCGGTGTGGAGAAACACCCGCGCGCCGCCGTCGCGCGCCGCGCGGACGATGGCGTTGTTGAGTTTCGCCGGATTGACCAGCATTGTCTCGGAGTTGTACAGCGCACCGGCGAACACCGACGGCACGTCAGTGAGGAGATGATCAGCCAGCGCGGGCCGATCCAACACCTGCACCGGGACTCCCGCCTGTATCAGCGCGTCGCCGCTCGCCCGCAGAATGCTCCATTCGGCCGCGGACGCCGCCACCGTGAGGCCGCCGCTCTGTTCGAGGTCGCAGTCGATATCCAGGTCATCGATCATGTGTCGGGTGAGGTCGCGCCCGCGCCGGGTGAACTCCAGCCGCTGGATCGCGCCGGCGCGTCCGTAGCGCTCGACCGCCTCGGCGAACGCCTGCCCCAACCCCGGCGCGATGAAGCCGGCGTTTCGGCCGGTGGCCCCGGCGGAAATCGCCCGTCGCTCGACCAGCACGGGTTGAACGCCCATCCGGGTCAGCCAGTATGCTGTCGCGCCTCCAACGTATCCACCGCCGACAATCACCACGTCCGCGCGTGACGGCAGCGGCGCCTCCGTTCCGATAACCGGATCGGCTCCCTGCCACCAATGCAGCGGGGCGAGGGCGGAGGTGGACATCGCGGGCCTCGTGTGGAACGGGTGATAGGTGTTAAGTGGTGGGAGAGACCTCGACTCAATCCCCCGGCGTCACACGGCGAGCCGCGCATCGCCGCGGCCGGCCCAACGGCGGCGGGCGGCGCGCATGCGGCATCGGTCGGAGCAGTAGCGGCGGCGCGCGTGCGTGACATCAATGATCACGGCGTTACATTCCAGACACGCGACCTCGTACGTGATGGCTGACGTCAGCCGCGTGTCCGGGACAGGAGTTGGGCTGAAGCAGCGTCC
Source organism: Dehalococcoidia bacterium (assembly GCA_038325665.1). Classification (GTDB taxonomy): domain Bacteria; phylum Chloroflexota; class Dehalococcoidia; order CAUJGQ01; family CAUJGQ01; genus CAUJGQ01. The sequence goes on along the minus strand of JBBQJF010000212.1, from coordinate 3,793 downwards.
GCACTGGAGGCAGCGCCACTCTCGATTGCCGTCTTCTTGGCTGAAAAGCAAATTGCCGCGACACCGCGGGCAGCGATTCATGTTATGCATGGGCAGACTCCACGATCAGTGGTCGTGTGACACGCGTGTCACTCCCCTTGCAGCATGGCGCACCGCCGGCAAGGTTCCCATTCCAGGGTCCGTACAGACCACTGACAATCCCCATGCCTCCGGCTATCAACACGTAAACGCTCGGAGTTGCCCGCGCGCTCTGCCCGACAGGAGATTTGCGCTCACGACGGTGGGCAGCACCGGCGCCGCTCCCGTCACCCCATCACCACGCCGCCGTTGACGTTCAGCGTCTGGCCGGTGACATACGCCGCCGCCGGCGAGGCGAGGTAAAGGCAGGCGGCGGCGATCTCCTCGGGCAGCCCCTGCCGGCCAAGCGGCGCATCCTGACCGGCAGCGGCGAACCGGGTAGCCGCGTCGGGGGTCGCGCGGCTGGTGGCGATGGAGCCGGGGGCGACCATGTTCACCGTCACCCCGCTCGGACCCAATTCCACCGCCAGCGCACGCGTGAACCCCTGGAGTCCGCCCTTGGCAGCGGCGACATGGGCGCGATTGGCCGTGCCGCGCTGCGAGGTCATGCCGCCGAGGGTGATGATCCGGCCCCAGCCGCGCGCCACCATCCCCCCGAGCACGGCGCGGGTGCAATGAAACGCCTGGTCGAGCGAGATATCAATCACGCGCCGCCACTGGTCGTAGCTCATCTCCAGCAGCGGTGACTCCGGCCGGATCGCCGCGTTGAGCACCAGCACATCGACAGGGCCGAGGTCGCGCTCGATCCGCGCCGTCATCTCCTGCACCGCCGCCGCATCCGTGACATCGGCGACGTGGGCCAGCGCCCGCTGCCCAAGTGCGCGAATCTCGCCGGCGACCGCCTCGACCGCCTCCGCGCTCGCGACGGCGTTCACCGCGACATCGGCGCCCTGCCGCGCGAACGCCAGCGCGACCGCCCGACCGATATTGCGACTCGCCCCCGTCACCAGCACAATCCGATTCTCGAAATCCATGACCACCTCCTGATTCGTGGCACAAAGGTAACATCGCGCACACCGACACGTTTCGGTCTACGATAGATCATGAGGCTCAGGCCATGACCACCGCCGCGCGACCGGCGCCGGCCGTTGCGCCCGCCAGCCCGTCCACCCACCCGCAGGAGCACAGCATATGACGCGCATCTTCGACCGCATCAACCAGCCCGCCGACCTCCGCATGCTCTCGGTCGACGAACTGAAACGCTTGGCGCAGGAGATCCGCGACGAATTGGTCCATGTCACGACCAATCAGACCGGCGGCCATCTCGCCTCGAACCTCGGGGTGGTGGAGTTGACGCTGGCGTTGCACCGTGCCTTCGAGAGTCCGAAGGATAAGATCGTCTGGGATGTCAGCCATCAGGTGTACGTGCAAAAGCTGCTGACCGGCCGCAAAGATCGCTTTAACACCATCCGCGCCCTCGACGGCCTGTCCGGGTTCGCGAACCGGGAGGAGAGCGAGCACGACCAGTTTGGCGCGGGCCACGCGGGCACGGCGGTGTCGGCGGCCCTGGGCATGGCAGTGGCGCGGGACCGCACCGGTGGGGAGAATCACGTCATCGCGGTGGTTGGCGACGGCGCTCTCACCGCCGGGATGACGATGGAAGCGCTCAACCACGCCGGCCATACACGTACCGGTATGCTGGTGGTCTTCAACGATAACGGCATGTCGATATCGAAGAATGTCGGCGCGCTCTCGACGACGATCAACCGGCTGAGACTCGACCCGATCTATCACAGCGTGAACCAGGCGGCGGAGGCGCTGCTGCCGAGCCTGCCGGCCGGAAAGCGGCTGCTGAAGACCGCGGCGTGGCTGAAGAGCCGGGCGCGGGCGGCGATGTTCGCCCCTGCGATGTTCTTCGAGCACTTCGGGTTCGAGTACTTCGGGCCAATCGACGGCCACGACCTCGACGAACTGCTGCTGGCGCTCGAGGGTGTGCGCGAGTTCATGGACCGGCCGGTGCTGCTGCACGTCCTCACACAGAAGGGCCACGGCTACGAGCCGGCCGAGGCGGACCCGATCAAGCTGCACGGTGTTTCCCCGGCGGGCGCGGCGAAGCCGGCGGCGCCCACCTACTCGAACGTGTTTGCCGACACCGTGACCAAGATCATGGCGCTTGACACGCGCGTGGTCGCCGTCACGGCGGCGATGCTCGAGGGCACCGCGCTGGTTCGCACCCAGAAGATCTATCCGGAGCGGGTGTTCGATGTCGGTATCGCCGAGCAGCATGCCGTGACCTTCGCCGCTGGACTGGCAACACAGGGCATCGTGCCGATCGCGGGCATCTACTCCACCTTCCTCCAGCGCGGCTTCGACCAGATCGTGCACGATGTCTGCATCCAGAACCTGCATGTGGTGTTCGCGATGGACCGCGCCGGCTTCGTCGGCGACGACGGTAAGACCCACCAGGGCGCGTTCGACATCGGCTATCTGCGTATGCTGCCCAACATGACCCTATGCGCGCCCAAAGACGAGAACGAGTTGCAGCACCTGCTCTACACCGGGGTCCGCCACGATGGGCCGTTCGCGGTGCGCTTCCCCCGCGGCGCCGGCACGGGCGCGCCGCTGGATGAGAAGCTGCGCGAGATTCCCATCGGCGCGGGCGAGCTGCTGCGGGCGGGCACGGACGCCGCCATCCTCGCGTATGGCGCCCCGGTGGCGGCGGCAGTCGAGGCGGCCGCTTTACTCGCGGACGAGGGTATCTCGTGCGCGGTGGTGAACGCGCGCTGGGCGAAGCCGCTCGACGAGCGCCTGATCTTGGAGGCGACCGCCGGTGTACGCGGTGTCGTCACGGTGGAAGAGGCGGTGGCGCCCGGCGGCTTCGGTGACGCCGTGCTCGAGCTGTTCAACCACCGCCGCATCGGCCTGCCGGTCGTGATGCGCACCATGCCCGATGTGTTCGTCGACCACGGCCCGCAGTCACACTTCCGCACGGTCTATCAACAGGACGCCCGCGGGCTGGCCGCCGCCGTGCGCGAGGCGCTGGGCCTCGGTCCATCGGTCGTCCACGAGGTCGAGCGGCTGATCGAGGAAGGGTTCAAGACGTAGTGCGGGGGGCACCTAACCCCCCGGCCCCTTCCCTGCTAGGGAAGGGGGAGCAGAGATGGGATGATGAACCGTGGGTCATGGAGCATGTTCAGACCAGGGATTATGTTTCGAGCAGTTGTGCACGCGGGCGCGAGGAGCGGGAGCAGAGCGGCCCGGTGGGTCGCCTGACCGGGGCGTGGTTGGGGTTGTCCCGTACGGGCGACGCCGCGGATCGCCCTGGATCGTGGGATATGCGACCGGCTCCCCTCTGGGCAGGCGAGGAGGTTAGGGGAAGCCATGACTCCCTCCGCGCTCGACCGCTACCGAGTTGTGCTGGACGCCGAGATGCGCGCCATCGTCGGCTCGGACAACTCGGTACTGTACCGGATGATGCGCTATCACATGGGCTGGGAGCGACCGGACGGGAGCGCCGGTCCGGGCACGGGTGGGAAGGCGCTGCGGCCGGTGCTGTGCCTGCTGGCGGACGAGGCCACGGCCCGCTCGCGCTCCGACGGCGACCAGCATGGCCAAATCAGTCCGGCGCTGCCTGCCGCCGCCGCGATCGAGCTGATCCACAACTTCTCGCTGGTTCACGACGACATTCAGGATCAGGACACCGAGCGACATCACCGGCCGACGGTGTGGAAGCTGTGGGGTGTCCCCCAAGCCATCAACGCCGGCGACGGGCTGT
>JBBQJF010000211.1:0-9102 GCA_038325665.1 Dehalococcoidia bacterium | reverse complement strand
CTAACCTCCGAGGGAATCCACCCGAACCGCGCCCCGCCATCACTGCTGGTTCGCCGCCATGATACCGAAGGATGGTCGCGGCGTCGCACCGTCGTGACCGGTGTGGGGCGGAGCGCGGATGTGGTCTTACCCTAGCGTGTGTCGCGGAGCGCGCGATTGGCGGCGGCGATCGCTCCCGCGCCCAGCGCGATGATCGCCAGCACGGCCAGTGCGACGCGCACACCCGCCGTTCCGGCGATCAGACCGGCCGCGATCAGGGCCGGCACCCGCAATAGTTGGGCGGACAAGCCCGCGACCGCGAACACCCGTCCGCGTAGCTCGGCCGGCGTCTGCTGTTGGAGCAGGCTGTACTCGGCGACATTGAACAAGGCGGCCAGTCCGCCGAGCAAGGCGAGCGCCACGGCGGCAGCGACAGCCGTGGGCGCGGCGGCGAGCGCGCACGCCGACAGGCCGACACCTAGTACGCCGATCATGAGCATCCGACCGCGATGCAGACGGTCGCCCGCCCGCGCGGCCACGGCGCTGCCCGCTACCGACCCGAGGAAGAAGCAGGCCATCAGCAGGCCGAGGGTTTGGGCGCCCGAGGCGAGGTCGCCGCGCACCATCACGGGCAGCATCGCCGGCACCGGCGCGAACGCGACCGTGGCCGCCACCGAGATCGGGATCGCCGCCGCCAGCACCGGCGTTCCTCGGACGAAGCGCACCCCGCCCATCGCCTCGCCCCACAAGCTCGCGCTCTTCGCCGCCCGCGCCGTCGCCGGCACGCGGATCAGGAGCATCGCCGCCGCCGAGATGAAGAAGCTGACCGCGTCGAGGTAGTACACGCCGGCCGCGCCGATCACGGCCACCAGCATGCCGCCGAGCGCTGGTCCCAGCACCCATGCGGCCTGCCCCGTGCCCTCGACGATCGCGTTGGCGCGTGTCAGTTGCGACGGCTCGACCAGGTCAGGCAATACGGCCTGCCGGGCCGGGGTGAACAGCCGTCCCAGACTGCTGAGAGCGAAGCTGGCGGCATAGATGTGCCAGACTTCCAGCGCGCCGGCGGCGTACACCACCGGCACGAGCAGCAGAAGCGCGCCGCGGGCAGCGTCGGTCACGACCATCGTGCGCTGACGGTCCCAGCGATCAACCAACACGCCGCCCACCAGTCCGAACAGCAGGAACGGGATGAATTCGAACGCGAGCGCACCCGCTGCCGCCATCGGATTGTTGCCGGTGAGGTCGAGCACCAGGATAACGCTCGCGATCGCGATCAGCGCATCGCCGGCCCGCGAGATGAACTGGCTGGCGGTCAAGAGCATAAATCCGCGGTTGTGGTACAGTGAGGGCGCCGCGGTGGGAGTGGGGCGTGTGAGCACGTTCGTCATGTAGCCAAAATGGTATGCCGGTTCCCGCGCTCTGACAAGATACGCGGGTACTGTTGTTTCGGATCACACGCATTCCACACATCGAGATACTCGTGATTGACCCTTTCATTGGTGCTGCCGGGAATCGGGATACCACTCGACTGACGAGACCTGACATGTGTAGGAGGCGCCGCCGTCCGTGACCATCACCGAATCGCGCCTGACTGAAGGCGAGGCCGCTGGCGCCGCCGAGGATGCTCGCCGGGTCAAGACAAGTATCGCCCGTGTGATGGTCGGTAAGGACGGCGTGATCGACCTCGTGTTGGTCGCCCTGCTCGCCGAGGGCCACATCCTGATCGAGGATGTGCCCGGCACCGGCAAGACGACGCTCGCCAAGGCAATCGCCCGCTCGCTCGACTGCACCTTCAAGCGCATCCAGTTTACCCCCGACCTGATCCCGTCCGATGTCACCGGCATCAACATCTACAATCAGCGCGACGCCGCGTTCGAGTTCCGCCCCGGCCCGATCATCGCCCAGATCGTGCTTGCTGATGAAATCAATCGCGCCACCCCGCGCACCCAGGCGGCGCTCCTCGAAGCGATGGAAGAACGGCAGGTCACGGTCGATGGCGACACGATGCCGCTGCCCTCGCCGTTTCTCGTCCTCGCGACCCAAAATCCGATCGAACTCGAGGGCACCTTCCCGTTACCGGAAGCCCAGCTCGACCGCTTCCTGCTCAAGCTCGGCATCGGCTACCCGTCCAGCGAGGAAGAAGACCGAATGGTGGTGCGATTCGAGCAGGCGAGCCCCTTGGCCGATCTCACACCCGTGCTCGGCCCCGCCGATCTGCGGCGACTGGTCGATACCGCATCACGGGTCCACTGCGAGCCGGTGGTACGCGGCTATATCGTGGAACTCGTGCGCGCCACCCGCGAGCATCCCGGCCTCGAATTGGGCGCCAGCCCGCGCGCCACACTCGCCCTCTTCCGCGCCGCGCGTGCGCTCGCCACGGTCCGCGGCCGTCATTTCGTGCTGCCCGACGACGTGAAGCGCGTCACTCCCTATGTGCTTCCCCATCGCCTCATTCTCTCGTCGCAGACCCGGCTGCGCGGCCGCACCGCCGGCAGCATCATCGAGGAACTGCTCGACTCCGTGCCGGTACCGGTGCTGGAGTGAGGACGGGCACCGCCAAGACGCGGAGAGCGCCAAAGCCGCCAAGATGGGAAGATTGGCGAGAGGGCGCGGGCGCCATGCATTGCCGCGCACGCCATCGGTAGTGTGTCTTGACGTTTGTGGTGAGGGTGGCGTCGTGGCAGTCCAGTTCGTCCGTGGAAAGGCGCGATACCGTGGTCTTTCGCCAAGCGTGGGTGACCATCGCGGTGTTATTGCTGCTGATCGGGATCGGCATTCGCGAGCCGGCCGTCGCGGCGGTGGGGGCGCTGGTGCTGCTCACCGGCAGCGTGGCGCGGCTGTGGAGCCGGCTGTCGTTGGAGCGGATCGCCTACCGGCGCACGCTCCGTGACCGGCGCGCGTTCGTGGGTGAGGAGATCGAGGTCAGCTACAGCGTCGCGAATCGCAAGGCGCTGCCGCTGCCGTGGATCGAGGTGCGCGAGTCAGTGCCCGAGGTGATGCCGGTTCGGGACGCGCACAGCTCGCCCTCGGCGGTCAACGGTGAGTTGTACATGACCCGCAGCACATCGCTCGCTTGGTACGAGCGGGTGGGCTGGCGCCACCACTTCCTCTGCCGGCAGCGCGGCTACTATCACTTCGGGCCGACGCGGCTGCGCTCGGGTGATATTTTCGGTCTGTTTCCCGCCGAACTGCAGGTGGAGACCCGCGATTACCTGATCGTGCTGCCTCGGCTGGTCGATCTCCCCGATCTCGGACTCCCGGCCGAGCGGCCGTTCGGCGAGGCGAAGTCGGGTTCGCGCATCTTCGAGGATCCCAGCCGGGTGGTAGGTGTGCGTGACTACCGCCCCGGCGACCCGCTCAAGCGGATCGATTGGAAGGCGACGGCGCGGCGGCAGGAGTTACAGTCGCGCGTCTACGAACCGTCGTCATCCCTCCATCTGCTGGTCGCGCTCAACGTCAACACGCTTGCGGCTGTCTGGGAAGGCTATGACCCGGTGCTCCTGGAACGGGCAATCACCGTGGCTGGCTCGGTCGCCCGCTGGGCCGAGGAGCACCGCTACGCCGTTGGCCTGATCGCCAATAGCAGCTATCCCGGCGCCGACCGGCCGCTCTCGATTCTACCGGGACGCGACCCCGACCAATTGACGCGCATCCTTGAAGCGCTGGCGATGGTGTCGCCATTCACGATCGCGCCGCTGGAGGATGTGCTTGAAGAGGCGGTGCGGCGGCTGCCGATGGGCGCGACCGTGGCGGCCGTGGCGGGGTTCCTGACCGAGCCGTTGGCGGGACGGCTGGCCCGGATTCGCCGCCGCGGCCATCCGCTCGTCCTGCTGTGGGTGGGCGATGAGCGCCCGCCGCACGACCTGGGCGATATCCGCGTCCACGATCTCGGCGCCGCCATGCGCGCACTCGAACGCCAGTGGGCAGCCGGTCAGCCGCCGGTCGCTGACCGGCCCGCGGCGGCGGCAGCGGCGCGGCCTGACCGCCGGCCCGAGCCGTCGCTTAGCGGCGTCCCGGCGCCCGTTCCCATACTCGCCGCCTCCGCGACGTTGCGCGACGACGATGACCCCGTGGCGCGGTGGGCGCGCCCCGACGGCGGGTAGGGCGAGAGCGGCAGGACAGTGGCGGCCGCCGGCCGGGGGACCGTCCCCTCACCCCCGATTTCCAAGGGAGTATCTCATGTGGCGGCGGCGTCTCGCGGATTTCGGCATGCTGGCGACGGAGGCGACGGCACTGTTCGTGCTTGGCGCGACGCTCAGCAGCGGCACGGACGGACACCGGCTGTCGTTCGTGACGGTGCTGCTGGCGATGCTGGGTGGATTCTATCTGGTCCGTTTTCTGATCAACTTCGACACGGGCGTGCCGGCCTTGATTAGCGCGGGCATCGCGGCGTCGGTGCTGGCGCTTCTGGTGCTGCTCAATCTCCAGTTCGCGCCATCGGCGGGACCGTTGTCGCTCGGATGGCTCGGCCGGCTGGCCGCCGATCCCGAGGGCGCGCTCGCGGGCAGGTCGGCGGTTGTCTATGGCGTGCTGATCGTGGCGTTCGCCTGGGGGCGGGCGGTGACGCTGGCGCAGCGCGAGCTATCGTATCAAGGGGCGATGGCGTCGTTCACGGTCGGCTTGGTGCTGGTGCTGACCCTGCTGGCGATTGGTCAGGGCATGCAGGCGGCACGGACAATCAATGCCGCGGCGCTGCCCTATTTGCTGTTCGGGCTGCTGACGCTCTCCATGGTCCAACTCAGCCGGGCGCAATACCACCAGGGCGATATGCTGCGTGGGCCGTGGGTGGCGACGCTGGCCGGTACAGTCGGATTGCTGGCGCTGATCAGCGCCGCGATTGGTCTCTTCCCGCTTGGACTGCTGAACACACTGCTGGCGCCGGTGGGAGCACTGGCGCTTCAAGCGCTCGACCTGATCATCCTCGTGATAGCGCTGCCACTCGCCTTTCTGGTGCAATGGATCATCGGTATGATTCACGGCAATAAGCCGTGGGAGATACAGGCGCAAGACCCGGCCGCCGGCAGCCTCGTGGAAGACCTTCAGCGGCGCGCCGCCGAGGGTGGTCCGCCGGCGTTCCTCGCCTTCCTTGTGAAGGTGCTGTTCTTGGCCGCGCTGGCGGCGCTGGTCGGCTATATCCTCTGGCGCACCTTCCGGCGGCTGCGGCGTCCGCTCACTGACGACGACGAAACCCGTGAGTCGCTGGAGCAGGAGGGCGGTCTCGGTGCAGACCTCGGCGCCCTGTTCGGCGGGCTGCTCGGCCGCTTCCGGCGCGCGCCCCGGCCCGACCGTGAGCCGGACCTACCTGCCGGCGCTCTGGCGGTGCGACGGCTGTATGTGCGCGCCCTGCGTCGCGCCGAGGGCAGCGGCGTGAGGCGGCCGGAGGCGTCCACCCCCGCCGAATTCGCCCCAGCCCTGGCAGAGACGCTGCATGCTCCGTCTGCTGTGACCCTCAGCGACCGCTTCGCCGCCGCTCGATACGGCCGGGTTGTGCCCTCGCCCGACGAGATCGCGGCCCTCGATCGCGAGGTACGATAGGGACGCGCGGCGCGAGGCGCCCTAGTCCGTGTCCGGTGTCGTGGCCCGTCCGCCGAGGGTGGCCTCGTATGGCGTGTTCAGATACAAGCGCTCGCCTCTCCAGGGAAACTCGTCTCGTCAGTGGAATGCGCGACGGAGGCGCGGCCATGACGACCGCGCACATCCCGATCCCATATGAGCAGGTCGCTGGCTTCTGCCGAGGGCTGGTATGTGCACTGTCCGCCCTCCGACCCGGTCTCTTTCGATAGCTTTGTCGTGACTGGGACGGAAGCCGCGGAGACGCGGAGCCATTCGAAGTAGCCGCGTCTCCACTTGCCGTCCCGTCAGTCTTCTCCACTCCTGGTTCGTCCCTCCGCGCGCTCCGCGTCTCCGCGGTTCACTCCTTCGCCTTATTCGGTCTACCTACCGTGCGGCGCGTCCCATCTGGATCGCGGGTTTCCCATCGGCCCTCACCGGGCTATCCTCGAAGGCACGGATAAGTTGTGTTGATGGAGGGTCACGATGGAAGTGCCGATGCTCGTCTCTGATTTCCTACGGCGCGCGGTGCATCTCTACCCCGAACGCGAGGCGGTGGTGTGCGGAGACGTGCGCGAAACCTATGCGCAGTTTCAGGAGCGGGTGAACCGGCTTGCCAATGCGCTCACCGGCATGGGCGTGCAGAAGGGCGACCGCGTGGCCCTGCTCTCGCCCAACTGCCACCGTTTCCTCGAATGCTTCTACGGCGTGACGGCGATCGGCGCGGCGCTCGTGCCGCTGAACTACCGGCTGGTGCCGTCCGACTTTACGTACATCGTCAATCACAGCGAGGCGACCGTCTTCATCGTCGATGCCGAGCTGCTGCCCGTCGCCGAGCAGATTCGCCCGGAGCTGACCGGCGTGAAGCACTTCCTCACCTGGTCGGAGGGCGGCGCCGGGGCGGGCGGCGCGAACGGAACGCGCCCCGGCTGGACCGAATACGAGCAGTTGATCGCCGGCGCCAGCGCCGCGCCAGCGCCTGATCCCGGCCTGCGCGAGAGCGACCTCGCCACAGTCAACTACACCTCCGGCACCACCGCCCGCCCCAAGGGCGTGATGATGACCCATCGCAACCTCTACGCCAATGCCCTCAACTTCATCATGCATCTGGGCGTCACCGACCGCGACACCATCCTGCACACCCTGCCGATGTTCCACGCGAACGGCTGGGGATCTCCGTTCGCCGTGACGGCGATGGGCGGCGAACACGTCGTGCTACGCAAGGTCGAAGGCAAGGCGATCTTCGATCTGGTGGCCGCCGAGGGCGTGACGCTCGCGTGTATGGCCCCGGCCGTACTGGCGACCATTCTAAACTACCCCGACAAGGGCGTGCACACCGTGACCACCACGCCCCGACTAGTGGTCGCCGGCGCGCCACCGCCCGCCGCCTTCATCAGGCAGCTCGAAGATGATCTGGGCTGGGGCTTCACCCAAGTGTACGGCCTGACCGAGACGGCGCCCTTCCTCACGGTCAGTACGCTCAAGCCGCATCAGGAGGGTGAGTCGCGCGACGAGCGCATCCGTATCCAGGACCGCGCTGGGATGGAGATGATCGGCGTTGATTTGCGCGTGGTCGATGACGAGGACCACGAGGTTCCGATGGATGATCACACCGTGGGCGAGGTCGTGGCCCGTGGCAACGTCGTTCTCGAAGGTTACTGGCGCCAACCGGAGGAGACGGCCAATGTGATCGTCAATGGCTGGTTCCACACCGGCGACCTCGCCACCTGGGACGTGGAGCGTACGATCAACATCGTCGATCGCAAGAAGGACGTGATCATCTCCGGCGGAGAGAATATCTCGTCAATCGAGGTCGAGGATGCGCTCTACAAGCACCCGGCCGTGCTGGAGTGCTGCGTGATCGGCGTGCCAAGCGAGCGATGGGGCGAGACACCGAAGGCGCTGATCGTGCTGCGCGCCGGCGCCGGGGCCACGGAGAACGAGATCATCAGCCACTGCCGTGCGCACATGGCCCACTTCAAGGCGCCGACATCGGTCGATTTCGTCGAAAGCCTGCCGCGTACCGCCACCGGAAAGCTGCAGAAGTTCGTGCTGCGCGACCGCTACTGGCAGGGCTTCTCCAAGCGCGTGAACTGAGGTGCGCGGGGCAGGTGCGCCGTCCGGCGCTGGAGGACGAGACACGCGGGCCGACGTCCGGCAGAAACGATGAGGCGGGGATGCAGGCGAGAGCGGGAGCACGAGTCAGCGAGGCGGAATATCTCCGCCTCGCGCTTGACGATCCGCGTGGCAAGTGGGAGTTGGCCGATGGGGAATTGCGGCAGAAGCCGGCCATGACCGCACGCCATAATCGTATTGCCTGGCTTCTGGGAGTGGCTCTCACCAATCAGCTCGATGTGAGGATATTCGATGTGCGTATCGACGCCGGCCATGCCCGCCGCACTCCTCGAAACTTCTTCATCCCCGATGTGATGGTCTTCCCCGCCGAGTATGCGGACCGTATCGATGAGCGTGAGGATATCCTCGAAGCGTACGACGAACCGTTGCTATTGGTAGCCGAGGTGTGGTCCCGCTCCACGGGCACCTATGACGTGCAGACGAAACTGCCCGAGTATCAGCGTTGGGGCGACCGTGAGATCTGGCTGATTCACCCATACGAGCGCTGGGTCCGCGCATGGCGGCTCCAGCCCGATGGGAGCCACACTGAGACGGTCCACACTGGTGGCGTCCTCGAGCCGGTTGCGCTGCCAGGCGTGGCGATCGATCTCGCTCACCTGTTTCAGGGGTGGAGAGCGCGGCCGGATGGATGAGACGCGTGCAGCCCGTCAGTACCGGCGCATCACGTCGCGCGCAGCGTCAGCAGTCCGTCGGGGCCGCGATACAGCCGTGGGGCCACATTATAGAGGTCCATCTCGGTGCAGGCATCAAGGTCGGCGGCGAGGCCCAACTCGACCAGTGCCTTGCCGTGGCGCGCCTCGCCGAAGATCAGCCGCGGGCTGGAATACGAGCGCCACACGCGGTAGGCGGCCATTGCACCATCGGTTAACCACAGGGCGTCGAGCGGACCAGGATGCTCGCGCACCACGGTTTCGACCAGCGCGCCGCAGACCGCGGCGTCCTCCAAACTGAACGACCGGCCAAGCTCCGTACCGGAGCAGAGGAAGGTGATGCCGAGGCCGCGCTCGGTCGCCTCACGCACGGCCGCGCGGCAGGCGGCGCCGGCGTTGAGCAGGCTGCCGGTGAGCACGACCGGCGCCTCGGAGGCCCGCACCAGTGCCCGCGTGCCGTTGCTGGTGGCGATGATCGCGCGCCGCCCCGTGAGGTCGAGTCCGCTGAATTCGGCCGGTGAGTTGCCGTAATCGAACCCCTCCGGCGGCAGCCCGCCTGCCTCGCCGCATAGCAGCCGGTCGGGCATGGCCGCCGCTTTCAGCGCTAACCCCTCCTCGACCGAAGCAGTAACGGCGATCTCCTCGATCCCCCGTCCGAACATCGTCGCGATTGCTGAGGTGGCGCGCAGCGCGTCCACCACCACGCACACGCTCTCCGACGGCCGCTCCAGTAACGCGGGAACCAGTGCTACATCGATTCGCATGGTGGGAGGATAGCATGAGGGAG
>JBBQJF010000210.1:0-9142 GCA_038325665.1 Dehalococcoidia bacterium | reverse complement strand
CGCTCGCGGTCGCGCGCCGGCAGCACGTCGGCGAAACGCTCCGAGCGTTTCCACTCGGCGGCGGGCGTCTCACAGTCGGCGTGGGGCACATGCGCCGACCGTTCGACCAACTGGTACTTGTGGATGTAGCGCGGATGGCCGGAGGCAGGTCTTTTGCGCCCCTTCACGCGACCAACACATGGCGTTCGGATCAAGGTCACGGGGGTTGTTCGCCGTCAACGTCTGTCAGCACATCAAGGAAGTCGCGCGGGCTCGTGATCGCTATGCCCTGATACGAGCGTAACCGCTGAAGCTTCTTGTCGCCGGTCACGAGATATGCCACTCCGGCACTAACAGCGGTTGCCAGCACCAGGTCATCCTCGGGGTGAGTTGCCACGCCATGGATTTCAGCAGTGATGGAGATGATAGACGCTCGCGAGCGCAGAAGCGCGATGTTTCGCGCCCGCTGCTCCACGCTCAGCCGTTGGGCAAAGTAGGGTGAAGCGAGCGTTCGATCAACCTCGTCAATCATGAAGTCGGAGAGGACGAGTCGAAACCTATCTGCCAGCCAAGCGCGCAATACAGCGTCCGGGATGCTTTGGGGCCGGACGAATCCTGACGCCACTACATTCGCGTCCACCGTCGCTGCGATCATGGCAAGACAGGAGGACGATTTGCGCTATCGCGATGCTGAGCCCGCACCTGGTCGAGGGCCGCGCTCACCGTTCGATCGAGTATCTCGTCGGGAATGCCCACGAACGCGGCCTGGGACGCGTCGAGCAGCGCAACGTCGGCTCGTCGCCGCTCTTCAGCGCGATTGAGCTGCTCCAGATCGTGCGCCGAGATGATCGCCGCCATAGGGATCCCACTTTTCTCAACGATCACTCGGGCCTGTCGCTCAAACACGGAGTTCAGGAGCGCACTCCATTGCTCGCGCGCCTCTGACGCTGTCACGGTCTTGAGAACAGGTTCACGTTCGCCCATCACGCCCCGCCCTCGTACGAATGTGTACGCGACCCTAACGTATCGCACGTTGCCTCCGCGCGCCAGCGAATCGCCGACCGCGAGCGTCGCGGACCGGCCCAAGGCCGGACACACAATTACTCCCCGGCCCGCGCCTCCGCGTCGAGACGCTCGCGGTCGCGCGCCGGCAGCACGTCGGCGAAACGCTCCGAGCGTTTCCACTCGGCGGCGGGCGTCTCACAGTCGGCGTGGGGCACATGCGCCGACCGTTCGACCAACTGGTACTTGTGGATGTAGCGCGGGCAGTTGGGGAAGACCTGCTCGGCCCGCACGCGCACGATAAACTGCGCCTCGGGATAGTCCGCGAGCAGCGCGTCATCCTGATCGATGCTGGCGATCCCGTTGAGGCGCAGGCGGCGCTGGCGCTCGAAGTCGATGAATAACAGCCCCACTCGCGGGTTGACCAACGCATTACCCATCGACAGGTACATACCGTTGCCGTCGTAGTTGGGGAAGGCGACGGTGCGCTCGTCCACCACACGGACGAAGCCGGGATCGCCGCCCTTGTACGAGCAGTTTGGCTGGCCGCGCTCATCAGCGGTGGCCAGGAATACCATATCGGCGCGCTCAATGAACTCCCGGTCGCTCTCGCCGATGGTTCCGCGTATGGCCCGCTCCTCCATCCGGTCGGCCAGCCGCCGTGTGTCGAATTGCTCCTGCATCCGGCGATTTCCCTGATGATACAGCCGTGACATGTGCGCCTCCCTGGAACATGGGTGGTGGGTGCTGGGGGAACCTCTCCCATTCTCACGCCCGACGCCGCCTCATCGGGGCATAAGCACTCCTTGTGACCGCAGTCCTTGTGCCATGTAGTATGCCACGAGGCGCGGGCAGACGGCCCGGTTGTGGGCGTCGCAGCATGATTCGACGGTGCGCGACAGCCGCGACCCGGACGGCTCCATGTCAATGCCACGGACAGCGGTCGGCCTGCTCACCGGCGGTCAAGGACGGGGGTGGAGCCGTGGCGAACGGTCTCCGGCGCGGCGTCCGGGAAGCGCGGCGGGCGCGCGAACAACCAGAAGATCGAGCCAAGGCCGGCGAGCACGGCCAGCACGGTGAACCCGCCCCGGTAGTTGCCGAAGCGGTCCGCCATCACGCCCGCCAGCACGGGGCCGGTGACGGTGCCGAGTGTCAGGATCAACGACGAGAAGCCGGAGATGGTGCCGAACGACGCCGTGCCGAAGTAATCGGCGCGAATCGCCGACATGAGCGGCCCGCGCGTGCCCCACGCGATTCCGTGTAGCACGGCGAACGCGACGACCATCCACAACGCCGTGGCATAAGCGAGCATGAGCAGGGCAATAGCGTGGCCGAGCATGCACATCACGACCAACAGCCGTTTGCTCACACGATCGCCGAGGAAGCCGCCTCCTATCTGGCCCACCATCGTCATCGCCGTCAACAGCGTGACCATCACCGCCGCCTTGGCCACCGAATAGCCCAAGCTTTCATGCAAGTGCGCGACCATATGCACCTGCACCGCCGACACGACAAGAAGCGATGCGCCGTGTCCGAGCGAGATCAGCCAGAATGAACTGGTTCGTAGCGCCTGCCGGGCCGTGAAGCTGGGATCGGAGGGTATTGAGACGCGGGGATAATCAGACACGCGGGCAGGGCTGGGCGCGGACGGCGCATCATCAGCGCGACCCTCGCCGTCCTCGGCAGCAGTCCCAACAGGACCGGTCGCCGTCCGCGCCGGCGCCGGGTCCGGCAGATCACCATCAGGTAAGAGGCCATAGTGCTCCGGCTTGTGCCGCATCAGTTGCACCAACGGCATCCCCAGCACGATCACGATCACGCCGGAGATGAACGACACCTGCCGCCAGCCGTAGGTGTTGAGCGCCCACGCGACCAACGGCAGCGACAGACCGCCAACACCCATGCCGGTCTGCATCAGCCCCATCGCGGTCGCGCGCCGCCGCCGAAACCAGTTGACGATGGTGACCGTGATCGGCATAAAGCCGCCCAGACTGGAGCCGACCGCCATCAACAAGAAGGTCGCGTAAAATCCGGCGATAGAGTCGATGCGGCTGAACAGCATGAAGCCGAGGCCGAATAACACATTACCCACGCGCATCACGGCGCGCGGGCCGAAGCGATCCACCATCCAGCCCTGAAGCGGGCCGAGCAGTCCGCTCTCGATCTGCTGCAACGAGAATGCGCCGGAGAAGACGGTCTTGCTCCAGCCGTAGTCAGCCTGCAACAAGACGACGTACACGCCGTAGGCGCGCGCGAGCAGCGCTGCCTGCAACGCCTGAACTCCCATGCCGGCGAGCACGACGATCCATCCGTAGTACACGCGACGCGTGGGCGGCGCTGCCTGCTTCGTGGCGACCAACCCGATGTTCCCCCGGCTCGATGTGGCGCCCGCGCCCGCGGGCATCCTACCACGCATCCATTACAGGTGGATGTCGTGCTGGCGGGAGGACGGGAGCGGGAACGGCTGTGGTACCGTGTCACGGTACCCGAGGTCACGGGTCAGAGGGGTGAGAGTATGCCGCGCTCAACCAGCGAATCCACGCCGCCCGAGACCGTGTCGCGTGTCGAGGCACTCGTGTTCGACGTGTTCGGCACGGTCGTCGATTGGCGCGGCAGCATCATCGCCGAAGGGCAAGAGTTCGGCCGTGTCCGGGGCATTGATGTCGATTGGGGAGCGTTCGCCGGCGCCTGGCGCGCCATGTATGCGCCGTCAATGAACCGGGTGCGGCGGGGCGAGATCCCCTGGCACAATCTCGACGCGCTGCACCGCATGTCGCTCGACGATCTCTTGATCAGGTTCGGCATCGCGGGGCTGTCCGACGAGGAGAAGGACCACCTCAACCGAGTTTGGCACCGGCTCAATCCCTGGCCGGACGCCGTGGCAGGTCTCACGCGGCTGCGCGCCGGCCATGTGCTCGCCACTCTGTCCAACGGCAACGTCGCCCTACTCACGAACATGGCCAAGCGGGCCGGCCTGCCCTGGGATTGCATCCTCTCCGCCGAGCTGTTCCGCGCGTACAAGCCCGACGCGGTGGTGTACGAGTCGGCCGCCGCGCTACTCGGTCATTCGCCCGACAAGGTGATGATGGTCGCGGCGCACCCCAACGACCTTCGCGCGGCGCGCGACCGCGGCCTGCGCACGGCCTACGTGTACCGGCCACTGGAGTTCGGCCCCGAGCGTAAGCCGGAGTTCGACGCCGACCCGTCCTTCGACGTGGTGGCGACAGACTTCATCGACCTCGCCAGCAAACTCGGCGCCTGACCATTGACTCTGCCAGTCCAGCGACGAGCCGGCGAGTGAGCGTATCCGCCCGCTAACTGCCTGCTGTCGATGACCGTTTATCGATGCTGCCCCCCGTTCAGCGCCCGCCACACCCGCTCCGGGTTCATCGGCGTTTCGTGGAGGCGCACGCCGGTGGCGGCGGCGATGGCGTTAGCGATGACGGCGGGGGCGAGTGTGATGGTGAACTGAACATCAGTCGCGTCAACCAAGGCGCGCCATCACATCCACCGGGGTCAGGATGGGAAGGGGGGCTGACCGGAAGCCGGTCGGATCCCGAGTCACGATCGCTTCCAGGCGTGCAGCCACGGCACAGGCGATCTGCACGTTGTCCTCGAAGTCATTTCCAGGCAGCGCCGCCGCGTGATCGAGGATGTCGCGGTCAATCGCGACGATTTGGAACGCATCCAGGCAGACGCGAACCGCCTGGTGAGTGGCCGGCAACCCTGCCGTTCGTCGCACGATGTAGAAGACATCGGTCACGGTCGTCGCGGAGATGTGGCCAATGAGCCGAGTGGTGCCCATGGCTTCCCACAACTCCCGCTCGTCCGTTATCCACGGTTCACGTTCGAGCACTAGGTCGAGCACGATGTTGGTATCGAGCAGCACGTTCATCATCCATACTTCTTCAGCCGCTCCTCTGCCAGCCACTCCTGCACCTCGGCATCTGACGGTGGTGAGGCGCCGGTCGCGCCGATGCCACGCAGGCGAGTCAGCGCCTCACGGCGTCGGGCAACCGCGTCGTCCGGGGCGCCGCTGTTGGTCTCCACCACCGGCACGAGCGTCTTCAGCACATCTTGTACGAGGGTCAGCCGTCGCGCCGCGGGCCAGATGCGAATGGCATCGAGGACGATCTGGTAGTCCGATGTGTCCGTGGTCTGCATGCTCCCATCCTCTCACGAAACCGAGCGCGGCGAAGTGGTCACATCAACCGTAACCGCCTGCATCCCCACGCGCCTCTACTCCTGCCGCTCCACACCCCCGTTCCTATTCAGCGCCCGCCACACCCGCTCCGGGTTCATCGGCGTCTCGTACAGGCGCACACCGGTGGCGGCGGCGATGGCGTTGGCGATGGCGGCGGGGGCGGGGATGATGCTCGGCTCGCCCACCCCGCGGGCGCCGTGCGGCCCATCGGGCGAGGGCACCTCGACCAGCACCGCGTCGATATCCGGGACGTCCACCGCGGTCGGCTGGCGGTAGTCGAGCAGCGACGGGTTGCGGAGCCGCCCGTACTCGTCGTACATCATCTCTTCCAGCAGCCCGTAGCCGATGCTTTGGGTGACGCCGCCCTGGATCTGGCCCTCGACCGCCATCGGGTTGATCGCCTTGCCCACATCCTGCACCGCCACGTACTCCGTCAGCTTGACAAAGCCCGTCATCGGATCGACCTCGACCGTGGCAAGCTGAACCGTGAATCCGGGCGCCTGGCGACGCATCGGCACCGTCCCGCTTCCCAGCACCGGCGAATACTTCGTCCGGATCGCCACGCTCTCCGATGTGGCCTTGCGCACGGGAATCGAGCGGTCGGGCGAGCCTTTCACACGAATCTCACGCCCCACGATCTCAAGGTCGTCAGGCGACGCGTCCATCATGTCGCCGGCGATAGCGAGCAGTTGGGCGCGCGCATCTTCCGACGCCTGTTTCACGGCATTGCCGAGCGTATACACGATCTTGGAGCCGCCGCTGGTGCCGGCCCACGGCGCCGTATCCGTGTCGCCGGTGATCAGCTTCACATCCTCGATCGGCAGGCCGAGCGCCTCGGTGGCAATCTGAACCATCACCGTGTTGGTGCCGGTGATGTCGGCCGACCCAACGATTACACCGGCGGTGCCGTCGGCGTTGAGCCGCACCGAGGCGCTGGAGGGCTGCAACCCGCCGCCCCACCCGCCCACGGCGATTCCGGTTCCGCGCCCTGGCACGCCCACCTGCCGCGACGCCCATGCCGGATGGTCGCGCAACGCCAGCAGACACTCCTTCAGGCCGATAGGCTGCCACGGCTGGCCGTTGGGCTGAGGATACCCTTCCTCGACGGCGTTCAGCAGGCGCAATTCCAACGGGTCCATTCCGATCGCCTCGGCGAGCCGGTCCATTTGCTGCTCGATCGCGAAGGCGACTTGGGTGGCGCCGGGAGCGCGATAGGCGCCGACACTTACCTGATGCGTGAGTACCTCATAGCCGCGAATGTGAAGGTTCGGAAACTTATAGCACGCGCCGAGCAACAGTGTGCCGGCCGGCATCGGCGCGCCCGGGAATGCGCCCGCCGCGAACACCGCCCGCGCTTCGATCGCGGTCAGCGTGCCGTCGCGTTTGATGCCGGTCTTGATCTCGACGACACAGGGCGCGGCCGGCAGGGCGGACTTGAGATCCTCTGAGCGGGAGAGCACGAGTTTGACCGGTCGCAACAGCCGCTGCGCCAGCCGCGCGCACAGCGGCGCGAGCAGGATATTTTTCGCGCCGAAGCCACCCCCGACCTCAGTGCCGACCACGTTCAGCTTCGTCTCGGGCAAACCAAGCACGGCGGCGATGTTCTGTCGCGCCATGAACGGCCCCTGAGTCGTGGTCCACACGGTGACGTTGCCGAAGCGGTCACAGTCGGCGACCGTGGCGTGCGGCTCGATATAGCCCTGGTGGACCTTGGCGATGCGGTACGTGTCCTCGATCACCACGTCCGCCTCGGCGAAGCCTTGCGCCACGTCGCCACGGTTGAACTCGACCTGGGCGACCACGTTGCTTGGCTTGGCCGAGGTCGTCATCGGTCCGGTGTCCGACGCGGAGTGCGCTCCCTGCTCCTCGAGGTCAAGCTCCTGGGCGGAGCGACGCACGAGCGGGGCGTCCTCGGCCAGCGCCGCCATTGGGTCGATGACGGCGGGCAGCGGCTCGTATTCGACATCGATCAGCGCCAGCGCCTCCTCCGCGACGTGCGGGTCAGAGGCGACCACCGCCGCCACCGGTTGGCCGAAGAACACGACCCGATCGACGGCGAGGATCGCGCGATGACGGGCGGTTGGTTCGCGCTCGACTCCCAGATCACGGCCGGTAACCGCCAGCAGCACACCGGGGTGAGCCGCCGCGCGGGAGACATCAATCCGCACGATGCGGGCGTGTCCCCACGGTGCGCGCAGCACCTTGGCGTGCGTCATCCGCGGCAACTGAATATCCGCGGCGTACCGCGTTTCGCCCGTCACCTTGGCGGCCGCGTCGATGCGCGGGATTGACTGTCCGATGCTGGTGGTCATGGGCCGCACCTCCTGGCAGGGGTGGAGACGTACCGCTCCCGCCTGCCTCTACGTCCCGACGATAGGAGCGTGGTCGGGGTGAGTCAAGCGACGGCTTGGAGGCCGTTGGCGCGCCGCCGGTCGGACGATAGACTGGGAGCGCGTAGGAGGAGACACATGGTCGCGAGGCGACGGAAGCCAAAGAAGTTTGTCAGCGAAGATGAGGCGGCTCGGGCCGCGCTGGCCGCGGTGCCCGTGACCGACGAGGATCCGGCCCTGTTCTGGGGACCGGACTGGCGCGAGATGGTGCGAGAAGCGGAGGAGGACGTCAAAGCAGGGCGTGTGGAAGTGTTCTACAGTGACGAGGAATTCTTTGCAGCCCTCGATGATCTCGCGAAGAACAAAGAAAAGTAGCGCCAGTGCCGACGTTTGCTTGGACTGCCAGGTTTCGGCGGGACTTTGAGTCGCTGACTCCGGAACGACAGGTTCTCTTTCTGATCGCCGTCAAGAAGCTTACCGAAGATCTGAAATCTGACACGATGCGTAGAGGGCTGCGCGTCAAGGCCTATCAGGGCGTGCCGGGCTGGTTTGAAATGACGTGGGCGCCTGATGGACGGGCGCTGCTCAGCTACGGCGAGCCGGTCATTCCCGGCGAGCGCCACGTCATCTGGCAGCGGATCGGCGGGCACGAAATCTTCGGTAACCGGTAGAAATTGCCCGAACCCACGATTCCGGACCTCGTGCGCCGCCTCACCTCGCGCGCACGCGCCCGACTGCCGCATCATTGCCGGTCGCCGTACAGCCGTCGGTGCGCGAGCATCCAGCCATCGTCAGTCTTGCGCCATTGGTCCTCGTATGCGCCGGTGAGGGTGATGCGCGCCCGCTCATCGGCCGGGCCTTGTTGCGTGATCAGGGCCATGGTCGTGGTGCGTGCCGCGTCCGCCGTCAACTCACTGAAGAGCGTGTTGGTCTGATAGTGGCGGGTGCGCACCCCGGCCAGGCGGTCGCGAAAGCTGTCAGCCGCGAAGCCGCGAATCTCGTCGCGCGAGGAAAAGCGGCGCGCCGGCCGCTCGCCCGCGCCCGCGTACAGTTCCCACACGGCATCAGACGTGAATAGGGACGCCCACGCGTCGGCGTCCTGACCGTCCCAGGCATAGGCATACGCGGCGATCACGTCGAGGATGGCGAACCGGTCCTCCAGGTTCATCGATTGTCTCCGCTGCATCCGCCCGCTCTGGCCCGCCGCCTGACCGAACATCCGGCATGCAATGGGCGGGTTTCGCCGCACCGGCGCCCAACACTTTGGGGCGACGGCCCAGGTGCTCTATTGTCACCCGCGGCCCCAGGGACCTTTGGTAGGGTCGGCGATGTAGTCGTTGAGGCGCAGGCTCCTGATCACCGTCTCCCACACGGGCCGGTAGCGGTCGGCATCGGACTGCCAATAGTCGAAGGTGATTAGCGCCTGGACCACACCCTTGCGCGCGATACAAATGCGCGCGAACGCCTCACGCTGCTCAACCGGGTCGATGAACCCCATCTCGCGCCACGCGAACTCGATGTCGCCGTGGCGGTCTGAGGTGATGTCGCCGCGGGTGTGGATCGGCCGTTCATCCTCCTCGGTCCCCGCCTCCACCAGCGTCGGCAGTGGCAGCCCGCTCCAGTCGAT
>JBBQJF010000209.1:0-9172 GCA_038325665.1 Dehalococcoidia bacterium | reverse complement strand
GGGGCGACCCGGTGGGTCGCCCTGCCCTCCCCGGCGCGCCCGGTCCCCCATGTGCCCGATGCCCCATCGACTCACCCAGATGATTCGGTCGCCCACGCGTTGTATCCGGCCCGGCTGGTCGTCCTACCCCCGCTGATGGAGTCGCGATGACGTCCGAGGTTGTGGTCCTCCCCGATGTCGATGCCGTGATGTGGGAAGCCGCCTCGCGCGTCGCGGCAGCCGGCCGCGCGGCGATGGCGGAGCGTGGCCGGTTCACTCTCGCGCTCTCGGGTGGTTCGACACCACGGGAGCTGTTCCGGCTGCTGGCGATGGGCGAGTGGATGATACGTGTGCCGTGGGAGGCGACGCACATCTTCTGGGCAGACGACCGGTGTGTGCCGCCCGACGACCCCGACAGTAATTACGGCGTCGCCCGCGCGACACTTCTCAGCCGGCTGCCTACCCCGCCCGAGCAGATTCACCGCTGGTTCGGCGACGCGCCGGACCCCACCGCCGAAGCCGCCCGTTACGCCGCCGAGTTGCGGGAGCACACGGACGCGGGAGCCGGCGGAATGCCGCGCCTCGACCTGATCCTGCTGGGCATGGGCGACGACGGCCATACCGCCTCGCTGTTCCCGCGTTCACCGGCGCTAGCCGTGGAAGGGGAACCCACGGCCACGAGCGAGTCATCCGCCCCGCCCACGCAACGGCTCACGCTGACTTACCCCGCGCTCAATGCGGCCCGGAACGTGATCTTCCTGGTGGCCGGCGCCGGCAAAGCCGTCACCCTCGCCCGCGTGCTCGACGGTCGGGCCGCAGCCGACGAATTGCCAGCGCGGGGAGTGCGCCCAAACGACGGCGCGCTGACGTGGCTGGTGGACGAGGCCGCCGCCGCGCGGCTGACGCGCTGACCAGCGGTGTGTTCCAATGTCAGCGCCTGAGGTTTGCATCAGCTCCGGGGGGCCGCGGCCTCGCCGGCAACTCCGCGGAGTTGCTGAACATGCTCGATGGTATGCGCGGCCCAGCCCTGCATCATCTGGGCGACCGTGAACATCCCGAGCGACACTCCATCGGGTGACTGTGCCTCATAGCCGCGGCCGAGGTCGTCATCGTGGACCTCGTGGAGAGTATCGTCCGCGACCGCCGCGGCGTGGGTGAGGGCAGATGCCGCCGCGCCTGCTGTCGAACTGTCAATCTCAATCTGCTCGGGCACGGGCGCACCACGGGCATGGGCGATGTTCGACGCGAAGTACACCTCTGAACGGATGAGATGCACGGCGATCTGGCGCGGTGTCCACGGTTCACTGCCGCCGGAGGAGCGAGGCCGGTGCGTCCAGTGCCGTCCCACATCGTGCAGCGCCGCCTGCGCCTCGGCGCGGGCCTCAACGACGGCGCGACGAAGCACATCAACCGTCGGCATACGCGGACTCCTCGCAACACCTAACGCTCTCGCCCTCAACCCCGCCGCCCTGCCAGGGGAGCACCTCTCCCCCGGCCCCTCCCCTGCAAGGGGAGGGGCGTGTGACTCTGTTCTTCAATGAGCATCAAGCTTCCGCGGCAATGGGAGCGCAGCGCGCGTCCCGTGGCTCGCGAGACAGCCTCCGCGTCTCGCGCCCGCTCATCCAGGCTCCGTATCGTGCTGCCGTTGGGGAAGTCCGCTCCTCCCCCTTCCCTTACAGGGAAGGGGCCGGGGGGTTAGGTAGCCCCCGCGATGCCTGAGCAAGACGTGTTCACGCGCCTATTTCACGACGGCGCGGATCTGCTCGGCATGGCCCTTTCCGTGGCTCGCGACCAGCGCCAGCATCTGCTCGACGCTCATCTCACCCATGCGTAGTTGATGGGTCTTCGGCAGGTCGCCGTCGGAGACGTGGCGAAGGATGTTATCGGCGATCGCGCCCAGGCGGGTCAGCGAGGCAGCGGCAGCGGCCGGCGTCGATGTGTCGTACTCGGGCATGTCCACCTTCGGCGCACCGCACGCCTGCGACACCGCCGACGCGAAGAACACCTCGGTGCCGATCACATGTTTCGCAACCTCCGCGGGCGGCCATGCATCCTCGCCCTCCTGCGCGCCGGCCGGCTTCGTATTCCACGCTTCGTGCGCGTCGTGGAACGCTGCCTGCAAGTCGGCGCGCGCCTCGATGATCGCCTGTCGGAGTTCTTTCGGGCTTGCCATCGTCGTGCTCCCTTGAAAATGGGTGTTGAGTGTTGGGGGACGGCCCCGCTTTTCGTGCTCGGTGGCGCATCGTGGCGGCAGGGATGGCTCCCGTGACAGTGGGGAACGCCGGGTTCCCCACCCCGTTTCGAACGATGGCGCGGCCCCGCGATATCGTGCCCGGGTGATGTTGGTCAGGTCATGGGCACTCCTGTCACGGGTGTGACACCATCGCGGTGTTCTCCCGGCATCGTAGCGGCGGCGCCACGCGACAGCAAGGCAGGCTCCGCCGCGCCGGCCGTTCCCGGAAACGAGAACCACCACCTCGCGGCGGCCGGCCGAACCCCGGTGATGCCCTCGTGCGTGATGCGCCGGACCGGTGGATTCCGTGTCCGCCCGTCACGCGGCTGCCCAGTGCCCCGAGGCCGGGCGCGTCACGATAATACATTCATACGACAAGAACTCATATATATTACACTTCGGAACTTTATTGAGTGGTGTCATTCTCATACACTTATATTAGGCCCGCGCGACAAGGCGTCAAGTTTGGCTGTACGCGCCACACGACGTAAGCGATCAGCCGTGAGTCTACTCGCTCCCACCACGACGCCAGCATCCCCGCCCTCTGTCGCCGCGCGCATTCGCGGGCGAGAGCCGTCACGGTGTTGAGTGCCGATGGCTGACAGCTAAACACGTACCAAGGGAAAAGACTGCATGTCGCTGTCTCAACGGTTCACCACGCTCGTACCACCTGAAGTGCTCTTTGATCGCATCGCCGAGGGTGTGTTTCACCTCGACCGGGAATGGCGATACACCTATCTCAACCGTCAGGCCGCGGAACTCACCGGCCGGTCTCGGGAGCAGTTGCATGGGTGCAGGGTGTGGGACGCGCATCCCTGGGCCACCAACACCGCGTTCCATGGCGAGGCGCACCGCGCCATGGCTGATGGCCGCCCTCGCGACTTCGAGATTTACCGCGAGTCGCTGGGAGCCTGGTTTCAAACCGACCTGTATCCCAATCCTGATGGCCTTTTGGTCGTGTTCCGCGACATCACCGCTCGCCGCGGCAGAGAGGAATCGTTGCGTGAGAGCGACGAGCGCTTCCGCGCGTTGACCGATCAAGCGAACGAGCTGCTGATGCGTCACACGCCGGACGGGATCATCGTGTATTGCTCGCCCGCCTCTACAGGGTTGCTGGGATACACGCCCGACGAGATGACCGGCCGGTTCGCGTTCGACATGGTCCACCCCGACGACCACGCGCGGGTCGTCGAGGGTCATGCGCGCGGCCTCGCCAGAGAGGACCGCACGCCGGTCGAGTTCCGCGTCCGCCACCGCGATGGTCAAGAACTGTGGTTCGAATCAACAGTCAGCTTCCTGCGCGAGGCGGGGACAGGCGCCCTCCGTGAGTTCTATACGGTCTCGCGCGACATCACAGCGCGCAAGCAGATTGAGCACGCCCTACGAGAGAGTGAAGCGTTTGCGCGCGATATCTTTGAGAGTAGCCCCGATTGCGTCAAAGTACTCGACCGCGATGCCCGCCTGCATGCGATGAACGGCCCCGGAATGTGCGTGATGGAGATCGACGACTTCAGCCTGTTCAAGGGCAAGGAGTGGATCACCTTTTGGCAACCGGAGGATCAACCAGAGGTCCAGGCCGCGATTGATGCGGCGCTGGCGGGTAGTACGGGCCAGTTCCAGGCGCTGGCCTCGACGGCCAAGGGCACGTTGAAGTGGTGGGACGTGCTGGTCGCGCCGATACGCGATGCAGACGGTCAGGTAGAACGGCTCGTGTCGATCTCACGCGATGTCACCGAGCGCATGCAGGCGGAGCAGGAGCGTGAAGCGTTGCTAATCCGCGAGCGGGAGGCCAATATCGCGATGCAGGAGGCCGTGCAAATCCGTGATGCCCTGCTCGCCAACGTTTCACACGACTTGCAGAACCCGCTTGCCGGCATCAAGGGGTACGCCCAGATCAGTGGCCGCCAGTTTCGCCGCGAGGGTCGGGGACAGGGAGATCGTCTGGTCACGCAGATGGCCAGCATCGACGCCATCGCCACCCGCATGTCGCGGATGCTGAGCGAGCTGGTCGATGTTGCCCAGATGCAAGCAGGGGCATCGATGCGACTCGACCTACAAGCGACCGATCTCGTCACCATCGCCCGCGAGACCGTTGCCGAACATCAACGGAGCGCCGGGGGACACGCGATTGAGCTTGATGTTCGTGATGACGAGCTCGTCGGCGTCTGGGACAGCGACCGGCTGGTACGCGTGATCTCCAACCTGATCAGTAACGCCGTGAAATATAGTCCCGATGCCGGGACGGTCGCGGTGACGGTGGAATGCACGGGCGGCGACGTTCATGATTGGGCGCGGCTCACCATCCGTGACCATGGTATCGGCATACCTCCCGCCGAGCTGACCGGCATCTTCGAGCGTTTCAGCCGCGGCAGCAATGTCACCGGGCGAATCAAGGGCGCCGGCATCGGCCTGGCGAGCGTCAAGCAGATCGTGGAGCAACACGGCGGCACGATCGCTATCGCCAGCGTTGAGGGACAGGGAACCACGGTGACGATGCGCCTACCGCTCGCGTAGTGTTTCGTCCGACGCGTTGTTCGGTAGGTCCCACGCGAGCGTTCAGCCATCAGCGACCACGCGGCGACGGTTCGTGACCACGGCGCGGGCGCTGATAGCCGCGTATCCTGACAGTACACCGGCGGGCTGATCGCCGAGCACTGCTGGCAGAACGCTTACGGTCCCGTTATACGCGGGCGACGCGGGAGGTCGCCCGCGGCTCTTTCATCAGCCCGGCGGAGGTATCCGCGCGTAACCGAACGATTCGTCTGACGTTGCACGAGGTGGGGCAGCCCGACAGGGCGGTGAGCCGGGCATGGGTGGGTCAGATGCCGCGCGCCTCGGCGATGTAAAACGGGGTCAGGCCGGAGTGCAGGCGGTTGTGCTCGTCCACGGTGATCGCCAGCGGACGGGCGAACTGGCTGATCGCCGGTGTCTCCTCCACGACCTGCACGCGGTGGCCGCGCGCCTGTAGCTCCGCGACGATCACCTCGGGCATGCGCGCGTCCACCTGCACGGTGTTCGAGCTGGCGTCAACGCGCGGCGCCGTGACCGCCGCCTGCGCGCTCAGCCCGTGATCGACCACATTCGAGACGACCTGGGTGACGGCGTTGATGATCTTGCGCCCGCCCGGGGCGCCGGCCGCCAGCACGGGCCGGCCGTCGCGGCGAACGATCACCGGCGTCATGTTGGTGAGGGCGCGCTTGCCCGGCGCGATCGCGTTGGCGCCGCCGGGGAGCGGATTGAACCACGTCATGCCGTTGTTCCACAGGATGCCCGTGCCCGGTGTCATCACCCGCGCGCCGAACAGCCCCGCCGCCGTGATCGTGCAGGAGACGGCGTTGCGGTCGCCGTCGATCGCGGCGAGGTGGGTGGTGCAGGTGTCGTCGCCGGTGGCGGGGGCACCGGTCGGCACGGCCGTCGCCGCGCGCCGCGGGTCCCACTGCCAGGGGTCGCCCTCGGGCTTCACTGTCGCGAAATGGACCCACGGTTCCGCCTCGGGTGTGGGCGTCCCCACGCGCCCGCGGCCGATGCGCGCCGCTAGGTCGCCGGTGTGGCCGTTGGAGAGCAGACCCTCCACCGGCACGGGCACGAACTCCGGGTCGCCGAGGTAATGGAAGCGGTCGGCGAAGGCGCGGCGGGTCGCCTCGACAAACAGATGCAGGCTCTCGGCCGTGTTGTGTCCGGCGCCGCGGACATCGAAGCGGTCCATCAGCCGCAGCGTCTCCAGCGCGGTCGTCCCCCCGCACGGCATGGCGGGGATCAGCACCTCGACGTCGCGATACCGCCCGCGCACGGGCGCGCTGATTCGCGCCTCGTAGCGGGCGAGATCGTCGCGCGTGATCAGGCCGTCGTTGGCGCGGAAGTCGGCTTCAATCGCCTCCGCGACCTCACCGCGGTAGAAGCCGTCCGCACCGTCGCGGGCGATGCGACGCAGCGTCTCGGCCAAGTCACGCTGCGTCAGCGGCGGCGGGTCGCCGATGCAGCGGGGCGGCACACCGCCAGGCAGAAACACCGCGGCGGCGGCGGGGTTACGCAGCAGGTCGGGCATGGCATTGGCGGCGTGCAGCGTGGTGAACCAGTCGGGCACGAACCCGCGCTCCGCGATCGCGATCGCCGGCTCTAACACCGCCGCCAGCGGCAGCCGCCCCAGCCGCGTGTGCGCGGCGCACAACAGCGCGACGTTCCCCGGCACAGCCACGGCGCGGTGGCCGCGATCGTTGGCGCCGTCTTTGACCCGGTAGAGGGCGATGCCGCCGGTGTCGACGCCCTCGATCTCGTACATCGTCGGTGTGACGGCCAGCGGAGCGCGCGGCGGCCCCTCGACCACGAACGCCTCGCCGGTCGCGCCCTCGTGCGCCACCATCAGGCCGATACCGCCAATGCCCACCATCATCGGCTTGACCACGCAGATCACGAAACCCATCGCCACGGCGGCGTCCATCGCGTTGCCGCCCGCCTTGAGCGTCTCGATCCCCGCCTCGGCCGCGAGTGGATGCTTCGCGACCACCATCGCATTCTCGGCCACCACCTCGGAGCGGTCGGGGGTCCAGCGGCTTCGGAGGATGTTCATGGCATGGCCTTTCATTAACCGCAAAGACGCGGAGGACGCCGAGAAGGAACGAGGAATATTACGGTCCTACAACCGCTTAACCTCTCGTTTTCTCCCCACGTCCTCCGCGCCTCCGCGGTTCCAACCTGCCTAGATTGTGGCGTTCACCGCCTCGATCGATTCGCGGGTGATGCCGACGAGTTCATCGACCTGAGACTCGCTGATCACCAGCGGCGGGGCGAAGCAGACAACATCGCCGCGGTTGCGAGTGACAGCGCCGCGTTTGCGCATCTCGGCGATCACGCGGTCGCCGAACTTGGCCGGCGCCGGGAAGGCCTGTTTCGAGGTCGGGTTCTCGACGAACTCAATCCGGGCGAGCATGCCGAAACCGCGCACATCGCCAACGTGGGGCAGGTCACGCAGCCCTTCAAGGCTCTTGAGCAGGTAGCCGCCGGTGCGCATCGCGTTGCCGGATAGATCCTCGCCCTCGATGATGTCGAGATTGGCGAGGCCGACAGCGCAGGCGGTCGGGTGCGCCGAGTAGGTGTAGGCGTGCATCCAACGTACGTCGAGCGGCTGGGCGGCAATCGTCTCGCGGATGCGGTCGGAGATGATGATACCGCCGAGCTGGATGTAGCCGCTGGTCACACCCTTGGCGAACGCCATGATGTCGGGCTGGACGCCGAACCGGTCCGAGGCGAACCATGCGCCGGTGCGACCGAACCCACAGATCACTTCATCGGCGATGTACAGGATCTCGTGACGGTCACACAGCTCGCGCAGGCCCGTGATGTACTGGTGCGGCGGCACGATCACACCGCCCGCGCCCTGCACCGGCTCGGCAATCACGGCGGCGATGCTGTCCGCGCCCTCTTTGGCGATGATCTGCTCGATCGAATCAAGCGCCAGCCGCGCCGTCTCCTCGGGCGTGTTGCCGAGGCGGTACTGGTTGGGCGAGGCAGCGTGGAGGAAGCCCGGGGTCAGCTCACCGAAGCGGTCCCAATAGATCGGCATGCCGGTGGCGGCCATCGCCGAGGTGCTGACACCGTGATAGGCGTCGTTGCGCGAGATGATCTTCCATTTGCTCGGGCGGCCCTGGATGTTCCAGTAGTAGCGCGCCATCTTGAAGGCGGACTCATTCGAGTCCGCGCCGCCGCTGGTGAAGAACACCGCGTTGAGGTCGCCGGGTGCAATCTTCGCCAGGCGCGTCGCGAGTTCAATGGCCGGCGCGTTGGAGAAGCCGGTATAAGAGTTGCAGAACGCCATCTGCGCCATCTGCTTCTGAGCGGCATCAGCGAGTTCCTGCCGGCCGTGGCCGACATTGACGTTCCACAGGCAGGAGAGGGCATCGATGTACTTGTTGCCGTTGACATCCCACAGATAGATGCCCTCGCCACGATCGAAAATCAACGCGCCTTCTTGGGCCTTGGGGTGATACAGCGGATGAATCAGGTGCGCGACATCAAGCTCGGCTAGCTCCTGTGCGCGGGTTTGTACGGTCATGGTTGCCTCCGTGTCGTCTGGTGCATCATCACAAGGAGCGGTCGCTCCCCCCGGTCGCGGTCCGCACCAGTGTATCGCAGAGGCGGATGAAGGCTAAGCCGATGACTGCCGTGGAGGCGTGGTACATCGAGTGCTACTCGATACGTGATGTCTGCCGTACCGTGTGGACACTGCTAGCGGATCGAGAATGCGCCCTGCAATCCCGTCGTGTACGCGGCGGCGCCTGTTGGCCCTGTCAGGCGCCGAGCTGGCTGCCCGGCGCCCGCTCGCATCCGTGAACGACGAGCGGCGAGGTTGCGACCGTCGCCCAAAACGCGCACGGTCGCAACCCGAAACCTCTCAATTGGTCCACGGTATTGCCATAGATCGGCTACACCTCCTCTAACTCAATGTCGGCAGCCACGTAGTCCGGCCAGCAATAGATGTAGCTGTCGCCGCTGTGGAGCGACATCACGGCGTCGTTCACGCCGGACTTGAGGCGTTTGGTTTTCGGATTGTACTCCCAGGTGCCCCGGTTCTGGTGATAGAAAAAGCCAACGTAACCTTTGCGCGAAGGGGCGGTGCCCACCGACAGCCACCAGTTGTCATCGGTCCGAAAACAGAGGCCGCCATCATAGACTGCCGTCAGTTTCGTGGCGGCGGATTTGTCCACGATCCACCCCCAACCGGGATTCGTCCAGCCGAAGTACCCTTGCCGGCCGTCCGCTGACAGCTTGATGCGGAAGGCACGGTTTTGGTCCATCGAGATGTGCCCCATATGGGGCATCAGTGTGCCGATGATCACGTCGTGGACGTTTGCGAACTCCGTCTGAGCAAGTCCCCTCAAACTGTCATTCCACTGTTGGAGCGGCAGCATCGAACCTTGCTCGGTGAGCGCCATGGTGGGGAACCGTCCTTGGATATTTGCACGG
>JBBQJF010000208.1:0-9180 GCA_038325665.1 Dehalococcoidia bacterium | reverse complement strand
GTTATGATTCGCACCCTTCCTCGCCGGCCCGTGCTCAGTCTCTCATCGATACTCGTGCTGATCTTTCTCGCACCGCGACTACTGCGGCTGATCACGGCGGCGGGTGTCACGACCCGATCGGCGCCCGCGCCCATGGCGTCGCCCGATCTTCACCCACGAGAGCCGCAGATCGACTCGCGTATGCGCCCGATCGGGTGGGAGCGACGACCTCTCTATCAGGCATCGCGGCAGACCATGCCCGAGCCAGCCCTTCGCGGGCGACGCGTACTGACGGCATTCACCATGATGGTCATGGTTGGTCTGGCCGGTACGTCCCTGGCGCGGGCCTCCGCTGGCTCCCATCCGGCCGGAACCCAGACCGCCGCGCCGGCGCCGGCGTCCGAGACGATGAGCATGGCGGAGCGGGAGCGGCCGTCGCCGGCCGCACGGTCGCTGGTGATGGCTGTCGCGTCCGTGACGGCGCCGGCCGATGACCGAACCGCGCTCCTGCCGGTGACAGCACTACCGGCGCGCATGGAGCTTGTCGCCGCCGCTGAGCTGGCAAACGAGCAGGTCGCGACGCTGTTCCATGACGAGGGGGCGGGTGTCGAGCGAACCACCCGCGCGCTGGCCGGATCGGGACGCACGGGCGGGTCAATGGCTGCCTACCGGGCCGCGCCGGGGACCGCCGCGACAGTGACCGCGCTATCCACCAGTCTGGCGCGTTACGAGGACGCCACCGCCGCCCGCGCGGCACTGACTGATCCCGCCGTCGCGCTGGCGCTTCCCGCCCTCGGGCTACGCATGCAGGAACGAGCCAGCGCGCCGGGCAGTAGCCAGGCCGGGGAGCAAAGCCGGGTGTTCGTGGGAACGAGCACCGGCGAGGAGCCAGGATTGACAACCTATCTGGTCATGTTTCACCAGGGGGATGTCGTGGGTGCGGTAACGGTCACACTGCCGGTCGTGGACGATGGTGGTCGTACGGCGATGGCATATGCCCAGCTCCAAGCCGCGCACATCCTCGCGCTGGGTTCGGGACAACCATGAGCGCTGTATCTGCGCCCGCGCCGGCGCGGCCTCTTCTCTCCAAGCATCCGTGCTCGATTCGGACAACCACAAACGGCGCCACGGCCCGTGCGAGGACACGGCGCGCGGGATCATGAGCATGCAATGAGTATGGGGCGGCCATGAGCGGCCATCAGCTTCACGGCGCCGCGCGGAGGTTTGAACGAGCCGCGGGACTGGTGGTAGCGTCACGGTGTCTCACGACGGCCACGACACCCGGATTCAGTCCGCGATAACATGCCATCTATCAGGAACAGCCCGCGAAGAAGTGGGCTACATGCGATTGGCGCGTCGGTCGCACTCCTGAGCAGCGCGGCGCGGGGTGCAGCGCGTGTAGGGTTCGGAAGGCTCTGGGCCGTGGTGGTGCGCGGATGTGGCTCAGCATGGGTGGTCACGATACGGTGCGTTAAGGGTTCGGACGGCTCCGGGCCGTGAGGGGGAGACATTCCGCGCGTGGAGGCGACGGCCGTACGATGTCGCGTTGACAGCGAGATCGCCCGTGGCGAAACTAGGGGTGGACGCCGCCGCTTGGTACGTGGCGTGAGCGTCGTGACGGGGGATGGCGATTCGTGTCACGTTATGATGGAAGCGGACGTTGTGCGTCGCGCGTGCGGCCACACTCCATGCGACCACCGCGCCGGCCCGCGTTCAGCAATATCACGGTCATGCCCCGGTAGCTCAGTGGATAGAGCATCTGACTTCGGATCAGAGGGTCGGGGGTTCAAATCCCTCCCGGGGTGCCACGTCATCGATTCACACGCGGTCGGCACTCATGCTCCCGCACGTTCGTTGTCTCATCCGTACCGCCACTCCTACTGCAATGGGCGCGGATGTTCGCCCGCGCTCCCACGCCATCAGATGACAGGACGGTCGGGGCGCATCACACGATCCTCGTGGGGGCGATCACCGGGTCGCCCGGCTCCGCTGGTAGTTCGTCCAGCCCGTTCCCCGTACATCCGGGCGCGACCGCGCGAAACCGAGTCGGTTGTCTCATCATGCATCAGACGAGCCAGTCCGCGAGTTCCGCCAACGTGGGAAACGCGTGGTCGGGATGAACGCCGGTCGCGCGCTCACGCGCACGGTTGATCCAGGCGACCGGCACGCCGAGCGCTCTGGCAGGAACGACATCATGGACGTAGCTCTGGGCCGCGTGCAACCAGCGCTGCCCGCCGATCCGCGTCCGCGCCGCGACGAAATGACCGTGCGCCGGCTTGTACGACCCGACCTGCTGTGCCGTCACGACCAGATCGAAGGCGACGGTGAGATGACGGCGACTGCCGGCGAGCAGGTCGTCATCGATGTTGGAGAGGATACCGAGCGCGTGGCCGGCAGCGGCGAGCCGTTCGAGCGCTGGGTTCGTATCGGGAAACGGCGGCCAATCGGGCAGGCTGTCCGCGAGAAACGACGCCCGCGATGGGTTCAGCTCCCAGCCCAGCCGCCCCGCCACCCGGCGCGCGGTCTCGGCCAGCACATCGTGGTACGGGCGGAATACCTCTGCCTCAACGACAGGCTCAATCTCCGCGTAGGCAGCCAGCACGGCCGCGCGATCAAGCGCCACGCCGCCGGCCGCCGCCGCCTCGATAAATGCGTCACCGATTCCGCGCTCCCAATCGATCAGCGTTCCGTAGCAGTCGAACGTGATGATGTCGTACCGCCGCTCCATACCGACCCCCCATCGCGCGTCGCGCGTTGACGCCATGCCACGCCCGGCGTATTGTCCCGCTATCGACCATACCGCGCCCACACGTCCGCTGAAAGGTTGCGTGGGACGGCGACCAACCTTCTCAGCCAGCCCCGTACGTCTGCCTTGGGCACAATCGGGGAAGGGCGCCGCGGGGTCAGATAGTCGTGGGCGAGTTGTTCATGCCCCGCCGGGGTGTGATCGGGGGCACGGCGGCGCCGACGCCCGAACACCCATCACCCAACACCTATGACAGGGGGGTTACGTCATGGCCGTGTCACGGTTGCAGATTCACGCCCGCGCGCCCTACGAGGGCGGCGTATCGTTCGGTGAGGTCGGTGCGTATGAGCGGCTGGACGGCACGATTCACTTTGCCGTCGATCCGGCTCACGCGGCGAACCGCTTAATCGTGGACCTTGATCGGGCGGAGCGCGACACGGACGGTCGCGTCCACTACACGGCCGGCTTCTGCCTGCTGCAACCGTCGGACCCGGCTCGTGGCAACCGCCGCCTGTTGTTCGACGTGGTCAACCGCGGACGCAAGACGGTGATGGGCATCTTCAACCGCGCCCCGCGTCTGGCCGTCGCGACCGAGCAGATCGACCCGGGCGACGGCTTCCTCATGCGCCGCGGCTGGACGGTCGCCTGGTGTGGCTGGCAGTGGGACGTACATCGAAGCGCGGCGCTGATGGGCATCGACGCGCCCCAAGCGCTCGACGGCGGCCACCCAATCCAGGGGCAAACAATCGCCCAGTTCCAGCCGAATGGGCGACAACGCGACCAACTGCTCGCCGACCGGATGCACACGCCCAATCCGGCCGCCGGCCTCGATGACCCCGAGGCGGTGCTGACCGTCCGCGACTGGCTCGACGGCCCCCGCACCGTGATCGCGCGGGACCGCTGGCGGTTCGCGCGGGACGAGGACGGTCGCGCGGTGGCGGACGACACATCGATCCGGCTGGAGGATGGCTTTGAACCGGGCCGCATCTATGAGTTGGTGTACCGCACGCGCGTTTGCCCGGTGGTGGGCACGGGGCTGCTGGCGGTGCGCGACACGACCGCCTTCCTACGCCGGGCCGCAGACGCCGCCGGCAATCCGTGCGCCGGCCGGGTGGACCACGCCTTTGGGTACGGCGTCTCCCAGAGCGGCCGG
The DNA here is from genome assembly GCA_038325665.1 of Dehalococcoidia bacterium. GTDB lineage: Bacteria > Chloroflexota > Dehalococcoidia > CAUJGQ01 > CAUJGQ01 > CAUJGQ01. The sequence goes on along the minus strand of JBBQJF010000208.1, from coordinate 5,302 downwards.
TTCCTCCGTCACTTCTTGTATCTCGGATTGAACGTGGACGAGGCCGGCCACCAGGTGTTCGACGGACTGCTCCCCCATGTCGCCGGCGCGCACCGGGGCGAGTTCAACCACCGCTTCGCCCAGCCGTCGGTACAGGCCACGCGCGGCTTCGGTCAATTGCCGCCGTTCGCCGACGACGACCGCGCCGACCTGATCACCGGCCGCACCGACGGAGTGCTCACGCGCCAGCGCGCCGCCGGAGGTGTGCCGCGCATCATCTACACCAACACATCCGCCGAGTACTGGCCCGGTGACTGCTCACGCGGCGATGCGTCGCTGATCCACACCGACCCGGCCGGGCGGACCGACACCGATCCGCCTGAAGGCGTGCGCATCTATGCGTTCGCTGGCACCCAGCATGTCTCCGGGGCGCTGCCGCTGACCGAGGTGAATGCGCTCGACGGTACCCATGGAGCGCACCCGTTCAACACGGTCGATTTCTCGCCGCTGGTGCGGGCCGCGCTCGACCATCTCGATCGCTGGGTCACGGCGGGCGTCGATCCGCCGCCGAGTGTCGTCCCGCGGCTGGCCGACGGCACCGCCGCCACGGTCCCGCAAGTGCTCGCCGCGTTCCGCCCGATCCCCGGCGCGACCGTGCCTGACCCCGAAGCGTTACCGCGCTCACGCGCCATCGACCTCGGCCCCGACGCCGAACGGGGCGTGGGCCGCTATCCGGCAATTCCGGGCGGGAGCTATCCGGCGTACGTCTCGGCCGTCGATAGCGACGGCAACGAGGTGGCCGGCATCCGCCTGCCCGATATCTCCGTGCCAGTCGCGACCTACACCGGCTGGAATCCACGCGGCTCCACGATCGGCGGCGCGGGCCAGATCGTGATGATGCTCGGCTCGACCCTGCCGTTCGCGGCGACCGAGGAGGAACGCCGCCGCACCGGCGACCCACGCCCGTCCGTGGCCGAGCGCTACGGCGACCGCGATGGCTATATCGCCCGCGTGCGCGCCGCCGCCGAGGAACTGGCCGCGCGGCGCCATATTCTGCCGGATGACATCGATCTGGTGGTGCAGAACGCCCTCGATCGCCACGACGCCTTCACATCGGCGCCACGGACCCAGCCGGCGCCGGTCTAGGGGGGTGCCTCCCGTGGCGCCAGGAAGCGCATCACCGGCGGGCGTGCCAATTAATCACGATAGGCACGCCCACGCGGTAGGACGCGCAACACAACGACGATTAGCGCCGGCGAGTCGTATCTGAACCGCACCCGCCAATCCCCAACGCGAAGCCGCCACTCGTCATCGACTCCCTGAAGCTTTCGCACATCGCTACCTATCACTCCTGCGGCGAACCGGTCGAGCGCGGCAAAGATGCGGCGCCGAGTGTCAACCGTGGTGGCGCGCATGTCACGCTGGGCACGCGGTGTGAGAATGTAGTGCCACGTCGGGTTCATCCGAACAGCTCGCGCTTGGCCTGCTCGGCGGTGATGTAGTCGCCACGGCGATATTGCTCACGGGCTTCTGACGCGCCTGCATCCTCCTCGGGAGTGGTTGGTTCATCGTCCTCCGGCGCATTCAACAACGCGAGCAATAGCGGGTCGCGCCCGGAGCGCAGATAGTCGAGGTAGAGCTGCACATCGCCCAACTCACCGTCGGGCAGCTCGTCGATGATGCGGTGGATCGCGTCTCTGGTCGTCATTGTCTGTCCTCACGGCCGGTTCAATGCACGTCAATGCCCAAGTGAACGATGGATTGGCGGGTGAATGCCGCTGCTGTTCATCCCAGGAACTGATGGACGGTGACTCCTTCACGGCCAGAACAGCGAGCGGGCCGCCGCGCGCAACTCCGCGCGGAAGTCGGGATGGGCGACGGCGATCAGCGCCTCGGCCCGCTCGCGCACGGAGCGGTTGAGCAACCGCGCGATGCCGTACTCGGTGACCACCGTATCGGCGATGTCCCGCGGCACCGTCACGATCTGACCCGGCTCGAATCGCGGCACGATCCGCGAGACGGCGCCGCCACGGGCGGTAGCCGGCAACACACAAATGTAGCGCCCGCCCCGCGACATGAAGGCCCCGACCGCGAAGGAGAAGTGACCGCCGGTGCCACTGTAGACACGCGGGCCGATGGTCGAGGCGGCAATCTGGCCGGTGAGATCGACCGAGATCGCATTGTTGATCGCGAGATAGTTGTCATTGCGCGCGATCATGCGCGGGTCATGGATGTAATCGACGGCGTAGAACTCGAAGGTCGGGTTGTCGTCGATGTACGCGCGATCCTCGGCGCTGTTGCCGGCGGTGGTGGCGACGAAGCGGCCGGGGTGGGTGGTCAGACGCCGCCCGGTGATCACACCGCGCTTGACCAGATCGACGGCGCCGGGCACGGTCAGCTCGCCGAAATAGCCAAGGTCCTGCCGGTCGTCAAAGGCGCCCAACCGGATCAGGTTACCGGTGGCCGAGCCGGTGCCGATCTGGATCGTGTCGCCGTCGCGTACCAGTGAACTGACGTGCGCGGCGATCGGCGCATCCCACGGCTCCGGCGGCGGGTAGGTGCGGGCGGTGGCGTCGGGCAACGGCGCGTGGTCCTCGACAAACCAGTCAATCTCGGAGACGTGCAACCAGCTATCACCGAACGTGCGCGGCAGGTTCTCGTTCACGACGGCAATCGTCATTTCCGCCCGCCGCACGCAGGTCTTGGCGTCCCACACCGAATTACCGAGGCAGACGTAGCCGTGCGCGTTGGGCGGCGTCACCGAGATCATATTCACATTGATCGCACGCGCCTCCTCCCGGCCTTCATCGAGCGCCTTGTGGCCGCCGTAGATCATGAACGGGGTGTAATCGGCCACCCTCTTATCGACCGCATCGCGGGTGAACACATTGGCATAGAGCACGTTGACCGTGATCCGACCCTGGAGATCAGGCACGAACCAGCCGTAGTCGGCGGTCGGCAGGCCGGTGATGGTCACGTCGCGCAACTCCCCACCGCGGGCGACCAGCGCCGCGATCACGCCGTGTACCTGCTGGCCGACGGGGACGTACACATCGTCCCCGGATGTGACCCGCGCTGCCGCTTCGGGCGCGGAGATTAGCCTCTGCCCATAGAGGTCGTGCCAATCGGTCGCGCGTGTGGGGGTGGTGGTCATGGTTGGTACTCCCGTGAAAGTGGGTGTTGGGTTTTGGGTGTTAGGTCGGGGGGACGAACCCCGCGACCCCCGGAGTGGCCCGCGATGTCATCTGCCGGTGGTGGCCGCCAGGCCATGGGCTCTCCGTTTGAAAGTACCGAACCCCGGCCCCTGGCATGCGAGGGAAGGGACCGCGACAGCTCGTGGGTGGGTGACGCGGTCATGGGATGAACAACTCCCCACGAACTAACTAGCGCCCCGGCACACGGCCCGAACCCTGTCGTGAGGGCTGAGGTCACGCCGCGCCCGCCGGCCGGCACCGAGTGAGAGACGGCCCGCGTGCCTCACCGGCGCGCCGGTGAGAGCGGCGCGTTCCGCTGCCCTCCATTGTGCCGAATAGCAGTCACTGGCGCAGGAGGGCACTTGCCTCGAGTGGGCCGGGGCGATACCCTGCGGTCGAACAGTAGTGAATCTTCCCTACGCATGCGATCCCCGGGGAGCGCCCGTGAGGAGGTTAATCATGTACGACTCGATCATTGTCGGCGCGCGGGTCGCGGGCGCGCCCACGGCGATGCTACTCGCCCGAGCCGGGCATCGGGTGCTGCTTGTCGATAAGGCGAGCTTTCCCAGCGATACGATGTCCACGCACTTCATCCAAGGCCCGGGCGTCGCCGCCCTCAAGCGATGGGGGCTGCTCGACCGGCTGGTTGCCACCGGATGCCCGCCGATCACCGGGGGCCTTCTCGACCTCGGCGGCTTTACCGTGCCTCCGCCGCCGCCGGGCGCGGGCGATGTCGAGGTATCGTACTGCCCACGGCGGACGGTGCTCGACAAGATCCTCGTCGATGCCGCTGTCGAGGCAGGCGCCGAGCTGCGCGAGGGCTTCTCGGTCCAGGACATCCTATTCGACGACGATCCCACCACACCGGGGCAGCGCCGCGTCACCGGCATCCGCGGGCGCACGCGCGACGGCTCGATGGTCGTCGAGGAGGCGAGGATCGTGATCGGCGCGGACGGCAAACACTCGCGCGTTGCCCACGCGGTAGGCGCACCGGAATATGAGGTCACGCCGTCGCTGACCTGCGGCTACTACTCGTACTGGAGCGGTGTCGAACCGAAACCGGCCGGCCTGTTCGTGCGCGACCACCGCTGCGTGCTCGCCTTCCCCACCAACGACGATCTGGTGTGCGTCGCCGCAATCTGGCCGCACGCGGAGTTTCACGCCTTCCGCGCCGCGATCGAGGACGGGTTCATGCAGACACTCGAATTGGCCCCCACTGTCGCCGGGGCCGTGCGAGGCGGCACGCGCGTCGAGCGCTGGATGGGCATGTCTGAGGCGCCCAACTACTTCCGGCGGCCGTACGGACCCGGCTGGGCGCTGGCCGGCGACGCCGGCTACCTGAAGGACCCGATCATGGGTTCCGGCATCACCGACGCATTCCGCGACGCCGAGTTCCTCGCCGGGGCAATCGATGCCGGGCTGTCGGGCGCTCTGCCGATGGAGGAGGCGCTGGCCGGCCATGAGCACCGCCGCAACGAGGCCGCGATGCCGGCGCACCGCATCATTTTGGCTCTCGCGGCACTCAAGCCGGTGACTCCGGCGCGGGTACGGCTCATACTCGGGGCGATGGGCGGGGCGCCGGTGGGAGCGACCTAACCCCCAACCCCTTCCCTTGCAGGGAAGGAAAGGGCGAGGGAACCGTCACCATTTAGGGCGGAGGGTAGCGATGATCGCGCATGACTACGCGGACGTGAATGGTGTCCGGCTGCATTACGCATCGGCCGGGCAGGGCGAGTTGATCGTGTTTCTGCATGGGTTTCCCGAATTCTGGTACGCGTGGAAGGACCAGCTCGGCGAGTTCGGGCGCGACCATCGCGCGGTGGCGCCCGATATGCGCGGCTACAACCTCTCCTCGAAGCCCGCCGAGGTCGCGCGGTACGAGATTCGCCACCTGGTGGAGGACGTGCGCGCGCTGGTCGAGCATCTCGGCTACCAGCGGTTCACACTTGTTGGTCACGACTGGGGCGGCGGTGTCGCCTGGTCGTTCGCGCTCACCTATCCCGACTACCTGGAGCGGCTAATCATCGTGAACATGGCGCATCCCGGTACATTCGACCGCGAGATGCGGACGAACCCAAACCAGCAGCAGGCCAGCCAGTACATGTTGCTGTTCCGGAGCGCGGAGGGCG
>JBBQJF010000207.1:0-9193 GCA_038325665.1 Dehalococcoidia bacterium | reverse complement strand
TCAAGCCGCTCGTCCACATCCTCCGCGGCGCGCACCACCGACTCCTGGAGGGCATCGACCAGCCGCCGCACCTCGGTCGTGGACGGCGTGCGGTCGCGTAGTCCGCGCTCGACGCTCACGCGCGCCTCACGCGCGATCAGGGCGGCGATCTCTTGCTCGGTCATACCGAACGCGCGCAGCAATCGGTAGATGCCGCGTAGCGCCTCGATGCGCTCCTTGACTACCTCGCCCTGAACACCCACCGAGCGAAACAGTCGCCCCACCGAATCCGCAAAGTTCTCAGAGCGGCCTTGCCGCGCCGGACCCTCACCATCGGTGTTCGGCGGGACATCCAGGGGCATGGGGAGATTCGAGTGCGGTTCCCCCCTGTCATGTCCCGACCCCGTGGAGAGGAACGATACCATCGACGCCAGCGCCGCCGCGCCTAACCCACCTACCGCCGTCCAGACATTACTGTCGCGCGCCATCGTGTTTCCCTCGAACGCGGCGCGGGTCCTCGTGCGCCGCACGTCCACTTGGATCCATTGTAGAGAGAATGGGTCGAACGCGGAGGGGCAATCGCGCGGCCGGATCCGCGAGTGCCGCGTCCCTTCCCGCCGCTGCCACGATTGCCTAGACTAAACAGATGGGGACGCCATGATGACCCGCGTGCGTCACCCTGATCGCCCGTGCACACATCTCCCGCGGCGCGGCGAGATTTTGGATTGTGAGGACCCGCGCCCATGGATCTGCTCCGGTCACTATTGCTGCTTCCCGCCCTCGACCCCGACGGTTCGCGACATGCGCGCCGCTCGCACGCGGACGCGGTCGTCATCGACCTTGACGAGCGCATACCGCTCGACGAGGTTGAGCCGGCCCGCGCCGCCGCACGCGCCGCTGTCGCGGATCTCCACTCCGATCATCGTCAGGTATGGGTGCGTGTACACGCCACCAGCACCCTACAGGCCAAAGCCGATATCCGAGCGACCGTCCGCGAGGGGCTGAGTGGGTTCGTGCTGCCCGATGCCCAATCGGCGAACCATGTCCGCTACGCGGAAGCATTGCTCCGCGACGCCGAGGCCGCGACCGGCTTGAAGGAGGGCACGCTGCACCTGATCGCCATGATCGCGTCGGCGGCGGGTCTGCTGGCCGCTCAAGAGATTACTAAGGCTACATCGCGTCTTGTTGGGCTGGCGCTGGACGGCGCCGGTTTCTGTGCCGACATGGGCGTCGAGCGCACCCGCGACGGCCATGAGCTGCAGTATGCGCGCGGCCACATCGCGGTGTGCGCGCGCGCCGCCGGCATCCACGCGATTGACACGTCCTTTCCCTACACACGGGAGACGCAAGGGCTGCTGGCCGAAGCGGCGCACGCCCGCTCACTCGGACTCCACGGCAAACTGATGGTGACGCCCGACCAGGCTCCGGTCATCAACGCGGTATTCCGCCCCACCGCCGAAGAGATCGCCTACGCGCGCCGGCTGCACGTCGCTCACGAAGAGGCGCGCGAGCGCGGCGACGACTTCGCCCATATCGACGGCCGCATTGTTGATGGTCCGCGCGCCCGCCGTGCCCGCCGGCTGGTCGAACTGGCAACTGCCATCGAGGCGAAAGAGCAACAGGCGGCGATCTAAGCGATCGGGACGAGGGGAGGTGTGGACGGTGGACGATGCGCCATGGAAGAGTATGGCCGCGCTGGGGTTGGAACGTCTGCCCACCCAGGACGACCTACCATGCAGCGATGGTATGCCGATGGAGACTCAGCGCCATGTCCTGCAAATGTATCTGCTGATGGATCCATTGTGGCTGTTATGGGCGGAGCGCGACGCGTTTGTCGGCGGAAATATGTTCATCTATTTCAGCCTTGAACAGGTCCGCAACCGGGACTTTCGTGGTCCCGACGTCTTTGTCGTACTCGATGTGCCGCGTGGGGAGCGCAAGAGTTGGGTCGTCTGGCAGGAAGGCAAGGGGCCTGATGTCGTGATCGAGATCATCTCGGAAAGCACGGCGGCGACGGACAGGGGCGAGAAGAAACAAGTCTACCAGGACGAGCTGCAAACGCCGGAATACTTCTGGTACGACCCGTTCAGCGGTGAGCGCGCCGGGTTCAGGCTGCAAGACGGCACGTACACGCCGATCACCCCCGACGCGGATGGGCGGCTGCTCAGCGACAGGCTACAGCTCGCATTGGTGTCGTGGCGGGGCACGTACGGCATGGTTGAGGCTGACTGGCTGCGGTGGGCGACTCCCGAGGGGGTGATTATTCCCACGGAGGGGGAAGCGGCCCAGGATCATGCGCGGGCCGCCCAGCGCGAGGCGGAAGCCGCCCAGCGCGAGGCGGAAGCCGTTCAGCAACACGCGAGCGAACTAGAAGCCTTGCTGGCACGCTATCGACAGCAGTTCGGTGACGTAAACGGGTAGCGCGGCGCTCCGCGGCCCGCATCGCTCACCGCACAACCTGGTTCGGGCGCTCACGGAGAATTCGCTCCGCGCCGGCAACGATGCGTCGGACGATGTCGCCGGCCGGCTCGATCGAGTGGATCAGACCCACGGCATTGCCGGCGCGTGCCGCCGCGGTCCGCGCATCGCCAGCAGCGGCGGCTGCCAGAATCTCCGCGCGCAGTTCGCCACGCTTCGCCACGACCTCGCTGTCACGACCGTGCCACGCGTCCGTGAAGTCATTGCGTAACACGCGGTCGCCGATGCCGGGTGGAAACGGCGCCTCGGTGGCGAGGTCGTACGCGCGGGTTAGCACCGTATCATCGACGCCTGCCGCCACGATCCGGTCCTTCACCCAGGCGCCGCCGGCCGCCTCGGCGCTGGCGACGAACCGCGTACCGAGCCAGGCACCCTCGGCGCCCAGCATCAGCATCGCCGCCAGGCCGCGCCCGTCGGCGATCCCGCCCGCTGCCACCACCGGGATGCCGCCGGCAACGTCGATGACCGCGGCAACGATTGACAGCGTGCCGCTATAGCCGGTGTGACCGCCCGCCTCGGTGCCCTGCGCGGCGATGACATCCACCCCGGCGCGCGCTGCCACCTCCGCCCGCGCGACCGTCTGCACCTGCGCCAGCACCTTCACTCCGACGGCGTGCGCGGCGGCGACATAGGGCGTGGGGTCGGCGAAGGAGTGGCTGACAGCCGCCACCCGTTCCTCCAGGGCCACCTGCACCAGCGCGTCCAGCCCCGGCGCTGACGAGATGAAGCCGACGCCGAATGGGCGATCCGTTCGCTCACGCACCTGCCTGATCTGCGCGCGTAACCAGTCGGGGTCCGGACCGCGCGGCGTTAGCGCACCGACGATGCCGAAACCGCCCGCCGCCGACACGGCCGCCGCCAATTCCGCCGTCGCGGTACCGGCCATCGGGGCGCTGATGATCGGGTGGTCGACCCCGAGCACGTCACAAATCCGGGTGCGTAGCAGAGCCGCTCCTCGCGCGTGGCGCTGCCGCCGCGTCGCTGACTAAGCTGAATTTGGCCAATCGACATTCCGACTCCCGCGAAGAGCCAGCGCGCGACTGGCCCGCCGAGGCAACGGATTTGTGAGATGCATTATACGCTCAGGCCGGCGCGCTGTCCGGCCAGGGTCGCTCTCTGGAGGCCGTGGCGCTCCCCTCCATTTGGCAGACCATCGCATGAACGTGCGTGGCGTCCGCGCTGCTTGCCACGACAGGCGGCGGGGACACCAGGCCGGCCGGCGCCGCGGCAATTCTATACGTCGAACAATCGGGCCACATGGCCCTCGATCAGGGTCTGGTAGCCCATGCCCCGCTCGTCATCCATCAGGCGCGGGCCGCGATGCCACTGCCGTGCCGCCGCAAAGTCGTCGCCGTTGTGCTGGGTGGCAATGGCCGCGATCGTCCGGGCCAGATACTCCACCTGCAGCGCTGGCGGAATCGGTTGGCACGCCTGACCACGGCCGAAGTTGAGGCCCGACCACTGTTCGAAGTCGGGCAGGAGTCCGTTGTCGTCGAGTCCGATCAACCCGTGGCCCGTGCCGTCGCGATGCACCCGCCAGTTCACGAAACCAGACTCCTGACAGATGATGCCCGCGAGCACCCGTGCGGCGGCGCCGTGCCGCGCCGCCGCCGCCTCGATCACCGGCCGCAGTGCGGCAAACCCCAAATCCGCGTCGGGCGCGTCGGACAGTCCGTGCTCCGGCGCCGCCGGGGCGCCGGCTGTCGCCGGGACCAGAAGTTCCTGCCCGGCACGGATGCGGGCGGGGTCATCGACCTGTGGGTTGGTCGCCCGCAGCCGCGCGAACCCGACGCCGAAGCGCGCCGCTATCCGCGCGAACGTATCGCCCGCCTGTACCATGTACATCGCCGCGCCGGGAACCTGTATCCGCTGACCAGGGCCAAGTCGACTCGGATCCGCGATCCCGGGGTTGGCGGCCCGGAGCTGGGCGAAGCTGACGCCGAAGCGGGCAGCGAGGTCGCCAAACGTGTCACCCGCGCGCACCAGGTAAGCGGCCATCGCGCCCCGCGCCACCGCCGGTTCGGCGCGTGTTGGAGGCGGGCCGGCCGGTCGTGGCGCGGGCGACGGCGCTGCCGGTCCCTCGACCAGTTCGCGGACGCGGGCGATGTAGCGGTTGAACATCTCTTCCGGCCAGCCACAGCAGTTCGGCCGGGATTGAGGGCTGATGTCGGTGTGACGGAGGATGTGGTCGCGGTCGATCGCCGCCCGGGTGCGAGCAGCATTCGGGAGAATGTGGTCACGGAACAACACCGCTGACAGCCGGGCCGACGCCTCAAACTGGGCCGGGGTGGGCAACTCGCCCCGCCCGAGGTCGTCGTGCTCGATGCCAATCAGATACCAGTTGGGGTTGATGCCCTCGCCATTCTCGCGCACCAATTTGGCGGTGTAGCCTGGCTCGACCCTGCCATGGGCGAATGGACCTTGGCCGAGGTCAAAGTACTGGTGTACCTCGCCATCCCGGCCGACGCCAAAGTGGGTGCCGGCCTGGGCGGCGGGATTGGCGAACCACGAGTCGCAGCCGGCCAGGGTGCCGGCCATCGTGTGGACGACGATGCCTTCCTGCACGAAGCCCTGCCGGTCGGGGTAGGCGTTGGCCGCGTGGCCGGGGACCGCGACAATACCGGGCAATTTCACGAGCTGCATAGGATCCCTCCTCGATAACTGATGACCTTCTCGCGGGTACGCCACCATTCCGAACACACGCGACACCACGGGCCGTGCTTACTGTAGTGAACGGTCGACAGACTGGGAATTGGGCAGCCGTCCATCCACCCGGCAGGGATGATGCGGACGCGAACCGCATTGGAGACAGCATCAGCCATCGCCGCACGGCCGGCAGTGGCGCGGCAGACACGCCAGGAGTAACCGAGAGCACACATGAGTGCCAGATGGCGACTGGTCATGAATTGGAACATAATTACTCGCGATTATCTAGCGACGCGCGTCGCTCGTCCGAATCCGCCGGCGGCGCCGCCGCGCCGCGTTCCAAGGTGGAGATGACCTGCCCTTCCCATTCATCCGCACGCGGCGTATAAGAGTGCGAGACAGGAACAACCGGGTAGCACAATCTGCGAGGTGCGGACATGGCACAGGTGACGGGTTCCCAACTGGTCGCGGAGCAACTGCGGCGCGAGGGCGTGGACACACTGTTCTATATCATGGGCGGTCCGATCATCGATGTGGCCGGCGCGGCCCAGACCGAGGGCATCCGCACGATCGATGTGCGACACGAGCAGGCGGCGGCGATGGCGGCCCACGCCTACGCGCGGAGCACGGGACGGCCGAGTGTCTGCCTTGCCGCCTCCGGGCCGGCGACGACCAATCTACTCACCGGCATCGCCAATGCCTGGACCGATGCGGCGCCGGTGATCGCCCTCGGCGGCGCATCGGCCTCCAATCAATTCGGCATGGACGCCTTTCAGGAGTTTGACCAGGTCGCGTGCTTCCGGCCGGTGACGCGCTGGGCCGAGCGGGCGCTGCACACGGCGCGGCTACCCGAGCTGGTGAATACCGCCTTCCGCCACGCCCAGGGTCAGAAACCCGGCCCCGTCTACCTCGATCTGCCCGGCGACGTGCTCTACAAGTCCGTCGAGCACGAGCGCGTGCCGTTCCCCCGCGCCGCCGCCGGGGCGCGCACCGCTGCCGAGCCGGCCGGCATCGAACAGGCATTGGCGATGCTGCGCGCGGCCGAGCGACCGATCATCGTCTCGGGAAGCGGTGTGGTCTGGTCGGGCGCCGAGGCGGAACTTGCTCAATTCGTCGAGCGCACCGGTATCCCGTTTTACACCACGCCGCAGTCGCGCGGCGTGATTGCCGAGGACAACGACCTCGCCTTCCTCGGCGCGCGGTCGGCGGCGTTCCAGCAGGCGGACGCCGTGCTGCTGGTGGGCACGCGCACCAACTTCATCATCGGTTACGGCCTCGCACCCCGCTTCGCCGAGGACGCGAAGTTCCTGATGATCAACTCGGATGGGCACGAGATCGGCCACAACCGCCCGATTGATGTCGGACTCGTCGGCGACGCCAAGGTCGTGCTCGGCCAGCTACTCGATGCGATGGACGGTTTCCCCAGCAAGCGCGACTCGGCGTGGGTCGAGTCTCTGCGTAAGTCCGATGCCGCCCGCCGCGACCGGGCCGAGGCGGAAATGTCCACCGATCAGGTGCCGGTCCATCCGCTACGCCTGTGCCGCGAGGTGCGCGATGTGCTCGACCGCGACGCGGTGCTGATCGAGGACGGGCACGAGATCCTGAACATGGCCCGCCAGTCGATCCCCTCGTACGTACCGCGAGCGCGGCTCAATGCCGGACCCAACGGCTGTATGGGCGTGTGTCTTCCGTTCGCTCTTGGGGCGCAGGCGGCGAACCCCGGCCGCCAGGTGCTGGCGCTGTGCGGCGACGGCTCGTTCGGCATGAACGTGCAGGAGCTTGACACCGCCGTGCGCCACAATCTGCCGTTCGTGGTCGTGATCTCGCACAACGGCGGCTGGACCGGCGCGATCCGCGACCGCAAGGTACCGGGCCGCGATCTCCGGATGACCCGCTACGACGAGGTGGCGAAGGCGTTCGGCTGTCACGGCGAGTACGTCGAGAAACCGGACGACATCCGCCCGGCAATCGAGCGCGCCTTCGCCAGCGGCAAACCGTCGGTGGTCAATGTCGTCACCGACCCCTACGCCAAGGCCAAGACCCAGGCATTCGGCTCCTATTCCTCGCGGCTCGATTAGCGTTAGCCATCAGTGTTCAGCCGTCAGCGTTCAGCGGCTGAGCAAGGGAATCCGTGACCACCGGCGGGGCACAATCGCTGCTGGCGTAACGTGAGCCGGCGCACAGCCTGGTGAACGACATTGCTGGGACGATTTCTTGCCGGCTCGGATAGTATGAGAGGGGCGCCAACGTAGAAGGGGCACACGACTGTCTCGCGGGCGCATGAGAGGGTGCGGTGAGTGACCAGACACTGGCGATGCGGATCGTTCGGTTGACATCGACCGGACAGATCACCATCCCTGAAGAGTTCCGACGTGAGCTTGGAATCACCGACGAGACGATGTTGGCGATCTCTCTCTTCCACGGCGAGTTGCGTTTGGCGCCGATAATGGCCACGGACGCGCACCACGGATCGCCGTGGCTTCGACAGTTATACGACCAGTTGGCCCCGGTGCGCGCAGAAACCGGTCAATAAAGCGAAGACGAGATCAACCGAGCGATCAACGAGGCGGTAGCGGCCGTACACGGACAACATGCTGACGGTTGTATTTGACACGGTCATCTTCCTACGCGCGCTGATCAATCCACACGGCATCTGGGGCCGGATGGTGTTCCGGCATGCCGGACGGTACCGGCTGATCATGCCGGAGCCAATTCGGTACGAGATCATCGAAGTGCTCAGCCGGCCAGAACTCACACGGAAGTTCCGCACCCTGGCCGGGATGGATCGAACTGCCATTCTATCTCTGCTTGATCGGGCCGAAAATGTCGATGTTATCGAGATCGCGCCCATATCCTGAGATTCTAAGGATGACAAATTTCTTGCGACGGCGGCCGCGGCTAACGCCCATTACCTGGTACGCGAGGATGAAGATTTGCTCGTGCTCAGGACGTACGCGGGCGCTAGCATTGTGACGGCAGCCGCATTCTTGGAAGCCCTGGAACAAGCGGGATGAAGACGGCAATCGAGCGCGCCTTCGCCAGCGGCAAACCGTCGGTGGTCAACGTCGTCGCCGGCCCCTACGCCAAGGCCAAGACGCGGGCATTCGGCTCCTATTCCTCACGGCTGGACCGCGGTGGCTACAGGAACCAACGATGGACCACCGCGAGGACCGTCACCTAATCGTGACACGGCGCGATGATGGATTCGTCGTCACGGTCGAGATGAACCGGCCGGAGTCAGTGAGTGCTCCGTACGCCTTTTGATCGACCGACATACACTGTGCGGTGTGATGAGGTATGCCCGCCGCATGACACGCGGAACGAGCAGCCGACGGAGATGAGATATGACCGTGGCGCCGGCGCGACTGACTGGTGAGCAGGAGGCGATCCGCCGGAACGTGCGGGAACTGTGCAAGCAGTACCCGGACCAATACTGGCGCGACATCGATGAGCAACGCGCCTACCCGGATGACTTCGTCAACGAGTTGACGCGGGCGGGCTACCTCGCGGCGCTGATCCCGCCGGACTACGGCGGCGCGGGACTGGGTGTGCTGGAAGCCAGTTTGATCCTCGAGGAGATCAACCGCTCGGGCGGCAACGCCGCCGCCTGCCACGCGCAGATGTACATCATGGGCACGCTACTGCGCCACGGCAGCGACGAACAGAAGCAGCGGTATCTGCCCAAAATCGCCACCGGCGAGTTGCGCCTTCAGGCGTTTGGTGTCACCGAGCCGAACTCCGGCTCCGACACCACTCATCTCCAGACCACTGCCGCCCGTCGCGGCGACCGCTACGTGGTCAATGGCCAGAAAGTCTTCATTTCGCGGGTGCTGCAATCCGACCTGATGCTACTGCTGGCTCGCACGACACCCGTTGACCAGGTAAAACGCCGCACCGACGGCCTGAGCGTCTTACTGGTGGACCTGCGCGAGGCCACGGGCCATGGGCTGGACGTACGGCCTATCCGCACGATGCTCAACCACGCCACCAATCAACTCTTCTTCGACGACATGGAGATCCCGGCCGGCAATCTGATCGGTGAGGAAGGCGCCGGTTTCCGCTACATCCTCGACGGCATGAACGCCGAGCG
>JBBQJF010000206.1:0-9209 GCA_038325665.1 Dehalococcoidia bacterium | reverse complement strand
CAGCCCTCCGACTACCCGGCGGGCGGGATCGAGGGACGGATCGCGCTCATTCAGCGCGGTGAGTTGACCTTCGCTGACAAAGTGCGAAACGCCGCCGCGGCGGGCGCGTCCGGCGTGGTGATGTTCGACCCGCCGAACGATGTAATACCGGGCAGCCTCACCGGCACGATCCCAAACATTCCCGCGCTCAGTGTCGGCGGCGCCGACGGGGTCCGGCTACGCGAGCGGGTGAGCGAGGGGCCAGTGCGCGTCTCGCTCACGTTCGACGGTGGGATCGAGGAACTCCAAGCGACCAACGTCATCGGCCGGCCGGCCGGCGGCGAGTGCGCGGCGGTGGTCGGCGGGCACTACGATTCCGTTCCGGCCGCGCCCGGCGGCAGTGACAACGCGAGCGGCACCGCGGCGGTACTAGAGTTGAGCCGTGTACAGGCGCTACGTGGCAATCCGGAGCGCGCCTGCTTCATCGCATTCAGCGGCGAGGAGCTGGGGTTGCTCGGCAGCGTTCATTTTGTCTCGCAACTGACCCCGGAGCAGCGCCAGGCGGTGCGGTTCATGCTCAATTTGGACATGGTGGCGGTGGGCGACGAGTGGCTGTTCATCGGCTCGCCCGCGCTGCAACGGCAGGCGCAGCAGTTGGCGGCGGACGCGGGCGTCCAAGGGCGGCGCGCCGATCTGCTCGGCGCCAGTAGCGACCATGCCTCCTTCATCGAGCGCAAGATCCCGGCGTTGATGCTGCACCGCTCCGACGACCGGCTGTTGCACACGCCGCGGGACACTGCCGACCGGATCGAGGCCGCGCCACTTGAGACGGCCGTACGGCTTGGCTTGTCGTTCGTGGTCGCGTTCGGCCAGGGTTGAGTTCGCCTGCATTTGAACGTACGGGCGCGCCCGCTCGGTACATTGGTCAGCCGGTCCGTGGCTTGGCACGGCGCGCGACCATTTCACCACTCGCACCCGCGCCGCCCGCGCGGCCGGCCGCTCTCTGTTGCCGTGGGGGTGTCGAAACGATGACCGAGGCCGCCCTTTGCTCTTGCACCGCGCGGGCCGGTATGATCGGCCCGCGCGGTGCAGGACGGAGGATCGATGCTATACCGGTTGCTTATTTTCGCGGCGCTGGCCGTTATCCTGACCGGCTGCCGCTCCGGCTCGGATAAGGGCGGGGCGAGTACGACCGTGCGCGAGCCGCGCGATCCGCGCACGGTGCCGTCCGCGACCGTTCCGGCGCAGGTACCATCGCCGATCGCGGCGATAGACCTCGCGGCACAAGGGCGGGGAGCGACGCGCGGTCCGACCGCCGGTCCAGAGGTATACGTCGTCAAGCCGGGCGACACGCTGGGAGCTATCTCGACCGAGCTTGGTGTCAGCGTGGACGATTTGGTGCGGGCGAATCAAGGAATCGACCCGGCCGGATTACGCATCGGCCAGCAGTTGCGGGTGCCGCGCCCCGGTTCACCATCGCCAACGGCAACCGCCACGGCGACCCGCGGCCCCGGCGCCAGCCCGATAGCGACCGCCACACGCGCCGGCAGCCCCCTGCCCACGGCGAGCGCCACCCGTACCGGCGCCGGCACGCCCGCCTCGACGGGGACATCGGCGGTCACTCCCGGCGCGACGCGCACCCCGACCTCGACGGCAGGGGCGGCCAGTACACCGGCGCGCACCGCTACCGCCGCGCCTGCCCCCGCCGCGAACACCTACACGGTCCAGGCGGGCGATACGGGCTGCGCCATCGCCGCACAGTTGGGCGTGCCGGTCACGGCGCTGGCCACGGCCAATGGCACAACGCTGGAAGGATTGACCGCGTTGCGCGTCGGTCAGACCCTCCAGGTGCCGGCCACCCGCGGCCCGGCGGGATGCTGACGGTACTCATCTCGACTCGGAGTGTGCGTCATGCCACAGAGTCCGCCCCAGGAGATCCCGGCCGCGATGATCCTCGACGCGTTGCGCGCGTGCGGCGTGACGACGATCGTGACCGTGCCCGACACGCACCAGCGCACCGTGCTCAGCGCGATCAGCGAGGGGCATGAGTTCCGGCTGATCACCTGCGCCACGGAAGACGAGGCGACGGCGATCGCCGCCGGGCTGTGGATCGGCGGCGACGAGCCACTGATGCTGATCCAGCACGCCGGCCTGTACGCCTCGGTGAACACCCTTCGCGGCGTCGTGATCGATGGTCGCATTCCAATGTTCTACCTGATCGGACTGCTGCAACGTGAGCCGGAGCTTGCGCCGCGCGAGTCGCGTCGTTCGATGGTGCGCTATTGCGAGCCATTGCTCGACACCTTCAGCGTCCCGTACGCGCTGATCGACGGCCCCGATGACGTGCCCCGCATCGCTGAACTCTTCCGCCTCAGCCGCGAGGCCCGCGGCCCCGCCGCCGCCCTGATCGGCCTGACCACCAGCTAAGCGTGGGTGATGGGTGTTGGCTGTTGGCCCCGTCCCCCGACACCCATCGCCGCGAGCGACGAAGGAGCGACGCCCCATGCCGATTCAACCGCTGGATGCCCTTCGCGCCATCGCCGAGCAGCGTGGGGAGGCGATCGCCGTCTCGACGATGACCACGGTCGAACCGTGGCACCGGTTTTCGCCGAGCGACCTCAACGTCACCTGCCTCGGCTTCATGGGCGGGGCGTCGTCACTGGGGCTGGGGCTGGCGCTGGCGCAACCCGAGCGCAAGGTGATCGTGCTCGATGGCGAC
Source organism: Dehalococcoidia bacterium (assembly GCA_038325665.1). Classification (GTDB taxonomy): domain Bacteria; phylum Chloroflexota; class Dehalococcoidia; order CAUJGQ01; family CAUJGQ01; genus CAUJGQ01. The sequence goes on along the minus strand of JBBQJF010000206.1, from coordinate 6,511 downwards.
GGCAGCCTGCTGATGCAGCTCGGCACGCTGGCGACGATCGCCGGCGCGGCGCCGTCCAATCTGGTGCATGTCGTGTTTAAGAACGGGGTGTACGCCGTCTCCGGCAGCCAGCCGATCCCGTCGGCGGACAAGATTGACTTCGCGATGATGGCGCGCGGAGCGGGCTACGCGCGGGTGTTCTCCTTCGACAACCTTGAGGACTTCCGCGTGAGGCTGCCGGAGGTTTTCTCTGCCACCGGCCCGGTGTTCGTGGAGCTGACGACCGAGGAAGTGCCCGACCCACCGCAAGGCGGCGCGATCGGCGGCGGCGCCAACTTCCCCCGGCAGGCGGAGACGGCGCGGGAGGTACTGTCGGGCGCGCACCAGTAGCGTTGCCGTCCTGTCATACCCACCCTTCGATTCCCGCGCTCAGGCAAGCTGACCTCCGGCCACGTCGCGGAAGTGGCTCAGCATCGCGGCGACCTCCGGGGGGAGCGGTTGCGACCGGAAGGTGGCGACCAGCTCGTCGCTGACGTCGTGTGTATCCCACCAATCGGCTTCATCCTCCTCAGTCGCGAATTGCACGGGTATCTCATCAAGTCATTCGATGACCGTGAACACCCGGCCGTCGGGGTCTCGCTCGGTGCGCATGAGTTACGTCCCTTCGTACTGACGTTGGTACTGTCGCGGCGCCTTGTAGGCATAGGCAGTGACGATGCGAACTCGATCGCCACGCGGGGTGGACACCACCACCATGATACGCCCCGAGAAGGCACGGCCGATGACCCGCGACCGCCATTCGCCACGCTCGACTCGGAGGCCGGCAAAGAGGGTACCAGGATCGTTGAACGCCGACTCGGCCTCCGCGGGGGTGATGCCACGACGGGCGATGTGTTCGAGGTCGCCCGCGTCCCGGCCGAATCGCGGACCCGTCATGGCGGCACGTCCGGCCCGGTTAGGTCACGGCAGCCATCGCGCATCTCGCCATCATTCCCTCACGGCCGGCCAAGGGCCTGGGCACGACCGCGATTGCTCAAAGCGCCGGCCGCATCAGCGTGCCCGGCCCGCTCATGCACAGGAACACCGCGTCAAGCCGGCTGACCTCGCTAAGGTCACCCTCACGCGGGAACAGAGGCGCGAACCCGACGAAACGGCCTCGCGCGGCGTCGAACCGCCAAATAGCGGTGAGTGTCCCGGACGGCCTGACCGCCGCGGCGACCGTCGCGCTCGACGTATTGTTCGGCCACGTCAGTGAAACGTTGTTACAGCCCAACGATAATGTTACCGCTTCGGTGTTTTGTGATGTTCGGGTCGCGGTAAACTGCACGGACACAGGTCGCGTCACCCCGCCTTGCATATTGCACACGGCAACATGCGAGGAACCCGGTTCAGACCGACAGGCAGTACCCTGTCCGAGCGCCGTGTACGTACCGTCGGATTCATATCGGATGGCTGTCACGTCGGCTCGCACGGTAAATCCCGCTGGCAGCGTGATCCTGAAAACCTGTCCATCGCTGACCACGGTCGCGACCTGGTCGGACAAGTTTACGACCGGCACATCCTGCCTCAGATAGTCGGGAGGCACACCCTGGCGCGGCGGCAGCGGAATCACGGTCAGTCGCGGCAACCGTGCCGTCTCGCCTGGCTGCATCTGAATCGTCTCGGGTTCGAAGGTCGGGGGCAGCGCGGAGGGCTGGGCTTGCAGAACGCCGGTCTCGATAAGCGCCAACGCGATCAACGTCGGGAAGCGGAGCGGTATCCCTCGCATATGAATCACCTGCAGTCAGCATTGGGACCGGAGTCATTGAGCCGCGGCGACACGGGCAAGCACTCGCGGCGGGATGGTATGGCGAGGCTTATCCAACGTGCTCTGGGACGCCGCACGCCTGCCGGTGTTGGCCGTGATAACGACGGAGCGCCCGTGCACCCCCGGCAGCGAGCAGGACAAGGACAACCAGCGAACGCGCATCCGTGCCCCGATCCGCGCCAAGACTCGTGCCGGTCACCGGGAGTCTCGCGGGGCCAAGCGACGCCAGCTCGGCGAGGGCGCGGTCGTACGCCGGCCCGGCGGGCGCATCGCCGGCGTAGAAGGTCAGCAGCCGGTTCGCCTGGTAGCGGCCGCCCTCCGCCCGAACCAGACCAAGCACCGCATACAGGCCGGTCGGGTCGGACTCGAAGACCGGACAGCCGCCGACGCCGACGCTCAGACCGGGGTACCGCACTCGCGCGAGTTCAGCCGCGCGAGGACTGCCGAAGTCCAAGAACGTCACCCGCGGCGGGGCGCTACCCTTCCGCACATGATCGACCTGCATCGTGATGTGCATCGCCGCGTTGGCTAGGTCGGGCGGCGGAGGCGAAACGAGAACTGGGGCAGCGAGTTCCCAGCCCGTGATACGCCCGGCCACGATCAGGTCCGAACCGGCGACCGGGTTGAAGTCCGGCCCGGCGCTGCACGCCACGACCGGCCGCGCGAGCGTGGGGATCAGCAAACCGAGCAGCACGGCGGCGATGAGCACCGGAACACATCGCTGGCCCATCTGCCACACCTCCGGGTTGCATACATCCCCGGATAACGCATGCCATCAGACGCTGTTACCGGCAGAGACCGCCGCTGCTCTGTGGCGCTCCTAGACGGCACGGCCGGGCCGGACCTAGCATTGGAGTGTTCGTGATATGGTGGGACGCGCTAGATCACCGGCCGCGTCAGTGTACCCGGCGCGCTCATGCAGAGGAACACCGCGTCGAGCCGGTTGAGCGTCATGAAGTTGCTGGCCCCACGCGACGACGGCGCAAATCCCTCAAAAGTTTGCGCCGCGCTATCGAAGTGCCACATCGTGACCACGGCCTGGGCAGACGTAGCCGCCACGGTACCTACCCGCCTTGAGGTTCATCCAGCCCCATTCAGCGAGACTGCATCTATGGCTTACTTGCTCAGCGCCTGCGGCCTATGCCAAGCACCTGCCATTAGACCTGCCGCGACGATAAGTCCCAGCAAATGAGCGGCAGCCAGGACGCTCGCAGCCGAGGTAGAATCAGCGACCCTACCAACGCCGGTGCGGGGTAGTGTCGCAGACCCGGTAACCGAGTCTGGATTCGGAATTGGTGGACGCGTTGGCGCGGTAGTGGGCGAAGGCGAAGGGCCGGCAACGATGACCGCAAACGTCGCCTTGGGCGCGCGGTTGACAGTCTCCCGCGACCGAGGGCCGAAGCTCCGCGGATAGGCCATCAGGGTAATTTGTTCAGGCGGCCCCCCGCTTGGAATGGTCACGGTAGTGGTAAAGCTACCATCCTGACCTACGTTGGCGGTCGCGAGCGTGCCGCTCTCGCCGTCCTGACTCGGACCCAAGATATCCACTAACACGGTGTCACCGGCAGTAAAGCCGCTGCCACGCACGGTGACAGAGGTGCCACCCGAACCGCTGGAGGGAAAAAGCGCGATGGATGGTAGTGGTTGGGCTTGGGTACCAGCTGCGACCACAGCTTGCCATAGCGCCAACAGCACCAATCCAACCACTCGTCGGAATACGTTACGACGCATACTCCCCCCTTGAAATCACCTTCATGTGTGATGCATAGGCCACACAACCCAGCGGATAGAGCGACCATCGGTACCATAATCAGTCACTACACGACATTTTCATCGCGGAAATTCAACGGAATATGGGCGTCCCTGTCACGTATGCCATCTCGCAAGTGACAGGGACACCAGATGCTGTCGTTAGTCACCGAGATATGACACGCTCGCAGATGCCTTTACTCACCGAGGTTTGGCAACATGGTCCTTCCCTACCTCCTATCACTGCCAGAAACACCTAACGTCGTGCTGCCAGTAGCCACTCGATCGGATGGGGTAGGACAGCACACCGGTGTGATGCGACGACGAGGTTGGGTAGGTTCCGATCCTTGTCAATCCCGATGAATATTGATGTGTGTGCGAGCCACCGAATCCACAGTCGGTTGTCTTCTCAGAAGTGATAGAAAAGCCGATCGCGAACTCCGACATGAGCCACCGTTGTGCACCTGCGGTTACCGGATTTGAGTACCCGTTCCACGGGGTGGTAGTATGCGTGTAGAACTCAGTACCGCGATAGTACCCGAACCAGTCGACTAGATCCTGCTGTATCCGGTAGCAGGCAGCCGTATCACTAACCCACAGTGTAGTACTTGCGACCTGGCAGTTGTCACAGCCGTCGCTGCGCCAGCCCCACGAGCGCCAGTATACCGTGCTGTTGTCAACGTTATCCCAGTCGAGCGCATCACTAACATCGTATGGGAACTTGCATTCCAAGTGCCACCCACAAGTCAGCCAGCCGTTGCTACCGCTCATCAGACCACCACCAGGGTTGATGGTCACGTCGACATCAAGTCGATATCCGGTCTGTGCCCCGGTCTGCGTAGGTGAGAAGAACCCATAAGCTCCGCCCGCAACGGCGGCGAGCACCACGAGTAACGCCACTTTCCACTTCATTAGAACAACCCCTCCGCGATGCGCTGCACCTCATCGAAGGTGAGCCAGCCTGCCCGTACGCTGGTGACAACCCCGCTCGCATGGACGACCACCGCTGACTGGCCCAGCCCATTGGCGAGAATCGGCCGGGCGACTGCCGCTTGGCGGCCCGCCACCGTACCAGAAGCCCAGCGTTCGGCTGGAATACTCACGGTGGCTGATGGTGCACCGAGCCATCGAGAAACCATTACGATGCCACCACGACGACCAGTCTTCGGATCCGAGGGAATCGTGAATCCCACGTCCATCGCAACTACTGCTTTTTGGTTACCTGCTGTCTGGCAGACCGTCGCGACTGCCTCGAAACGGACGGTACCTGCTGGTTGATACTTGGCGGTAATCATCAGCGGCCCTGCGGCAGCCTGATCAACTTGGTCAATCGGAACCTGGTGCGCCGTGCCCGGCTCGCAGGTAACGCTGAAGCGGTGTTCAGCCGATGGCCCAACTGTGATGCCATTGACCGTCTGATCAAACGCCGGCTTCCCCCGACTCGCCTCCAAATAAGGCATGTGCCATCCCGGCTTCGTTGTGTCCGGATTCGTCGGCAGGTTGGCCGATGCTACAGATGATGGAGTAGGCGAGGCGGGTTGGCTTTGACCGAGTGGCGCTGGTTGGGCCGCTGCCACTCGGTTCGTGTCCTCTCCCCGCAACTCTCGCACCATAATGAACGTGCCAACCGCGACGGCTATGAGTAGACCTACCGCAGTGGCGGGATAAAGCAAGCGGCGCATTCGCATTTCCTCAATTCCTCCTCCAACTCGCGATGCTGAGAGTTGATTCGCTAGCGATCGATGCATATGCGCTTCGACCGTGGCCGAGACCGAGCCTGCCAGGAAGAGACCATAGGACCAACTTCGTGGCCTCTTTGGACCACAGCAGCGGCCCATTCGGGCCAACTGCCGACCTGGTGGGATCACGCCACCTCACAAGATGAGTCCAAGCTCCCGTGCCTTCAGCAGCAGGGTGATAGTGTCGGGCGCATCGAGCGTCGTTCGCATGCGGCGGAGGATGCGCTTGAGCCTGCTCATGCTGATGTCCTCCCGCAGGGCAATCTGCTGACGCGTTTCCCCTGCCGCCAGCCCTCGCAGCACGGCTAGTTCCCGTGCGGTGAGTTCCATTGCCGCGCCGGGCTGCTGCCGCGCGGCCCGCGCGTCGACGTAGGCCGCCGCCGGCTCACGGCCGGCCACGGTGAAGGCGCCACCGAGGGCGACGCGCAGGGCATTGAGGAACGCCGGGTCCTCCATGTCCGCCCACAGGAAGTAGCCGCCGATGTGCAGGCGGGCGAGCGCCTCCAGCTCCGCCTCGTCGTGGCGCGCGGCGAGCACCATGATGGTCGTGGCGGGCAGGAGGTCGCGCGGTTCGGTGAGCAATGGTAGAGCCGGCGCGCCCTCCACCCGTGTACCGCTGAGGACCGCATCCGGGGGAGCGGCGAGAATGCGTGCCCCCGCGTCGGCCGCGCGGGCGGTGTCGCCGGCGATGTGCACGTCAGGCAGCGGACGCGAGGGCCGCCTGAAGCCGGGTCCAGACAGCGCCGTTCGAGCGGAGAACGACGATGGTTGGTGGCGGCGTGGCGTACCTCTCACCGCTCGCCGTTCCGGGCGCGACCCGCCGCACCCCAAACGAGACCGGGCGGCTGCATCAACGGATGCGCCGGTCGTGTCCGGCGCCGAGGCCGGACCTTGCCAGGATTGCGGCGGGACCTTACCCCGACCTTACCGGCCTCCATCAGCCGACGCGCGATCCCGCCGCGCCGCGCATCCGAGCAGCGATTCCCATCCGGGGCCATCACGCCCAGTTTGCCGCTAAGCCGTGGCTGCCCTAGCATGGCGCTCGATTGGGGCCGTTGCCCCGCGAGAGGTGCCCATGACAAGCGCGGAGATCATTCGGTCGGCCCACGCGGCCGGCCGCGCCCTGCTGAACGAGGTCGAGTCGAAGCAATTGCTGGAGGAGGCCGGCATCCCCACGACCGCCGCCCGCCTCGCCACATCGCGCGCGCAGGCGGTCGCCATCGCCGCCGAGTTGGGC
>JBBQJF010000205.1:0-9219 GCA_038325665.1 Dehalococcoidia bacterium | reverse complement strand
TAGCCGTGTGACATCCGCGGACTCGCCGTCTCGCGTCCACCCCGCCGTGACGATCCTTACCTCCGTCCACGAGCCGTTCGACCCGCGCATCTTCTACAAGCAGGCGCGCACGCTGGCGGAGGCGGGGTATCGGGTGACGCTGCTCGCTCCCTTCGACGGCGATCGGGTGGTGGATGGGGTACGAGTGTGGGGCGTGCCGGCCCCGCGCACACGGTTCGGGCGGCCGCTGGTGTGGGCGCGGCTGCTGGCGCGTGCGTTGCGGTCGCGGGCCGATGTGTACCACTTCCACGACCCGGAGCTGCTGCCGCTCGGACTGCTGCTCGCGCGCCTCACCGGCCGGTCGGTGGTCTACGACGCGCACGAATACTACCGTGACGAGATTGCCACCCGCCCGTGGATCCCCCGGCCGCTGCGCCGGGTCGCCGCCGAGACCGTCCACGCGGTCGAGACGTTCGTCGCCCGCCGCATCGCCGCGGTCGTCGCCGTGAACGAGCACATGGCTGCCGGGTTCGTTCGCCGTGGCGCCCGCTCCGTCGCCATCCACAACTACCCGCCGCTATCGAGCTTCGCGGCGGCGCTTCCGCCCGCCGGGGCAGGGGCGCGACCCGACATCTCTCGCCCGGTCGCCGTCTACATTGGCGTGCTCACCCGCGAGCGCGGTCTGGCGACGGCGTGGGAGGCGGGTAGGAGGCTGCACGCGCTCGCGCCCGAAGCCGAGATCCGGATCATCGGGCGGGTGGACTGGTCGGAGCGCGCGGCCACCGTGCCCCGCGACCCGGCGCACTGGGGGCACGAGGCGGCAACACGCTTCCTCGGGGTCATCCCGGCGACCGAGGTGCCGGCGGCGCTGGCGGAGGCGGCGGTGGGTTGGATACCGTTCCTGCACACGCCCAACAACGCGCACGCGATCCCGCTCAAGCTGCTGGAGTACATGGCCGCCGGTCGTCCCGTGGTCGCCTCCGATTTCGGGTACTTGGCCGCGATCGTCCGCGCGGCCGGCTGCGTCCTGCTTGTCCCACCCGTGGACGCCGAGGCGCACGCGCGTGCCCTCGCCCGCCTGCTGACCAACTCACACGAGGCGCGGGCGATGGGCGAGCGCGGCCGTCAGGCGGTGCAACAACGCTACACCTGGGAGGCGGAGTCGACGCGGCTGCTGGGGTTGTACGCGGAACTCACGGGGCGATGACGGCGTGGATAGGGATGGGGAACCGCGGAGGCGCGGAAGGCGCGCAAAGCGGGCGGAAGATTCATTTGTGTGTTGCCCTGGAGTCGCGATCGCGGGCGTTCATGAACGGCGGTTGGAGAGAGCATGGCGCGCGGTGACCGGGGAGTGAGCGCTCGCGAACGCGTACGCGTACGCGGGCGCGGGGGTAAGTCGCTTCTCCCCGGACGGGAAGGGGCGGGCTAACCGCCGAGGGCGGGCGGCTGAGCGCTCATGAAATGCTCACACGCCGGAGGCGCGCACGTCGTCCTCGAGCGGCTCGTCGAGCCAGCGGGCGTATTCCTCGTCGAGGCCGAGGACAAGCAGCACTTCCCAGTGTTCAAGGTAGTAGGCGCGGTTGCCGGGGCCTTCGACCGAGCAGGCGCCCTCGCGCACGGCGAACACCCGGCCTTCCAGCGCCCTACCGGCCCTCAGAAACAGCACGCGGTTCCCTTGCTCTACGGCCATGTTCGATCCCCCGGCGGCATGATGCGGGCTGGCCGGTGGGCGCGCGGGGCAGCTGACCCGGCATTCCCTGACCAGGTATCGCGAACCCGGCTCGCCGTTCTGGGCGCCGCCGGGAGTCACCATTATACGTCAGGCCGCGCGCACCGGCGTGGGGGAGGCGCCCTATTTTCGCGGCCGCGCTCGCGGGGCGCACCTCTCCCCCGGCCCCTCCCCCCCGGCAGGCCGGGACGGGGCTGCAAGGGGAGGCGAGCCACCGCTTCAAAACGGGTTCCCTCCCGTTCTGCCCCTTCCCGCGCGGCGAAGGGGGCCGGGCGGTTCGGTACACACAAGGTTAAACCGCTGTTGACCGGCTGTTAACCCGCGTTCGGTAGGATCAGCGATGGCCGCGCGACGATGTTGGTGGCCGCCGGTCACATGCCGTCCGGCCGCCGCACGCCGCGCGTGAACCGCTCGTTACGGAGGACACCCGTTGACCGACGGTCAGATCGATGTTGACCCCAGCGATTCCACGCGCGCCCCGACGCCATCGCCCATTCCGCGTCCGCTCTCCCGCCGCGCGCTGCTGCGCGTCCCGGCCGCCGTTGGTTTGGGAGCCCTCGCCGGCGGGCTGGCCGGCGAGCGCCCGCGCCCCCGCGCGGCCGGAGCGGCGCCCACCTTCCAGCGCTCGGCCGCGACCCGCCCCGGCTTCCCGTCCGGCATCGCCTCGGGCGACGCCACCGATGACAGCGCGATCATCTGGAGCCGCACCGACCGGGCGGCGCGCGTGTACGTCGAGTGGAGCACGACATCGAGCTTCGCCAACCCGCGACGCGTGCGCGGGCCGCTGGCGCTGCCCACGACCGACTACACCGCGCGGATCGACCTGCGCGAGCTGCCGGCCAATCAGGACATCTTCTACCGCGTCACCTTCGTCGATGTGGCCGATACCGAGAACGTGAGCGAACCACAAAGCGGACACCTGCGCACCGCTCCCGGTGCGGCACGGCGCGACATCAGCTTCGCCTGGGGCGGCGACACCGCCGGCCAGGGGTGGGGCATCTACCCCGATTGGGGCGGGATGCGCATTTACGAGACGATGCGCCGGATGCAGCCCGACTTCTTCATCCACAGCGGCGACAACATCTACGCCGACGGCCCGATCGTCCCGCGGGTCAATCTCTCATCCGAGATCACGCTCGCCGATGGACGCACCAGCCGCGTGTGGCGCAATCTGACACTTCCTGGCATCGAAAAGGTCGCCGAGACGTTGGAGGAGTACCGTACCCGCTATCGGTACAACGCGCTCGATGCAAACTGGCGCCGGTTCCACGCCGATACGCCGGCGTGGATTCAGTGGGATGACCACGAGGTCACGAACAACTGGTGGCCCGGGCTGCTGCTGTCCGAGGAGGTCGCCTTCAACCGCGGCTACACCGAACGAAGGATCGACGTGCTCACGGCCAACGCCACGGCCGCGTTCTTTGAGTACTCTCCGATCCGCCCCACGCCGAGCGAACCGGAGCGGGTCTATCGTAGCTTCCGATACGGTCCCGATCTCGAGGTGTTCATCGTCGATGAGCGCTCCTATCGCGGACGCAACACCCGCAACCTCCAACCCGCTCCGGACGCCGACACGGTGTTCCTCGGCCGGGCACAGATGGACTGGTTGAAGAACGGGCTGCGCCAATCGCGCGCCACCTGGAAGATTATCGCCAGCGACATGCCGGTCGGCCTGTTTGTCGCCGATACGTTCGGCAGTGAGGCGTGGGCCAACGATGACCCCGGCCCGCCCGCCGGTCGTGAACTCGAGCTGGCCGAGATCCTCACCTTCCTGCGCGAGAACGCCCTTCAGAACGTGGTCTGGATCACGGCCGACGTGCATTACGCCGCCTCGCATCTGTATGAGCCGAGCACCGGCGTCTTCCGCGATTTCACTCCCTTCTATGAGTTCGTCAGCGGCCCGCTGCACGCCGGCACATTCGGGCCGAACCGCACCGACGCGACCTTCGGTCCGCGCGTGCTGTTCAACAGCGTTCCTGACGACCAGGCGCCGAACGAATCACCCGCGCTCGGCAAGCAATTCTTCAGCATGGGCCGGATCAACGCCGCCACCCGCGCGCTCACCATCGAGCATTACAACCTCGCCGGCGACAAGGTGTGGAGCATCGATCTTGACCCGCGGCGAGGGCACGACGGGACGGAGCCGGCCGGACATCGTTGACCCTGACGACGTACGCCCGTCCCGCCCTGGTCCTCACACCGCCCGACTGATGGATCGTGCCGGCACGCGGGCATCGGGGACGGGGCGACCCGATGGGTTGCCTCGTCCGAAGGTACTAGTCACGCGCGCTCGCGGGTTCGCGTTCGTCATGGCCCGCCGCCGGGCACTTGGGCTTGCGCCCCCACCCACGGTCACGCACGATCATGGGTGATGAACACGCGATACGATGCCACGCCCGCCGTCTCGATCGTGCTCGCCGTCCGCGACGAGGCGCGGCATCTGCCCGGATGTCTGGCGGCGCTCGCGCGGCAGACGTACCCGCGCGAGCGGCTGGAGGTGCTCGTGGTTGATGGCGGATCGCGCGACGGCTCGGTCGCGGCGGCACGGCGCGTCGACACCGGCGGGGTCGCGGTCACGGTGCTCGATAATCCGGCCGGTGTCACACCCGCCGGGTTCAACACCGGCATTCGCGCGGCGCGCGGCGATGTGATCGTCATCCTCGGCGCGAGGGCGGAGGTGGCGGACGATTTCGTGGCAGAGAGCGTGGCGGCGCTGGCGCGCACCGGCGCCGACGCGGTCGGTGGTGTGGTGGTCAGCCGGCCGTGGGCGGGCGTCACCAGCGCCACTGCCGGCGCGGTTGCCCTGGCGTTGCGCTCGCCGTTCGGGGTGGGCGACGCCCGCTACCGTCACGCCATCACCGAGCGCGAGACGGACACGGTGAATTACGGCGCGTACCGCCGCGAGGTGTTTGACCGCATCGGCCTGTTCGATGAATCGCTTGCCTGGGTCGAGGACGACGAGTTCAACTATCGCCTGCGCGCGGCCGGTGGGCGGTTGGTCGTCAGCCCCCGCATCCGTATCACCTACTACGCCCGCCCAACACTCGCCGCGCTGTGGCGTCAGCAGTTCCATTGGGGTCTGAATAAGCCCAAGGTCGCCCGCCGCCATCCGGCGCAGATGCGCCCTCGTCACGCGGTGCCGTCGGCGTTCGTGGCAGCGCTCGCCCTTTCGACCGCCCTTTTCCCCGTGTGGCGGCCGGCGCGGGTCGTGCTCGTGGCCGTACTCGGGTCATACGCGCTGGCGATGACACTGGCGACGGCATGGTCGGCGCGGCGCCACGCGAATGGCGACCGGGCCGTGCTCGCCCGTCTGCCGCTCGCCTTCGCCACAATGCACCTTGCCTACGGTACGGGCATGCTGATCGGGCTGGCGCGCCTGGCGCCGCGTCGCTCGGGGTCGCCGTGAGAGGCTTTCGCACCGTGACACGGACGACACGGCCATACGCCGCGCGCCCTGTGGCACCAAGCGTGCAGTGGCGCGACTCGACGTTACTATTCTGTTAAATGTGGGTTCTCTACTCCCGCGCGCCTTGCCCGCGTCGTAACCCCGTGACATGCTTTGGGAGTCGCCCCGCACATTCAGCCCTCACGGGGGCTGAATCCGTCGCCCATGCGCGACGCGCACCGGCTGGACCGGTTCACGATGCGGGTCAGAGGCGCTGTCCGCACTCCTTGCCTGACAGTGACTCTCGATCACGCGGCGGCCACAAGGCACGCGGCATCCACCCAAATCCCCCCGCTTCCCGCATCAGCCGGCACGGTGATGTGTCGTATGGGCGGATGCCGGCCATGGACTGTAACATTATGTTAAATCGTCGGCATGACGGCCGGTCAAGCACAGCCACGACGGCGATCCGTGATCGTCGCCTGCCCCTGGTCGAGGCGCGGTTGGGCGTCATACCACCCGGATCGGACGCGACGGGCCGGTCCCCGTCAACCTTCCCTGCCGGCGCTCAAGGGATGTATCTGTCGCGCACGGTCATGGTCGCGATGGCCGGCCTTGGTGTGTCGGCGTTCGTGCTGCGCGTTCTTCTGGCCGGCGGGCACAGCGCATTCATGGATGAATCGAGCTACATCCTCACCGGACGCATCTTGTTCGAGCGCCACGAGGTCTACGCCGGTGCGCTCGAATGGACGTTCGGGTCGTACCTCTGGCCGCTGCTGGCCGGCGCCGCCGACATGCTAGCCGGCCCGCGTCTCGTGCGGACGCTCACCGCCGCGTTCGGCGTGGTGATGACGCTCGCGACAGTGGCTACCGCGTACCAACTCGCGCCCCGCCGCATTGACCATGCGCGGCGCTGGGCGGCGGCGCTGCTGGCGGGCCTGATCATGGCCGTGTTCCCGACAGCAATCGCCATCGGCCGGTTCGGTACCTACGACGCCCTCGCGGGGGCCGCGTTCATGAGCGGCGTCGCCCTGCTGGTCAGGGCCCGCGTCGCCGGAGGACGCGCCTGGTTGTTGGGCGCGGCGGGACTGCTGTTCGTTGGCTTCCTGGCCAAGTATCTGGTGGCACTCTACTTCCCACTGATCTGTCTATACCTTCTTGCCAGCGCGCGTGACCGTCGGGCGCTGATGCACACCATCCGCTGGTTCGTCGCGCCGTTGAGCGCCGCCTGCGCGGTGTACTTCCTGCTGTTTCACCGGTCGCTGTTCGCGCTGCTCGCGTTTTCGGCAAATTATACCGGCCTGAAAAGCGATAACCCCGTACGCGATTATCTGTTGGAGCGGCCCGAGGTGTGGCTGCTCGCGCTCGTGGCGGCCCTCGGTTGGCGGCGGGCCGACCGGCTCGGGCGCGGTATTGCCGTGGCCGGCGCCGGGGCGCTGCTCGCGTTCCAGGCGCTGGCCCGGCCCGACCACGACTTCTGGAAGCACTCGATCTACATGATCTTCTTTCTTGCCCCGCTGGCCGGTCTGGCGCTGGCGCCGGCGGTCGAGCGGGTCATGCGGTGGACCGCGATGGCCCTTGGCTGGCAGCCGGCGAGCCGGATGGTGCGTGTGGCCGTGCTCGGCGGTGCGCTCGCGCTGGTGCTGTTCCAGGCGGCGGTGTGGCCGGATATGGCCGGTTGGCCGCGCCTCCTGTACCTCGCGCCGCTGCTCGCGCCGCTCACGGCGCTGGCGCTGCTGCCCATGGCAGCGGCAAGCATGGCCGGGGAGGGCGGCGCGGCCAACCGGCGCGCGTCGCGTCGCCCGCTGGCGCTGACGCTCGCCGTGGGCGCGAGTGTCCCGCTCGCGCTGGTGACCGCACTGACATGGTCAAACCGGCTGGTCACCTTCTATCCCGACCTCAACCCATCGCTGGCGGCGATCCGGCACTACACGGCCGGGGCCGAGCGGGTGCTGACAGACGATAGCGCGCTGCGCTACCACCTGTACGAGCAGATGCCCTATCAACGTGTCACCGACCCGTTCTACCTCGTGTACGGGGGTGAGCAAGGTTTGCCCGCCTACCGGCTCGCGGTGGCGGACCGGCTATTCGACACCATCGTGCTCGATGGCGGCATCGAGTCGTTGGGACAGCGACTCCGTCCCGAAATCGGAGGGTTGCTCGCGCTCAACTACAACCGGGTCTATCAGCGCACGACCACCAACGGCGCTCTCGTCGAGATTTATCAGGCGCGGGACGCCTCCGAGCCGCCGGCCGATGAACCGGCGAGCGCCGGCGCCACGGTCACATACTTTGATGACGGAACGCGAGGCTGGGGTGGGCACCCCGATAACGCGGAGCTCCAGCCCGGTTTCGCGGTGGCGATCAGCCACGCGCGGCCGTGGCACGGCCGTCCGAGCCTGCAATTCACAGCCGGTGGGCAGCTCTCGCTCGCCGGCGTGCGGGTGGACCGCCCCGTCAGCCGTGTTGACATTGATCTCTATATCGTGCCCACCAGCGATCAGGAGCGTGAGGTGCGTGTCGGCATGACCGGCTTTGACGCGAACTGGCAATGGCGCGACGACGGGTTCCGACACGCGGTCCGTACCGGCCGCTGGACGCGCATTAGCTGGGAACTGGAGCAGCCCGGCGTCTATCGCCAGATCGGCGTGAAGCTGCCGTCGGATGCCGCGGGCCGCACCGTCTATCTTGGCCGAATGGAGATCCGCCCGTGAACGACACACCAGCAACGCGGCCACACCGCTCGTTCATGCGCCCGCGGACGGATGACCGTCTACCTCGCTCGCATGAGCCGTGCGCTCCATTACCGTTTCGTAACAAATGTGCTATGTACTCCTTCTGTCCCTTGAAAGGGTTACGCGCTTATGACATGATTTCATGGTGCCATGGTATCTGGCCCGTGCAATACGACACATCCACGAGCGTGCCCTACCGACTTAGTCGGCACGACAGGCAGCGCCGCGCGACGCCTCTATTTGCACGGTTAGGCAGCTTTACCGCATTCTTGCGCGTCATCGAGGCCTGCATCTCTCGGACCAACGACCCGCGTGCCTTTCACGAGCCACGCGTGAGCGTCGCCATGTCGCTCGCGGGGGCGGAGTATCGGTAACGTTCCCGGAAGCCATTTCAAATGCCGGCGCTCCTACGCGCACAGGATGAGTCGTGACAACTCTACTCGAACGTGGCCCAAACACCGTCGAAATGCCCACGGCTGTCTCGCCCTCGCGAGCGTCCGCGAATCCTGAAGCGGCATCCGGATCGCGGGCGCGGGGAACGGTGATCCCGACCTGGGCAATCGTGGTGGGACTGTTGGGTGTGGTGGTGACGGCGTTCGGTCTGCGCGTGCTCATGGTCAACCAGCAGAGCGCGTACATGGATGAGGTCGCCCAGATCCTCACCGGGCGCCTACTCATCCAGGAGCGCGCGGTCTACGCCTACATCCTGAACTGGAATTACGGATCGTATCTATGGCCGCTGATGGCGGGCGCCGCCGACATCGTGGGCGGACTCCAAGGTGTGCGGACGCTGACGGCGGCGCTTGGCGCGATCATGACCCTTGCGACCGCGGTGGCAACCGCCCGCCTCATTCCTCGGTCGGTCGATGCTCCCCGGCGGTGGACGACCGCCCTGGTGGCCGGGTTGATCATGGCCCTCTTCCCGACGGCGATTGGAATCGGGCGCTTTGGCACCTATGACAGTGTCGCCGGGGCAGCGTTTATGAGCGGGGTCGCCCTGTTGGTCCCGTTCCGCGATCCCCAGCGGCGGTGGTCGCTGCTGGCAGCGGCAGTCCTGCTGTTCGTGGCCTTCCTCTCCAAGTACGTTGTGGCCATCTATTTCCCGGTGATTTGTCTGTATCTGATGATGCCATACCGAGGCAGGAAGGCGTTAGTACGGAACTCCGGCTGGTTTGTGCTTCCGCTGGCTCTCGCCTGCGCCGTTTATTTCTCCGCCTTCCGCGAGAACATGCTCTTCTTGCTGTCCTTCTCCACCAGTTACACCGACCTCCAAAGCACAGCGCCGCTCAGCGTGTACGTCTGGGAACGAATCGATGTGTGGGTGCTGGCGGCGATTGCATTGGTCGGTATTCGCGGCGCATCCCGCACACAACGACTCGTGGGGCTTAGCG
>JBBQJF010000204.1:0-9220 GCA_038325665.1 Dehalococcoidia bacterium | reverse complement strand
GCTCAGCCGCAACCGGCGGGTGGGTGAAGAACTCGGCCGCGGCCGGCCACTGGCGACGGTGCTGGAAACACTCGGGCACGTCGCCGAGGGCGTGCCGACCACGGCCGCCGCGCACCGGCTCGCCCGCGCCCACGGCGTCGCGATGCCGATCGTCGAGGCGATGCACGGTGTGCTGTTCGAAGACCAGTCAGTCGCCGGCGCGGCACGGGCGCTGATGCAACGCGCGCCGCGGTCCGAACTGCCACTCTGAGCCGGCGATACCGCCCGGCGATACCGCCGCCCGCGATTTGGGCGAACACGCGCTCCGTCCCCTGACGGCTAACGCGGACTCGGGCCACTCGTTCCGGCGGAAAGCGAGCGCGAATCCGCGCGTACACAAATCGGACGAACCCCGCCGGCGAGTCGCGTTGACGTAAGCGAGTCGCAAAATCGACAATGGCGGCGAGCGCGGCGGCGTCCCCCAGGCGACGGCGATACGCTCCGCCCCGCACGTTGCGGAGGGGTTTCAGGAGGCAGACGCTATGGCCCGCTGGACGCCCGACCCCACGTTCTATCCGTCCGCACGCGCGGCGATGGACGCGCCCCGCGAAAAGCTCGCGTATGTCGTGACGCTTGCCACCGAGGCCGGGCGTCCCGACGCGCTGTGTACGCTCGATGTTGACCCCGGCTCCCCCACCCATGGGCAGGTGGTCGGGCGAGTCGAGATGCCGAACACCGGCGATGAGCTGCATCACTTTGGATGGAACGCGTGTAGCGCGACACTGTGCCCGTCGTCGCCGCACCCCCATGTTGAGCGGCGGTACCTGATGGTGCCGGGATTGCGTTCGTCGCGCATCTACATCCTCGACACCAAACCCGACCCGCGCCGGCCGGTACTGGTCAAAGTGATCGAGGCGGAGGAGATCGCCGCGAAGACCGGCTACAGCCGTCCGCACACCTTTCACTGCGGTCCCGATGCGATCTACGTCAGCGCGTTGGGCGCGCCGGACGGCGAGGGTCCCGGGGGTATCTTCCTGCTCGATCACGACACGTTCGAGATCAAGGGCGCATGGGAGAGAGAACGCGGGCCGCAGTATCTGTCGTATGACTTTTGGTGGCATCTCGGCCATGACGTGATGATCACGAGCGAGTGGGGCACGCCCAATATGGTCGAGGGCGGAGTGGTTCCCGAACTGCTGCTCGGCGGTAAGTACGGCCACTCGCTGCACATCTGGGATCTGCGGAAGCGCCGGCATGTCCAAGCGCTCGACCTGGGCGCCGAGCAGCAGATGGTGCTGGAACTGCGGCCGTCGCACGACCCGAACCAGACTCACGGTTTCGTCGGCGTCGTGGTTTCGACCAAAGATCTGTCCGCCTCGGTATGGCTGTGGCGCCGGCCGGATGGCGGCCGAGGGGCGAACGGCGCGAAAGATGCGTGGCAGGTGCAGAAGGTGATCGAGATCCCGGCCGAGCCTGCCGATCCCGAACTCTTGCCGCCCGCGCTCAAGCCGTTCGGCGCGGTGCCGCCGCTGATCACCGACATCAACCTCAGCCTCGACAACCGCTTCCTGTACGTCTCGTGCTGGGGCACCGGCGATTTCCGGCAGTACGACGTCAGCGACCCTCTCAATCCCAAGCTGACCGGCACGGTGCGTATGGGTGGGATTGTCTCGCGCGCCGGCCACCCAAACGGTAGCGACCTGGGTGGCGGGCCGCAGATGGTCGAGGTCAGCCGCGATGGCCGGCGCATCTACCTGAGCAACTCTCTTTATGCCGCGTGGGACGCGCAGTTCTACCCGCGGGGGCTGGAGGGCTGGGTGGTCAAGCTCGACGCGGCGCCCGAGGGCGGCATGAGCCTTGACCCCAATTTTTTGGTGCGGTTCGACGGCGAGCGGCCTCACCAGGTCCGGCTGGAAGGCGGCGACTCGTCGTCTGATTCGTTCTGCTTCCCATGAGCGAGATCTGGCCCTGGCTGGCAATCGCGCTGCTCGGCGCCTACCACGGGGTCAACCCGGCAATGGGGTGGCTGTTCGCCGTGGCGCTCGGCTTGCAGGAGCGGCGGCGGCGCGCCGTGCTGCGGGCACTGATCCCGATCGCGCTCGGCCACGAGGCATCGATCGTCGTGGTGGTGCTGCTTGTCGGCGCCGTGTCGCTGGTGGCCGACCCGCAAATCCTGCGAATAGTCGCGGCGGCGGCGCTGATCCTCGCCGGCTTGTACAAGTTCGCCAGACCGCGCTCGCACCCGAAATGGGTGGGTATGCGGGTGACGCCACCCGAACTGGCACTGTGGTCGTTCCTGATGTCCACCGCCCACGGCGCCGGGTTGATGCTCGTGCCGGTGGTCGTGTGGCTGCCGGCCACCGGCCATGACCACGCCGCCCACGCGCACGATCTTCCACGGCTCGACGCGGCGATGGCGTCGGTCGCGCAAAGCGGCGCGGCGGTGATGCTGCACACCGCTGTGATGCTGTTGGTGATGGCAGTGGTGGCGCTGCTCGTCTACGAAAAGCTGGGAGTCGCGATACTGCGCCGCGCATGGCTGAATCTGGACATCGTGTGGGCGGCGGCGATCGTCGGGGCGGGTGTGCTCACGCTCTTCACCTGAGCGGTGGGTGCGATTCCGTGCCCCCGATCGCGACAGTGGTCAGCGATGCGCCGGACGCCTGGCGCACGACATCTCCGGGCAGACCAACCCCTACACCGAGATCGCGACGGCAATCCAATCAGGGATGCGCCGTCGCCATCGTAGCCTGATTGACGGCCGCCTGCACGTCGGAGGCGCGAAAGGCGTCGATGTCGTCGTTGTACTTGAAGATACAGCCGAGCGTTTCCTCGACCACCGCCGGGTCGAGTGCATCGCGGTGCATGATGACCAGCGCCCGCGCCCAGTCGATCGTCTCGGCGACGCCGGGGCGCTTGTAGAAATCGCGTTCGCGCATCAACTGCATAAAGGCGCACACCTGCTCGGCCAGCCGGGCGTCGATCTCGGGCACCTTGGCGCGCACAATCTCCAGTTCGCGCTCGAAAGTGGGGTAGCCGATCCACATATAGAGACAGCGCCGCTTGAGCGCGTCGTGAATCTCGCGGGTGCGATTTGATGTGAGGATCACCAGCGGCGGGTGCTCGGCGCGGATTGTGCCCAACTCTGGGATGGTGATCTGGAAGTCGGAGAGCACCTCGAGCAGGAAGGCCTCGAACTCTTCGTCCGCCCGGTCGACCTCGTCGATCAGCAGCACCGGCGGACTAGTGCCGTTCGACGCGATCGCGTCCAGCAACGGACGGCGGATCAGGTACTCCTCGCTGAAGATCTCCTGACCGAGATCGCGCGGCCCCTCGTGGCCCGACTCGCCCATCTTGATCCGCAGGAGCTGCTTCGGGTAGTTCCACTCGTACAGCGCGTGCGAGGCGTCAAGCCCCTCGTAGCACTGGAGCCGGATCAGGCGGGTGTTGAGGATGCGCGCCAGCACCTTGGCGATCTCTGTCTTGCCGACGCCGGCCTCTCCTTCGAGGAACAGAGGCTTTCCCAGCCGCTGTGCCAGGAACACCGTCGTGGCGATGGCGCGGTCGGCAAAGTATTGCTCCGTGCCAAGCGCGCTCTGAATTGATTCGATTGAGGTAAAGGGGTCCGCGGTTGGCGTCATCGTCTCACCGTGCGTCTGGCGTGGCGCCCGCGGCGAATCGGTTGTCAATCACGCCGCACACGCGCGGCGCATCACCACTGGAGGTAAGCTCGGCCGACGGACTATGCGTGCGCGCCGCTCGCGCCGCCGATGCGCTCCACGAATATGTCCATGATGCCGCCGCAGATCTTGTCATCACCGTCGAGTGGGTTGGTCAGATCGACCTGGACGACCTCCGGCCGCCCGGTCGCCAGCACCTCGATCGCCTTGAGGCGCACCTCGTTCTCGCCGCAACCGCCGCCGATCGTGCCGAAGAACGACCCGTCGGGCCGCACGATCATCTTGGCGCCCGCGCGCCGCGGCGTGGAGCCGCGCGTCCGCGCCACGGTTGCCAGCACCAGCGGCTCGCCCTCTTTGATCGCCCGCGCGATCTCGCCATACACTTCATTGCTCATTTTGGACCTCCACATGCCGGCCGAGTTGCTTACCTCATCGTAGCGACAGGGCGTCCGCCCGTCCAATCGACACGGCAAGCGGTTGGGCGCGACGACGCGATCAGATACGGCGCGCGTCGCACCCACGCGGCGGCGGACGCTTTGCATATCAGGGCCAGCGTCGCGAGCGAACCACGGCCGGCCAAGCGGCTCACTCCACCAGGCGCGTTTCGCCGGGGGTGGTGATCGAGATATGGGCCATCGCGGTGCTGTCGGTCGCGCCGTGGCGGTGGACCTCGCCCGGGGGGATGACGACCACCGTGCCCGGTCCGACGACATGCTCCTCGGTTTCGGTGGCGAGGATGCCCTCGCCCTCGGTGATCAGCAACACCTGCTCGAACTCGTGCGTGTGCAGCTTGGTGCGGGCGCCGGGACTGAACCGGACGATTGTCAGGCGCACATGCTCGCTCACGTCGTCGAGCAGCGGCTGCGATTCGACGTTGCCCATGAAGATCGGGCGGTTCGCCGGGGTTGGCTGAGAGTCAGCGATCCGAACGAGGCGCATCGTGTCACACTCCAAGAGTACCTATGGCGGTGATGAGGATCGGTGGCGATTCGCTTCCCGTCAGGCGCTGCCCGCGATCCGGCTGATAAGCGGCGCGAACCGTGCTTGTCCGGCCGCGCACCGGTGCAGTCTAGCGCGCCGCGAAGGTAGGGAATAGGGATGGGTGACGTGGACTCCTCGCTTGGATCGCCGCGCTACTGCCGCTTCTGCGGGGCGGCCCTCGACCCCGCGATTTCGCACGAGTGCCCAGCGCTGGCGCCGGCGCTGGCTTTCGCGCGCTACTGCGGCACATGTGGCGCGGCCTTCGACCCGACCGCCGAGCGGTGCCCGTCATGCGGGACGGTGTGGCTGCGTCCCACCCTGTCCTCGACATACGCGGTCGCGGCCGTACTCACCGAGCTTCAGGATTGGTATCGTGCCGGTCTGGTTGATGAGACTGCCTTCGCGCGCCTCCATGACCTCTACACGGCACGGCTGCCCGTCGAGCCGGGTACCGAGAGTGTCCGCGCCGGCGTATCCGCTGACGGTGACCCGTTACCGGCGGACACGACCCGCCGGCCGTCACGGGGCGCGTCGTTGAGCGCGTGGCTCGACCGACGCGACAACGCGTCGGGAGCGGAGACGATGCTCCGGCCATCGCCGGGGGTGAGCGTCGCGGCGTGGGCGGCGAAACGGCAGGCGGATATCGTGCTGTATTTGGGCGCGTTCTTGCTGAGCATTGCCGCGCTGATCTTCGTGACCTATCAAGGGCAGGCGCTGGGCGCGGCCGCGCGTATCGGCGGACTGACGGTCTATACCGCCGGCTTCATCGCCGCCGGGCTTGCCGTGCGGCGGTGGGAACGGGTGCGCGAGGCGGGGCATGTCTTCCTCGCGCTCGGCGCGGTGGTCACGCCGCTCAACTTCGTGCTGCTGTATACCGAGATCTTCCGTGCGCGCGATGTGCCGGCCGACCTGGTCTGGCTGATCGCGTCGGCGTACTGTCTGGGCTTCTACACACTCCTCGCGCGTCGCGGGTACGGCGCCGTCTACGGTGGTCTGGCCGCGCTCTCGTTGTTGAGCGGGTGGGGTGCGCTGTGGTCGGCACTGTCGGTGCCGGACGAGTGGTTCGGCGCGTGGTACATGGCGCTTGCCGTGGCCGCGCTGGCCGTGGTTGGCACGCGGCCGGTCGCGACGGGGCCAGAACCGCTGGGTATGGTTGTCGCGCGGCCGGTCGCGCGGGTCCGGAACGACCCTCTCTCCGCCGCGCTCACCGCCATCGGCGGCCTCGCCGTCCTCGCGCTGCTGGCGGCGCACGCCGGCATGTGGTCGGGGTCGCACCATGAGCAATTGCCGGTGACGTACGCTTTGTTGACAGCGGGAATCATCTTCGCGGGCTGGCGCCGTGGCAATCTCGCGGCGCTGCCCATCGCGGCGGCCAGCGGGCTGGGCGTCGTACTGGCGACAATGTGGGCGGCAGGAGTGGGACGGCAGTGGGCCGCGTACCCGGTCCTGCTGCTGGGCGCCTTGGCCGTCGCCACCCGGCCGTGGTGGGCGCCACGAAACGCGTCGCTCGCCCGGTTCGGCTGGTTGTACGCCGCCGTATGCGCGCTATCGCCCGCGCTGTTCACCCGCGTGTTCACCGGCGAGCTCGCGTCCCACCCCGCGCACGGCGCCGTGACCCACGCTGCCGCCGCCGCGCTGCTCGGCGTGATCGCGGCGCGCAATACCCGCGACGGGCTGTCTGCACCGCCGGCCGGCCCGCGGGCCGGCGTCACACCGCTGCTGGAGCGGGCGGCATTCGGTTGGGTCGCGGCTGCGTTCGCGTTCGCGGCGCTGTGGTACGGGCAGCGCGCGGTCGGAGTCTCACGCTCGGAGTCGGTCTGGGTGTGGGCAGCCATCGCCTGCGCTCTCGCGCTGGCGCCGGTGCTGCCCCGATTGCGCGGCGAGCGGGCGCTCGGCTTCCTGACTCCCATCGCTCTTGCCGCGCTCGCGCTGGCGGTGCAGCCATGGGACCGCTTTGCCGGCGACAATGCAGCGGCGCTGGGCGCTGCCGCCGTCGCGTTCACGATCACCTTCGCCGTCACGCGCCGGTGGGCACTATCGCTGATCGCGGGGCCGCTCGCTGGCGCGGCCATGGCGGCGCTGTGGAACGCCCTCGATGCGCCGGCCTGGTCGCTGGCGCTCGCCTACGGCGCGGCCGCGATTGCCCTGTTCGCCGCGCTGGCGCGATCGCGGACACACCAGCTTGATAACGAACGCGCCGTGGCCGTGGCGCTGCTGACGTGGGCGCCCGCGCTGGCGGCGGTTGGCACGGCGCTGGTCGCGCTGGCGGTGCGGCTGTCGTCCGCGGGCGTGAGCGTCGTGGCCGTGCGAACCGCCGAGTACTATACGCTGGCGGCGGTGGTGCTGCTGATCGCGCCGCTACTCGCTATCGAGGGCCGGCGGCTGGGCACGCGCCTGCTCGACATTCCGGCAAGCGCGGTCGCGATGGCAGCGCTGCTGCTCGCGATCGCGGTCGCCCGACCACCGAATGTGCAGGCGTACACGGCGCCGGCCGCGATCTACCTGATCGCGCTAGGGTTGATCGTGCGACAATCACCGTCGTTGATCCCGCCGCATCTGCTGGTTCACGAACTGGCGCTGATCGCCGGCGTGCTCTGCCTCACATTGCCCCAGGCCGCGCAGAGCTTTGACCCCGGCGGAGAGGTGTGGGGCCTGGCGCTGATCGGTGAGGGGCTGCTGTTCCTGGCCGCGGGCTTCGTGCTGCGCGCACGCTGGCTGGTGGTCGCCGGGGTGCTGACGTTGAGCGGTGTCGCGGTGCGATGGCTACTGACGAACAGCGCCACCGTGCCCTACTGGCTGTGGCTCGGTGTGGTGGGACTCGGGCTGCTCGTCGTCGGTCTGCTTATCTTGCTCGAACACGAGCGATGGGAGCGGCTGAAGCTGCGCCTCTCGCGCTGGTGGCAACGTGCGCCGGGCGTGGTGTAGCGGTAAGGATGGGCCTTCGCGTTGCATCGATCACTCGTCTCCCCCGTCCCTTGCAGGGAAGGGGGCCAGGGGGTTAGGTAAAGATTCCATGGGCTTCGCCGATCTGCACCTGCACACCTCGTTGGGTGATGGCCTGCCGCGGCCGGATGAACTACTCGACTACATTGAGCGGTTCACCGACCTGGATGTGATCGCGATCACCGAACACGATCAGATCACGGCGGCGCTGCGGGTGCGCGAGCTGCACGCGCGACGCGGCGGTTACCGCTTTGAGGTGGTGACCGGCATCGAGGTCACGACTCTTTCCGGCCATCTGCTCGCTCTCTTCGTCGAGGAGCCCGTGCCGAGCATGCGGCCGCTCGCCACGATCATCGACCTGGTCCATCGTCAGGGCGGACTGTGCGTGATTCCGCACCCGCTCAGCCCGCTCACGCGCAGTGTCGGCGCCCGTGCCCTCGAGCAGATCCACCTGCGGGGCGGCGACGGGCTGTGGTTTGATGGCATCGAGCTGGCCAACCCCAGCCCGGCCGGGCGGCTGACCGGCGCGCGTGCGCGCGAGCTGAACGAGGACCGCTACCGGCTCGCGGAGACCGGCGGCAGCGACGCCCACTTTTTGCCGGCGGTCGGTCGCGCGTACACGACCTTCGCCGGTCGTACCGCTGCCGACCTGCGGGCCGCGCTCATGGCGCGAGCCACCGGCAGTGTGCTCGGCCGGGGGCCGTCGCTGGCCGAGATCGGGCCGCGATCCATTATCCGGCAGAGCTGGCGGGCGCTGTGGGCGACCCCGCGCGAGGTGGTCGGACGGCCGGCGGCGCGGGCGGCGCGACAGGTGATCAACCAGGCGAGGGCGGATAGGAGCGATCCGTAGCGCGGACCCCGGCCACCTGTTCTCCACGCACGGCGCGGTGGTCGGGCGATGGGTGGGGGCAGCCGGAATCTTGATAATACAGGCACGATTATCCTTGTGATTGTGCTCACAATCACATAATCCGATTCGCGCATTTCCTGTTTCAAAGCACCCTGTTCCGCTTAGCTCTCCGCACGCGATATAATCGTGCAACCTAGACCGTGGGGAGATGGACCGTGGCGCTCACGGCCGATTCCCGTGGATCATGGTTGCACCTGAGGAGGGGAGCACACATGGTACCAGAGGATATCCTGAAGTCCGGTTCCGGCGGGCGGGTCGGCCGTCGCCGTCTGCTCGGCACAATGGCGCTGGCGGGCGGCGGCGCCGCGTTCGCGCTGGCGTGCGGTGGCGGCTCCAAGTCGCGCTCGGAGACGAGCGGCAGTGGTGAGGCCAGCAGCAGCCGGCTGGCGACGGCTGTCACGGGCCAGGCAGCGCCGGGGGCGGCTGATCAGGTCAAGCGGGGCGGCACGTTCACCTCGGTCGAGGGTCCGCCGCGCAGCCTCGACCCGCACTTCGATACGTTCCCCGCGAACACGCATGTCACCAACAACGTCTACAACTCGCTGCTCTACTTCAACGACGACGTGACCAAGATCGAGCTTGATCTGGCGCAGGCAATGCCGGAACAGCCCGATCCGCTCTCGTACGTGTTCAAGATCCGTCCGGGCGTCAAGTTTCACAACGTCGCCCCGGCCAACGGTCGCGAGCTGACCGCCGAGGATGTCAAGTACAGCTTCGAGCGGCAGAT
>JBBQJF010000203.1:0-9355 GCA_038325665.1 Dehalococcoidia bacterium | reverse complement strand
GAGGCGCGGCTGGAGGCGCAGGTGCGGCGTGTGCCGGCCTTCCGCCTGAAGAACGCGCCCAATGCAGCGCTGCGCTACACCTCGGACGGCGCACGCGGATGGATGGCATGGCAACCGTTCGCGGTGCTCTACGCCCGGCGTGAGCTGGCCCGGCGTGAGAGCGTGCCTGCCGCCAGCATTCAGACCGTCGATGTCACCCATGAAACGTGGCCCGACGGCTGCCTTGGCGTGGCTCAGCCCGGTCAGATTTGTACCCAAGCGCTCGTGCCCGGCTTCCGCGTTCTGCTCAAGATAGGCGCCCGCACCTATGACCTCCACACCGACCTGAGCGAGCGGGTGGCGGTCGTGCCGTAGCGCGCGCCGCTCATGGTTCCGTGGTCATCGCGGTGCGCCGTACGCCACCATGCATCAAAGCGGCAGGAAGGTGACTCGGCTGCGCAACTCCTTCGCATCCATCGCTTTCGCAACGAGTTCAAGGTCGTGAACTGCCCGACCGACGAGAGATCTCGCGGAAGATACACGACTCCAACAAATCGGGTCCTTGACCAGTCCATCGTGCAGCGATGCGATGAAAGTCGCGGTCGTGACTTACGAGCACGCGCCCTAACTCGACAGCTCGTCGAAGCGATTCTTCGTCTATGAGCATGGCCGTCCCATCATCGCGGGCCGTCAGCACGTCAACCCTGCGGAGGCGCAGACCATCGGCGATACGAAGATTGATGTTGTGGTCGAAGTGCAGGAGGTGCGTCACCGGGACAGGCGCTCGACACGAGCTTGGACCCGCGCACGAAGCGCCGGATCGGCCCAGCGCGTCCGTGCCGCCACTGTCTCACGTTCCCGCTCTGCTAGCTCAGCGTCAACTTCGTCTTGGCGGTCATAGTAGTAGGCGAGCATAGCGTGAACTTCGGCCGGGAGCATGTGCGGGAAGCCGTCCAGGTATTCGCGCACATCGTGGCCCTGGTAGACGTGATAGCCGATCAGCACGATCACCTTGTGCCACGATGGCTCGGTGCACAGCACGCCCTCCGCGTCGCGGACGATGTGGGGGTACTCTGTTGAGGTGGTTGTCATAGTTATCGCCGGCCTCACCGCCACGCGCGTTCCCGCGCACCGTATGAAAGCTGCCGCCTCCCAGAAGCTGCCGCCTCGGTGCGGGGCCTGTAAAGTACGGCTCGCCAAGTCCGGCGGCCCTTCCCTCTCCGCGCGCCACCCACTACCCTCGGACCTATGATTGAATTGGTGATATTCGACATTGCCGGCACGACCGTAGACGACGGTGGGGCACTGCTGGCGGCCTTCCGCGGCACGCTCGGGCGGTTCGCCATCCCATTTGAAGAGGCCGAGCTTCAGGCGGTGCGCGGGGCGAACAAGTTGCAGGTGTTTCGTCAGTTCGCCACGCGCGCCTTTGGCGCGGGCCCGCAAGCGGTGCAGGCTGCCCGAGACGCGCACATCGCCTTCACGGAAGAACTTCTGCACGAGTACCGCACCGGGCCGCTTGACCCGATCGATGGCGCGGTCTCCACGTTCGCCACGCTTAAAGAACGGGGCATCAAGATCGCGACCAACAGCGGCTTTGGGCGTGACATCGCCGAGACGATCCTCGGCCGGCTCGGCTGGCGCGAATTGCTCGACGGTGAGGTGTGCGGCGACGATGTCCCCGCCGGCCGCCCGGCGCCCTATATGATTTATCTGGCGATGGAGCGTGCTGCCGTCACCGACGTGCGCCGTGTGATCGCCGTGGGCGATACACCGCTCGACCTCCAGGCCGGTACCCGCGCCGGCTGCGGCGGCGTGGTCGGCGTCCTCACCGGCACACACGGCGTCGACACGCTCGGCGCGACCCGCCACACGCATATCATCTCTAGCGTCGCGGCGCTGCCCGCGCTTATTGACGCGGAGTTCGGGTAGAACCCGTCCGTGCAACCCCCGAAGGGTCCGCACTCATGCAACCGCGAGGATGCTCTGCTTGGTGAGTCCCCTCCAATTCAGTCCCGCGACAGATCGCGCACCGAGCGGGCGATCAGGCCGAGGCCGCCAAACAGTAGGACGAGAATCACGATTGTCGCGAACAAAGACGTGGGACGGAAGAAGAAGGACAGGTGCGAGATGATGCCGGTGAAGATGATCACGACACCGGTGAGCGTTAATAGCCAGCCAATGATCGACCGCCCACTGAAGAACAAGAAGAAGATGCCGAAGATTAGCGGCACGAGTGACAGGGTGTAGCCGCTGGTCCCAAACACCTCCCACGGCGAGCTGAACACCGTCACACGGTCAACGAACAGATAGCCGCCCGCGATCGCCATCACCAGGCCGAGCAGGAAGCCGCCAAGCCCGCCGCTTGTCCCGCCCGGATTGTGCAATCGCTCACGGTTCATCGGGCCGCCCCATGCTGCCGGTGTTGTCGCATGTCCTGCCATTCGGTGAATCGTCGCCACTCCGGCGAACCGGAGTGTATCCGCGCGGTCGCTCTGCCGTCTGTCACAACACGGTCGTGCGGAGCACTACCACTGGTCATCCGCGGTCGCCCTTGCCGGAAGGGCTGCCGTCCGACATCACGGTCGTGGCTTAAGGTCTCGGCGGGAACAGTCCTTCCAACTGCACCAGCGCTTCACTCGCCAGACGGTGCGGGTAGTCGGGGTCGCGGGCATCGCCGAGGGGCAAGGCATAGCGGGCGGTGTCCTGCGGCGCCTGGCCCGAGGTCACACGCCGTCCCGGGTCGAGCACCAGCCGCAGGCCGCGCATTCCCTCGACGAATAGGTGTGGCACGACCACCGCGTCGCCCGCGTGACTCAACAACCGGCAGACGGTGAGCGCCAGCGCTTCCAGTCGTTCGCGCAGCCGCTCGGCGCTGTCCAACTCTTCATGGTACGGGCGCCGTTGCACCTCGCCCGCCGCCACGGCGCCGCTGCGCGTGACACGCAGGTACGCGCCGGTATCCCCGGCCGTGCGTACCTCGACCTCGCCCGGCCACACCCGCGGTTCGACCTCGTTCAGCGTGAAGGCGAGCACGAACGGATCGTCCGCGGGCGTCAGCCGGCCGTCGGCCGCCGCGCGGTACGGCTCCCCGGACGGCGTATGGGTGCAGGCGATCACCGCCAGCGTATAGAAGGCATAATGGGCGAGCGTCAACTTCTCGATCATGGCATCGACCAGCCGGTCGGCGCGCTCGCGCTCGCCGCGCCCGCGGGCGTACAGGTCGTCCAGCTCGCGCCGCGAGCGCACGGGACGGAGGCCCTCCGCTCCGATCCTTGGGATCGCACCGCTATCAGTCACGAGATGGGGCGTAGACGGGCTGAGGCGCACGCGGGCGATCAGCACCGCCGCGTCGCCTTTCTCGACCACGCGCGTGCGGACGAGGTGGCCGATTGGCGGGTCGATCACACCGAGGCCGGCATCGAGCATGGCGGCGGCCTCGGCCGGTGCGAGGCCGGCAGCATGGACCACGGTTCCGTCAGGGGTCATCGCCGCGCCGATCACGAGGTCGCCGCCGCGGCTGTTCGCGAGGGCGGCCAGCGCGCGCCCGATGACTTGCGGGTGCGGCGCCGGCACGCAAAAGGTGCGCTCAGGGTCGAATCGACCACCGGTCAGATCATCCGCGGTCCAAGGATCGAGCAACGGCATGGAATCAGACATCGCACCTCAATCCGAATGCAGCAGGGGCTACATACAGCATCAGCTTAACCCGGAACGGCCGTTCTCCCGGCCGCAACGCGTCCGGCAGAATCACCGGCTCATGTTGTGCGACGGGTCGCCGGTCACGCATCGTCACCGCCGGCCGTCAACAGCGCCAGCATCGCGAGCCAGCCGGCCACGATCAGTCCCGACACGACGAACACGGTGTACGGGTTATCAAACACGGACCACCATCCCACCGGCGCCGGCCCGCGCCTATCCGTCACGACCGCCGTTCAGCGTATCGCAGGCTGGCAGTTCGCGCATCGGTCTGACGAGTATGTCGTACTCCGATTTAGAGCGCCCGGACATGGCAGTCAGAGAGAATTGTTCGGATGATAATGCGCATTAACGCGGCCTTAATCGCTTCCTTAAAAACTGGTCAGGGGATCCACCGCTTCCCTGCAAGGGGAGGAGAGCCACGTTCTCCACCTTCCCTTACAGAGAAGGTGCTCGGAGGGTAGGTCGTTTCACAGCAGAATAGGTCGTGCGTGGAGGTGCATCGTGGCGGCGCTCAGTTCGATACTGACGACAACGGAACGCGAGCGGCTCGCCCGCCGCCGGGGAGAGATTACGCGCCTGAACGGGGTGGTTCAGGCAGTGCTACGCGCTGAGGCAATGCGCCGGTGGCCGGCTGATAGCTGGGGCGTGACACTGGCCGCCCACGACCGCGTCCCGGGGGTAGACGCACACGAAGGCGGACACTGGACCCTCTTCGGGTTTGAGGAGGACGCGGGCGAGCCGGTTGTCGCGAGCTTCGGCGTCACGCTGTGGTTCGCC
Source organism: Dehalococcoidia bacterium (assembly GCA_038325665.1). Lineage (GTDB taxonomy): Bacteria > Chloroflexota > Dehalococcoidia > CAUJGQ01 > CAUJGQ01 > CAUJGQ01. The sequence goes on along the minus strand of JBBQJF010000203.1, from coordinate 4,900 downwards.
GCGAACGACGCCGCGGAGCGATTTATGATCAACGGTCAGCATACGGTGTGGACCGATCGGGCTGACGCGGGTAGGCTCGCCGATGTGCTCGCCTCCCTACATCCATTCCGCCAGATGACGGCCGTGGAGGGGTTGGGGCGGTGCGCGCTCGCCGGGGCACTCATTCCCGAGGAACGCGGATCATCGCTACCGTGCCTGTGCCGTCTGCACCCTCGACGTTGATGGTGCCGCCGTTCTGCTCGACAATCGCCCGCGCTATGGTTAGGCCGATGCCCAGCCCGTACATCCGACCGTTCACATTTTGCCCCCGAAAGAATTGGTCGAAAACATGGGGTAGATCCTCGTCCGCGCTCCCAAGGCCGTGATCCCGAGCCGTCAATTTGATACCGACCACCGACTGACTGAGACAGCGCGGTCAGCTCGACCTGTTTCAATTCAAGTGCGGTCGCGTGACCGCCATCCAAGCGCGCCACGTCTAACATGTCATCGAACAGGACCGCCATGGCCGTGGTCGATTCCTCGATCTGAGCCAGTCCTCCCGTGAGCCGTGCTCACTTCGGTGTGCTCATCCAGGCCACATGATGGCGCAGGGAGGATCGAGGGTGGTTGGAAGTGGGCGGTAATGGCTCATGGGCCGCGAACGCGTTGTGGCTACCGCGCGGACGTGGCTCGACGGCCGGCGGGGATAGCGGTGATGGCGGGAGCCTCTGCTCGTACTTATCGTGCCGGGGTTGCAGCGTCATGGGCCTCGCCGCTCATGCGCCGTCGCGGGCGGCAGGCGCTACGATGCTCATCCCGCCCCCAGGCGGCACACGGATGATCGGTAAAGGACACACCAATTTTCAAGAATGGCATGCGACGGCACGGTAAGAGACCGCTCATCGGGAGTATCCATAGCCCCCTGTGGCGGTCGCGGCGGCAACGACTCCGCATAAATAACTATTGGTCGGTGGCGGAGTACTCCTTGCGACAGTCGAGGCTGGGTGACCCGGCGCACGACTATATACTCGGGTTCGAGGAGCGTCACTGACAAGCGGGCGGATGTGGAGTCCATGCACGGTCTTGGACTTCGCCGCGAGTGGTGTAAGGGCATCCAATGACTATCAAGGTGGTATTGGCGGACGACAACGCTCTGTTTCGCGCGGGCATGGAGGGTTTACTCGTCCAGGGCAGCGATGTGCAGGCGATTGGACAAGCCAAGGACACGCCCGAGGCGATCCGCAAGACGGTAGTCATGCGCCCGGATGTCGTCTTGATGGACTTGAACATGCCAGGCGGTGGCGGTATCGAGGCCACCCGCCGCATTCTGGTCGAACGCCCGCGACAGACCATCTGCATCCTTACCTGCTCGCAACAGGACAGCGACCTGTTTTCCGCGGTGCGCGTGGGCACCCGAGGGTACTTACTCAAGAACGTGGCGGTGGAGGATCTCCATAAGGCGCTCAACATCCTCGCGTCGGGCGGGTCGGTGCTAGCGCCGCGCCTGGCGGCGCGACTGCTGATCGCGTATTGCACCCTTGCCGCGCGCTCCCGTGCCGGCCCGAGCGACCTCGACAAGCTCACCACGCGCGAGCGGCAAATCTTGGAATTGGTTTCGGCTGGTGATTCCAACCGCGAGATCGGGGACCGGCTCAGCATCACCGAGAACACGGTGAAAGTTCATATGCGAAACATCCAGGAGAAGTTACACCTACGTAATCGCCAGCAGGCGGCCGCCTTCGCGGCGCAGGAGGGCATTGTGCCCACGCACGCCGTCAGCGCATAGCGCCGGACGCGGGCGATACATTCGGACCCTCACACTCACGCTAACAGGGGGCACGGATCGACGAGGGGCAGCCGCCGGGCCGCCCGCATGTGAGATCATCACCGATCATGTGCGCTATCATGACAGCCCGCGCGACCTGCCTATGCCGTCTGACATGTCACCATCCCATGGCCGCGCGGGGCCGTCTGCCGGTCATCCTCACGCGAGTAACGGGCGCCTGTGAACACGTCTCGAACCCCTCGACCGTTCCCGCCCCGAAGCCGTCGGTGGTTGATGCGAGGCACGATCCCGCTGGCAGGCTCGGCGGTGCTCGCCATACTTGCACGCGAGCGATCGGGCGTGGGACCGAGCAGCAGATCGAAGAACCGCCCACTCGAACGCGCCAGCCTGGTCGTCTCGGCGGCTCCGTCGGAGGGCACTGCACCGGTGCGCCGCGACGAGTTCAGCATCACCGGCATATTCGATGTCGATTGGTTGACCGAGCCGCGATTTGAGCGGTTGCTCGACCACATGGCGGCCTCGCCGGGGGCGTTCACGGCCGTCCGCGTCTTCGGCGCGCTCACCGCGGGTGCGCGTGAGACGACCCTACCCGCCGGCGGTGGAGCCGTGTCGTCGGGGGTGGGCGCCCCCATGGATTTCTCGGCCACCTTTCGCGCTTTGGAGTCGCTAACTTCCCGCGGGCTGATACCGTTCGTCGTGCTCAGCTTCTTCCCCCCCGCCATCTCACCGTCGCCGGTTGTCCCGCCGCCCACCTTCGACGACTGGCAGCGGCTCGTGCGCGGTTTCCTCGATGCACTGGTCGCCGACCGGCGGTTCGGCGGCGCCGCCATCCAGGGGTGGTGGTTCGAGGTGTGGAACGAACCGAACTTCCCCTGGTTCTGGGACGGAAGCTTTGCCCGGTATCTCGACCTCTACCGGGCGACATCGGAGGCCGTGGGCGCCTCCGGTCATCGCATCCGCTTGGGTGGGCCGGCCCTGGCGTGGCTGGATGAGGGGGCGGGCGAGCGTGCCGCCATGCCCCTGATGGAGCGGTTCCTGCGCTTCCTGGCGGCGGAGCCGGCTGTGCAATGCGACTTCATCTCCCTGCACGGTAAAGGAACGTGGGGCGCCGATCCGCCGCGGCTCGAACGGCCGGTGGGCGCTGCCGAGGCGACGGCCCGCGCGGCGCTCGCCATCGACCCTGACCGTTTCCATGGCATGACCATCGTCAACAATGAGGCGGATATGAAGGTCGGCTTCGATGTGCCGTTCGAGCCGCGCATGACCGAACAGTTCCCCGCCTGGTTGGTCGCGGTCATGACCGCCTACAACCGTCTCACGTCGGAGTTCCATGGAGCGAGACTCCGATTTCTGGCCGCCGCCGACAACGCCAATCAACACTTGGTCCAGGCGCCCTTCGACGGCCGCCGGTCGATCATGACCCGCACGTCTGCTTCAGTGACGGATCTCGTCAAGGCGCCGGTGTATGGGTTCTACGAGCTGGTGCGGCTGTTGGGCGACCGACACGGTGTCGTGCTCGCCGGCGAGGAGCAGTGCTATCCGAGGAGTGAACTGTTCCATACCTTCACCGTCGCCGCCGGCCATGCCACGGCGTTGCTGTGCGTCTATCCCTGGCCGTCCGGGACGGAGCCACGGTCGTGGCAAGTGACGTACACGATCCGCGATCTGCCGTGGCCGCGGGTGAACGTGGTGCGATTCCGCATCGACCGCACCCACGCCAACGCCTATACCGCCGCCGGTCGTACGCTCGATACAACGCTTGACCGTGCGACCGCTCGACGCGTTCGTCAGGCCCAGGAGCTGGCCCTTGATGCGCCCGCGCGTCGGGGGGTGGCCGTCCCCGACGGCACGTTGACCGAGACCTTCGCGCTGGAGCCATCCGCGGTCACGGCGTGGTGGATCACGCCGTTCGTCACCGAGGCGCCGGCCGCCCCCGAATGGCTGGAGGCAGTGATTGAAGATGGCAACGTCATCTTGCGGTGGCAGCCGAGCCGGGAGCCGCTCTTCTACTCATACGACGTCTCACTCACCGGTCACGGAGCAGCGGCGCGGCTGTTGTCGCCGGTCCCGTTGCGGCCGGCGATGTGGGTGGATACCGCGCCGCCGCACGGCATTCGCACGTATGCTGTGCGTGCGGTCAGCGCCTCGGGCATCAGCAGCCGCCCGGTAGTGAGCCGGCCGGTCGTCATCGATGGCCGGTAGCCGGGGGCGTGTGGACCGGCCGGTCCACGCGGCGTCCGGCTGAGGTGGTGAGCCATCGCGGACGTTCGGAGGCCAGATGGCTCTACCACACGACGCCACCGGCGAAAACCCGATCCGCCGGATGCTGTATCCATCCACCGTGGCGGACGTGGTGACGCCACGGCAACCGGCCTTCGGACGGCTGCGTCTGGAACTACAGCGAACCGACGGCCCCGGCGTGGAGGCCGTGATCGCGGCGCTGGTGGCGGCCGGCGGCTCGATCGAGCCGCGGCGCGCGGCTGATTCCTCGCTCATCGTCACCTATGACCACCGCGTGACCGATGAGCGCCGGCTGCTGGCGGCGCCGCTGCCGTCGTTGCCGCCTCCCACCGCGCGGGTCGACTCGACGGTGTCGATCGCCGCACCGGTCGAGCGCGCGTGGGCCGCCTTCGCCACCGGCGACGGCCCGCCCTGGCGCCCCCCCGCGATGGTGGAGGTCGAACCGCTGGCCGGCGACCCCCCATCGTGGGCGGTGGTTGTCGCTGCCGGCCCGTGGCGGCTGCCACACCATGTCACCGTCACGTCCGCGCATCCACCGCACGAGCTCGAGGTGACGGTCAGCGGCAAGCTCAACGCCGTGGTGCGGTATCAATTCGAGGGCGGCGCCAACGATGATACGTGTAACTTTCGCCAGCGCATGTGGTTTGCCCTCGGCGGGACCGCGATCGAGGCCGCGGTCGGCGGCGCCCTGATCGAGGCGCTGGCGCGACGGTTCGCTCCGGAGCAACTGGAGGCCGTTCGCCGGAAGGCCGAGAGGAGCTGATGGATTGCAGCCGCGACCCCCGCGGCGCATGTCCCGACGGTCGTGGCATCCTGTTCCCTCACCCTTGGTGCGATCCGGCCACCGATGGGGTCTATCCGGGTCGAAGGGGTTCGGTCGTTGTGGATGCATCG
>JBBQJF010000202.1:0-9366 GCA_038325665.1 Dehalococcoidia bacterium | reverse complement strand
GACTCTCAACCCGCGAAGGGGGTTTCTTCGCTTTCTTCGCCTAATAGTTTCGGCCCGCTCCCCGTTCCCCGCTCCCCGTTCCCCGCTCCCCGTTCCCCGTTCCCCGCTCCCCGTTCCCCGCTCCCCGTTCCCCGCTCCCCGTTCCCCGCTCCCCGCTCCCCGCTCATCCAATCGCGGCGGGGGGCGCCCAACGGCTGGTGTCCTCGTCGGCGGGGCGGGACGCGACCGGCGCGGTCGCACCGACAACCGTGGTCCCGCCGGGGCGGACCGGGAGGACGACGGTGAACTCGGTGCCGGTCACCGGGTCGCTGGTCGCGGCGATGGTTCCGTCGTGGGCGGCGACGATCTCACGGGCGATGGCCAGACCAAGACCGCCATGCCGGCCGTCGCGGGCACGGGACGGATCGGCCTGGTAGAAGCGCTCGAACAGCCGCGACAAGTGCTCCGGCGGGATCGATGAGCCGGTGTTGTGAACACTGATCGTGACGCTGTCGCGCGACCAGCGGGCGGCGAGCGTGATACAACCGCCGGCGGGTGTGTAGCGCACGGCGTTGTCGAGCAGGTTGGCGAGCACCTGCTCCAACCGGCGCTTATCGCCCGCGATCGCCGGCAGATCAATCGCCGACTGCACCCGCAGCGTGCGCCCGCTATCGTGGAGCTGCCATTCCACCCGCTCGGCCGCGTCCTGGAGTAGCGCCGGCACTGACAGCGTCGTCCGCTCGAGCTGGAGCTGGCCCGATTCAAGCCGCGACAGGTACAGCAAATCCTCGACCAACCGGCGCATGCGCTCCGACTCCTCGTAGATCACGCGCGCCGCGTTCGCCGCCTCCTCCGGGGTGCGCACCGCGCCGTCGAGCAGCGCCTGGGCGTACCCCTGAATCGAGGTCAGCGGCGTCTTCAGTTCGTGCGCGACGTTGCCGTTCAGGTCGCGCATCGCCTGGTGCGTGCGCGCCACCTCGTGCGCCATCTGGTTAAAGGTGCGCGCCAGCCGGGCAATCTCGTCGCGGCCCTGGACGGGGATGCGCTGGTCGTAGTTGCCTTGCGCCATCGCCTCGGAGGCGTGGGTCAGCACCACCACGGGACGGGTAATCGAGCGCGACAACAGATAGGCGACACCAATCGCCGCCACCAGCGCCGCGCCCCCGGAGACCGATATCTTCGGCGCCAGCCCCGACCACGCCGCCGAGATATCCTCCTTGGGGACGAGCATTACCACGCGGAAGTCCTGCTCCACCCACTGGCGAAAGCCGCGGCGGGTGGACGGAAAATAGACGATCTGGTCCTGCCACGCGGTGAAGCTGAATCCCTCGGAGTCGCTTTGCGCCATCTTACTGCCCGCGGTGTTCAGCGCGCTGGCCGGTTGGCCGGCGAGTTGGGAGGCGGTATCGGCCACGATCAGGTCGCCGCTATTTATCAGCAGGAAGCGGACCTTCATCTCCTCGGAGCGCTGCTGGAGGAAGATCGCGAGCGTGTCGAGCGGGGCGCCGGCGCGGGCGAGCGTCAAGGTCTGGTCGGCCACGGCGTTAATCGGCTGACCGGCGCGCTCACGCGCCGCCTCCTCCTCGCGGTCGTGGAGCAGGAACATCGTCCCCATCGCGGCCAGTACCACGGTGAGGAAGGTGACGGCGGCGAACGCCACGATCAACTTGGCGCGCAGCGAGGCGAACATGATCAGCTCTGCTCGTTCCGTTCGACCAACTTGTAGCCGAAGCCCCACACGGTGACGATTTTGGCGGTGGCGGGAGAAATCTTGTCGCGCAGCCAGGCGATATGCACGTCGAGCGTGCGCGCGTCCCCGAAGAAGTTCTCGCTCCACACCTGGTTGAGCAGCCGGTCGCGCGCCATCGCCACGCCCACATTCTGAGAGAGCGCGACCAGCAGGTCGAACTCCTTGGCGCGCAGTTGCACCGGCTTGCCGGCGATGCGCACCTCGCGTCCGGCCACATCGACCACCAAGTCGCCGACTTCAATCGATGCCGGCCGGCGCGCGGCGGGGTCGGTGCGACGCAGCACGGCCTTGACCCGCGCCACCAGCTCGCGCGGGTTGAAGGGCTTGGCAAGATAGTCGTCGGCGCCGAGTTCGAGGCCGACGATCCGGTCCACATCGTCACCCCGCGCCGTTAGCATCACCACCGGGATGTCTGACTCGTTGCGGAGGATACGGGCGACCTCGAGGCCGTCCATCTCCGGCATCATGATGTCGAGGATGACGAGGCTGGGGTGCAGCGCACGCGCCTTCTCAAGCGCCTCGCGACCGTTGGCGGCCGTCTCGATCTCAAACCCCTCATTGCGGAGGTACATGCGTACCAGGTCAACGATGTTCTTCTCATCGTCCACCACCAGCACGGTACGGGTCATCCGGTGTGCCTCCATGGGGGCTGATTCGCGGGTGTTGACCCGAAACACCCAACCCCGGCCGGCCGGGGGGGAGGGGCTGGGCCGCGTTAGTGAAGGTCGACGTGACGTTGCCCGTGGGAGACGATGACTCCCCTCCCCTGCAAGGGGAGGGGCTGGGGGAGAGGTGAAGCCCACGGGGGCCGTTCTCCATTGTTAACTTCGCATCGCGCCCGACGTGGCGGGCTAACGTTGAGCCATGCAACCCTCAAATCTATGTTAACAGTTTAGCCCCCGCGGCATTGTTGTGCGGCGCCCGTCGACGCGCGGTCGAAACCGGGCCGGAGCGCGCGCCCGGACACGTCCCTCTTCCCTCTGCCCGCGCGCCTTGCTATTCTCCCGGCATTGACGTGATGGGGGTGGCGGACGTGGATATGACGTTCCCGAAGTGCCAGAAATGCAAGTCCGGAGACTTGGTGCCGCTGTCGGACTTCGGCAGCCAGGGTTCCGCGATTCACTTCAAGGCCTGGGCCTGCACCAACCCCGATTGCGGCTTCAACATCAAGATTCGCAACGGCGACCTGTACATGGATGAGCCGATCGCCAGCGGCGTCATGCACGCCCCGCGCATGCGTTGAGCAGGACCAGTCGAGGGACCACGGGTCAGGGCGACCCACCGGGACGCCCCTACATCGCGGTGGACCGATGTCCACCGCGATGCGGCGGCCGCGTGTGCTGGATGGTGCGACGTTCCCCGGCCGGAAGGGAAGGCACGGCGATATGACGACCGAGTTCGATGCCATTGTGCTGGGGCCGGACGAGGGCACGCGGTCGCGCACGAGCGGCACCGCCGGCGCGGCCATGGAGGTGACGGTGGTCAAGGCGAGCGCGGAGGATACGCGCGGCGCGTACACGTTGCGCGAGCGCGAGGTTCCGGCGGGACAGCCGCCTGTCCGCCCGCACATCCATCACGCGATGGAAGAGGCGTTCTACGTCCTCGACGGCGCGCTGACGTTCCAGCTCGGGCGGCGCACCGTCACGGCGGGGGCGGGGTCGTTCGTGCTGGTTCCGCGCGGGGTCTTGCACACCTTTGCCAACCCCGGCGCGACACCCGCCCGTGCCCTGTTCGTGTTCTCTCCGCCAGGCTTCGAGCGCTACTTCGAGCAACTGGCGGCCCTGCGGCAGGCGAGCGCGACCGGGCAGGTCGATGCGGCAACGCTGACCGCGCTGGCGGCCACGTACGACACCGAGTACGTCGACCTGCCGCCGGTGATTTAGCTGCCAACCTAACCCCCTGGCCCTCTTCCTCCAGGCAGGCCGGGACGGGGCCGCGAGGGAAGGGGGTGACGACCGACGACCCTCGCGTTGCATGGAAGGGGCCGGGGAAGAGGCGTCGCCCCGGTGGACCGGCGGGCCTCCCTCCAAAAATGCGGTATCCTCGCTGGTGCGTGACGCCTCGTTCACGGGTCGCCGCCGAGCAGGAAATGTGGGGCGTCTCCCCAATACCCAATACCCAATACCCAACACCCAACACCCATTTCAGGAGGCAGCAATGGCCGTCGTCGAAACCGAGCGTGGTGACGGGATCATGGTGATCCGGATGAACCGGCCGGAGCGGCTCAACGCGCTCAGCAGCGAGATGCGCGCCGCCCTCGCCGAGGCGTGGTGCGCGTTCCGCGACAGCCGCGATGTGGAAGTGGCGATCTACACGGGGACCGGCCGCGCCTTCTGTGCCGGCGAGGATATGAAGGAGTCGGTGGAGCGCGGAGCGCCCATCGGGACGATCAGTGCGCCATTAGAGAACCCGTACGACGCGGGCACGCTCAATAAGCCGGTGATCGCCGCGATCAATGGCTACACGATGGGCGGCGGCTTCGCGCTGGCGGAGCACGCCGACCTGCGGGTGGCGGCGCGTGGGGCGATCTTCGAGATGTCCGAGGCCAAGCGCTGGCTGTTGGGCGGCTATTACCACGGCTTCATCGGCGCGATGCCGCACACGATTGCCACCGAGATGGCCTTCGCCTTCCGCTTCACCGCCGAGCGGATGTATGAGCTTGGCTGGGTGAACCGGCTGGTGGACGCCGACGGGTTGATGCCGGCCGCGCGTGAGATGGCCGAGCACCTGCTGACGCTTCCTCCCGCCGCCCGCGTCAACACGCTGGTGATGATGCACGCGCTCCAGGCGCGCGTGCCCGAGGAGATGGAGCATCTGGCGGGCCGGCTGCGCGACCACGGCGCCAAGGGAGACCTGATGGAATCGCGCCGCGCCTTCGCCGAGAAGCGCACCCCCCACTTCAAAGGCTGGGACAACCCCGACGACCGTTTCCGCACCCCCACGCTCGAATCCGTCCGGCAGGAGCGGGCGGCCAGCGCGTCGAGCTAGGGTCGGGTGACCCGTTGAGTCATGCGCGGGGTAAGGGTCTTTCGATTATCGTCGGGGTGTGGCAGAATCGCGAGATGGATGCGATCACGATGGGCCGTAGTCTCGTGGACGCCTTTACCACGGTGCCCGACCCGCGCGGGGGCCGTGGTCGCCGGCATCCGTTGCCGGCGGTGTTGACCCTGATGACGGTGGCGATGCTGTCCGGCGCCCGCAGCTTGTACGCCATTGCCCAATGGGGTCGCTTGCAGTCACCGGCGACCGTCACCGCCATGGGCTTCACCCGCTCCCGCACCCCGGCGGTCTCCACCTTGCATGAGGTGAGTCGTCGGATCGCCCCGGCCGCGTTCGAGGCGGTCCTCGCCCGGTGGGCACAGCAGGCGCATGGCGGGAGGGGTGGCAGTATCGCGCTGGACGGGAAGGCACTACGGGGCAGCCATGCCAAGGGGGCGCCACCCAGCACCTGGGTCGACGTGGTGGCGGCGTATGCCGAGCAGACCGGCCTGGTGCTGGTGCAATGGGGGGGTCAGCGGGGAGAAACGTGAGGCCGAATTGACGGTCGCGCCGCGGGTCGTGGCCGCGCTGCCCGTGGCCGGGGCCGTGGTGACCGGCGATGCGCTGTACTGTCAGCGTGCCGTGTGTGCGCAAATCGTGGCGGCGGGCGGTGACTACCTCTTCTTTGTGAAAGGGAACCAGCCGACCCTGGAGGCGGCGATCACGCTGCTGTTCGACCAACCGCCGCCGGGCGAGGTGGTCGCGACCGCCGAGCAGCGCGACCGCCACGGCAGCCGGCACGAGACGCGGCAGGTGTGGGCCTCGAGCGCGCTGACCGACTATCTGGACTGGCCGGGCTGCCAGCAGGTCGGTCGAATCACGCGGAGCTGGACGGAGCACGACCGAACAGGCGGGGAAACGCGGCACTTCGTCACCAGCCTGCCCGCGCACGTCGGCCCCGCGGCGCTGTTGGGGCGGGGTCGTGGGCACTGGGGCATCGAAAACCGACTCCACCATGTTCGCGACGTGACGCTGGGTGAGGACGCCAGTCGGGTGCGCAGTGGGGCGGCGCCGCGGGTGCTGGCGGCGCTGCGGAATACCGTGATCGCGCTGCTACGGGCGACCGGCGCGACGAACATCGCGGCGGCCCTCCGGGAGCGGGCATGGCAGCACGACGCCCTCGGGCTCCTGGGCATCGATACCTCATGACAATCGAAAGACCCTTTGCGCGGGGTAGTTGTCCCGTGACAGCATGTGCGCCGGCCGTTATGATCATCAGGACCATCCCACGTTCAACGGGGCCGTCCCCTAACACTCACCACTTGTCTTCAGCGGAGCACCAGGCATATACGCCGGTCGAGTAGGCAGCCGGCCGGCGAGCGCGGGGAAGGCGGGGCGCGATGTCCGACGTACACCTGTCCGTCGATATGGAGGGCGACGATCTCGATCTCGTTGCCCTCAGCGGCATGACGAGCGATTTTCGGAAGGTCCTTGAGGCGATTGAATCGACGCTCACGAACGGGCCGGCGAAAGCGACCTGGCATGTTGAAGACGTGACAGGATTCCAGGTGGTCGCGTCACCCAACGGTGTTACCCACGAGACCCTTCAGAAGGTAGTGGAGCGAGCCTACGAAGGTTTCCGGCGTGCGGGTGAGGCGGGCGACGCGCCGGTCAACTGGCCACCAGAGATCAACAGGGCCGCGCAGCGTGCGATCCTCGGTATTTTCAGTCAGCTATCTCGGATTGACAAGATCACGATCGAGGGAGCCGGGTTCGAGCCGTTGACGCTTGCGCGTCAAGATACAAACCCGCCCCGTGAACACGCCGGACGCGGATACCATGAGATCTCTGAACTCGACGGCAAGCTAGAGATGATCTCCGTACGGGGACGCCCGCTGTTCGTGATCGCGGAACACGGGACAGGTGTGCGCGTGCCGTGTCGAATTCCCGACGGGACGCTTGAGCAGTTCCTGAACGCGATCGGAAAACGCGTCGTGGTCGAGGGTGTGATCCGATACAATGCGGAAGACGTCCCAACCTCAATGACGGGCATGACCGACTTCTTCGTCCGTCCGCGACCTCTCCAGACGCTTGAGGAGCTGGTCGGCAGCGTGCCCGACTTCACCGGCGGAATCGATCCGGTCGAGTACGTGCGAGCGATGCGAGAGCCGGACGATGCCTGATCAGGGCGGCAAAGAGATCCAATACTGGGACAGGGTGGTCTTCACCAGCTTTCTGACGGAATCGCATCAACAACGAGTCCAGGCGTTTCGCCAGCTCATGAACGACATCACGATGCAGTTCAGCCATGCGAGAGCAGTCACGTCCACCTTCGCCATCTCTGAGGTCCACCCGCTCGACACGAATAATGCCGAACATCAGCGCGTCGTCATGGACTTGTTCGACGCGGATCGCCCCTACCTCCAGTTCTACGCCGTCTCACGTCGCATCGCCCGCCGCGCTCGCGATCTCTGCTTACAATTCGACGGGTTGACCAACCCGGATGCGATCCATCTCGCGACGGCGCTCATCGCGCGGGCGGATGTGTTCCTCACCTACGACGGCGCACGAGACAATCGACGGAGGCGGTTAGGCAAACTGCTCCGGCTCGACGGGCAGATTGGCAGCCCGCCGCTCAAATTCGCGACGCCCGATGCCCACTTGTGGCCGCTGTTCGAGCATCAGTCGCCGTCTTCGTGATGCCATCGAAGATACTCGGACCGATACGAGGCGGTGTGCTGCATCCGCGCACCGCTCGGATCGGGTAAATCGCCGTCCTATTATGATGTGACGAACGCCAGCGACAGGATGTGGGCGACCAACCGGGTCGCCCTCTTCCGCGTCAGACACGAACCGATGGTGTATCGCTCGTTTCATCTTGCCCCTGCCCACCTGTCACTCGTCTGACCTCGCCCCATGCCCATCAGCGCGGAAAGTTCTCACGCGCGTGGGCGATGTGCTCCCGCCTCTCCCCTCACGACCTCGTCCCTGCCGTCCGAACCGCATCCGGGGCGGCCACGCCGCCGGCCGGTGGCCTCGCGTGGAATCGCAGCGCCCGCGCCCGTGTCCGGTGGGCGGTGTCGCCGCCAACTTAGTTGTGCTATAGTTGTGCAAATAATGTTCACCGCGACGGCAGCGCGGCGATGCGCCCGCGCGTGTGTCCCCTTCCCGGCGATTAGCAGCGCCGGCCAGCGGGCTGCACACGCGGAGAAAGTGTAGGCGGACATGACCGACCAACCACATACCGAGCAGAGGTTACGGCGGCTGCGCGGGTACAACCTGGTGATGGGCGCGATCCACGCGCTCCAGGGCGTGGCGATTCTGGCGCTGGCGAACGACTTCGCCCTGCCGGTGACGGCGACCTTCATGGAGGGGCCGCCCGGCGCGGCGCCGCCACAACTCACCGAGCTGTTCACCGTCCGCGTCGCCTGGGGTGTCGCCGCGTTCGTGTTCCTGTCGGCGGCGGCGCATTGGATCATCGCCTCACCGGGGGTGTTTCAGTGGTACGGGCGCAACTTGTTGCGCGACCGCAACTACGCTCGCTGGATCGAGTACGCGTTCAGTTCATCGATCATGGTGGTACTCATTGCCCAACTCACCGGCATCAGCGACCTGGCGGCGCTTGGCGCGATCTTCGGCGTGAACGCGTCGATGATCCTGTTCGGCCTGTTGATGGAGCACTACGAAACCCCCGGACGCCCCAACTGGCTGTCGTATTGGTTCGGCGTGATCACCGGCGCGGTGCCCTGGGTCGTCATCGGCATCTACTTCGTGAGTCCGACCAGCGACGCGTCGCCGCCGGGATTCGTGTACGCGATCTTCATCAGTCTCTTCATCTTCTTCAACAGTTTTGCGATCAACATGGTGTTGCAGTACAAACGCGTTGGCCCGTGGCGCGACTACCTCTTCGGCGAGGCGGTCTACATCCTCCTCAGTCTGACCGCCAAGTCAGCGCTCGCCTGGCAGGTCTTCGGCGGCACGCTGGCCGGGTGACGGGGAGCGGGGAGCGGGGAGTGGGGAACGGGGAGCAAACTCAGTGGACGGGTTCGTTCGTTGGAGGGTGCGGGCCACGCCGGGTGGAGGAACGGAGGCCGGCGAGGACGCGGGCGGTGCGCTCGGCTTTGGCTTGGAGGGCATCGACGGTTGCTTGATCGACGTGGCCGGCATCGAGTGCAACATATAGCTGAGAGCGCAACTCCGCGCACGACGCCTTCGAGATCACATAGAAGTGGAGACGTTCCGCGATACTTTCGCGCTCGAAACCCTCCGCGATGTTGGACATCACTGATACGGCTGCCCTCCGCATCTGATCAGTGAGTCCGAAATCCCTGCTGAACGTCCCCTGGCGCGTCATCGCGTAGACCTGTCCCGTCAACTCCCGCGCCAACTGCCACGCCACCAAGTCTTCGAACCGCCGCACCTCGCCCACGCACGCCCCTCCCTCGATCGCTTCGCCCGCGCGCACATGATAGCTCCCGCGCGCTCCCCGCTCCCCGCTCCCCACTCCCCGTTCCCCGTTCCCCGTTCCCCGCTCCCCGCTCCCCACTCCCCGCTCCCCGTCCCCCGTCACCCGGCCAGCGTGCCGCCGAAGACCTGCCAGGCGAGCGCTGACTTGGCGGTCAGACTGAGGAGGATGTAGACCGCCTCGCCGAAGAGGT
>JBBQJF010000201.1:0-9368 GCA_038325665.1 Dehalococcoidia bacterium | reverse complement strand
GTTGCCCGCTGCAATGCTCCGGTGACGAGACTGTTTGAGCATCCTAACCTCACCGGCGCGAGCAAGATCGTGCGCTTGCATGAAGTGGCGAGTCGGGATTTGAGCTGGATCGGCTTCAATGACACCGTGACATCGCTCCAGGTGGCGCCGGGAGAGTCGATCGCGGTGTACAGCGAGACTCAATTGGGTGGCCGCTGCGAGGAGTTCACCGCGAGCGACGGTGACCTGCGCAACAACTACATCGGTGACGACACCATCTCCTCGTTTTGGTTAGGCGGGTGGTGCCCGGTGACGGTATTCACTGCCGGCAACTTTGGCGGCGCCGCCTTGCAGGTCAACTTTGGGGGACAGAGCGAGATGCCCGACCTGCGCCTGATAAGCGCCGGCCAGTTCGACAACTCCGTGTCGTCCATCCATGTGCCGCAAGGCATGTTGGTTTCGGTTTTCCGGGACATCAACTTCACCGGTACCTGCGAGTCGTTCACGGCCAGCGACTCGGATCTGCGAAACAACTTCATCGGTAACGACACCATCTCCTCGATCTGGTTCGGCAGGGCCTGCCCGGTAGTGCTCTACGCTAACATCGGTTATAGCGGCAACAGTGCCTTTTTAACCAACGATGTGGTCGACTTTAGCGCGAGCTACCCCTTGTTGAACGATGCCGCGTCGTCCATCCGTGTGCCGCGTGGAGTGACAATCGCGGTCTACCAGGGCAGCTACTACACTGGTATCTGTGAGACGTTTATTGCCGACGACGGGGACCTGCGCGATAACCTGATCCGTGCCGACACCATCACCTCCATGCGCTATGGTAGGGCCTGCCCGTAACACCGGCGCCCAATCAAGCCACACCTCAATCCACCGCGGGGCACTCGGTGTGAGTGCCCCGCGGTGCCGCGCTCGCCCGGCGGCTGCCGCGCCGGTGCGTGTTGGCCGCCGCCTGCACGTGTACCGCACGCGGCTGCACCGGGCGGCCGTCGTGGGGGGGGTGCCCGGTGCAGCCGCATTGAATCGGATGCCGGCGTTTATCCACCCGTGCCGTCGAGTCTGGGTTCCACGCGCTGGCAGGCTCCCATCGGCGGTAGACCGCGTCGCGGCGAACCACGCCGACATCGCGGACCGCCGCCGCCCCTCCTGCCGGCCGGCCATTCCACCGCACCGTCCACCCGTGGCGACGCTCGTGCCGGACCGCACCAGTGAAGATGGCCGGATTCCCGGCAGCGATCGCCAACTGTGCGGGTAGTGTGCGGGTTGTGTCGGTGGTGAACCACCACGCCACGCGGCATGATGACCTCATTGAACGACGACGCGATGGTCGCCTCGCCGGAACCAGTGGCGGACCCCAGACAGACCGCTCACGGGGCGCACGAGGGATTGGCATCGATTTCGTGGATAGAACAGATGGAGGACCGATCATGATGAAGCGCAAGAGCCTACAGACATTCGCGATGGTACGGGGCATGAACGGCATCGGCCGCCGCGGCCGGCCTATGCGGCGCGCGGTGCTGCTGGCCGCGCTCGGGCTGGCGGTGGTCACGCTGGCACTGCTCGGAGGCCGGGCGGCTCCAGCGGAGGCGCAGATGTGGACCCCGGTTGTTCAGCTCTTTGAGCATCCCAACTTTGGCGGCGCCTCCATAGCGGTTGCCAAGGACGATTGGTATGGACAGTCCGTTTTGAGCCGCAGGCAGTTTGATGACAAGGTGTCGTCGATCCAGGTGCCGCCGGGAAGCAAGGTCGCCGTGTTTGAGCACCCCGATTACCTGGGCCGCTGCGAGGTGTTCACCGCGAGCGATGGTGACCTGCGCGACAACCACATCGGCGACAACACCATCTCATCGGTCGTTATTTTAGGCACACCGGTCATTAATTTAGAGCAGTGCCCTGTAGTGTTGTACGAACATCCCAACTTTGGCGGTCAGGGACTCGCCTTATGGGAGGATCAGACCGAGCTGGACAGGTGGATTAACGACAGCGTCACCTCCATCCAAGTGCCGGCCGGACAGGTGGTGTCGGTGTGGCAACACCCGGGCTTCACTGGCCGCTGCGAGACGTTCAGAGCGGGCGACGGCGACCTGCGGGATAACCACATCGGTGACAATACCATCTCCTCGTTCAAACTCGGCCAGGTCTGCCCGGTGACGGTGTTCACGGCTGGCTGGTATGGCGGTGAGGTATGGAACGCGATCGGCGATGTGGCCGACGTTCGTCAGCTCGCCGGTGGCAGCTTTGACAACACCATCTCCTCAATCAAAGTGCCGGCCGGCATGAAGATTGCGGTCTACCGCGACATCAACTACACCGGTATCTGTGAGACGATCGTGGGGCTTGACAGCGATCTGAGCAACAATCGCATCGGCAACGACACGATTTCCTCGTGGCGACTCGGCCAGGACTGCCGGGTGGTGGTGTACACGGCCGGCTGGTTTGGCGGCCAGGCATGGGAGGTGACCGGCCATGTGCCCGACCTTCGTCAGCTCGCCGGTGGCATCTTTGACAACACGGTCTCGTCCATCCAAGTGCCGCCCGGAATGGTGATTTCGGTCTACCAAGGCATCAACTACACCGGTATCTGTGAGACGTTCACGGCGGACGACCTCGACCTGCGCGACAACCGCATTGGCAATGACCAGATTTCCTCGTGGCGTTTCGGCAGAGGATGCTAGCAATCCTGACGCAATGGCGGGGCCACGGCTCACGTCCGACGCGGGGCACTCACACCAAGTGCCCCGCGTTGCCGCGCGGGTGCGGCGGCTCCCGCGCCGGTGCGTGGTGGTTGCCATCCGCGCGCCGAACTCGCGCGCCACACCGAACCTGGAACAAGCCCCACGACGGCCGCCCGGTGCAGCCGCGCTGAATCGGACGCCGGCGCCGGCGTTTACCCGCCCATGGAAGCTGTGGTCCACGCGGTGGCGGGCGCCGTTCACCGGTGGCGGACCGCATCGCGACGAACCACGGCACTATCGCGGACGGCCTGTTCCCCAAACTGTCAGGCTAGTGTGCGGGTCGTGTGCGGGTGGTGTCCGTGGTGAACCTTTGTGCCGCGCGGCATCATGACCTCACTGAACGACGACGCCATCAACGACACTCCGAACCGGTGGCGGAAACCCACCGCGGACCGCTCCTGGGCCGCACGCGGGATTGGCATCGCGGTCGCGGACAGAACAGATGGAGGACCGATCAGATGACCCGACAGAGGCTCAACACCTTCGCGATGGGACGAGGCATGAGCGGCATCAGCCGCGGCGGCCAGGGCATACCGCGCGCGGTGCTGCTGGCCGCGCTCGGGCTGGCAGTGGTCACGCTGGCGATGTTGGGCGGCCGGCCGGCTCCGGCGCAGGCGCAGTCGTCTCAGGTAGTGGGAAAGCTCTTCAATGCGGCCAACTATTCTGGCGGTGAACTGCCACTCAATGCCGGGAGCATCGTCAATCTCGTGGGTACCACCTGGGATAATCAAGCGGCCTCGATTCGGGTGGAGCCGGGGGCGATGGTCGCACTGTACTCTGACCGTAACTTGACCGGTGTATGCGAGGTGTTCACCGCCAGCGACCCCTACCTGGGCAACAACCCCATCCGTTATCGGAGCGTCACCTCGTACCACGTTGGGGCGAACTGTTGGGCGCCGGTGGTACGGCTCTATGAGCATCCCAACTATGGCGGCGAGGGCCGGGTAGCGGGCGCAATCGATGGGTGGCAGCGCGCCGATTTGCGCCGCGTTGGCTTCGACGACACGGTGTCGTCGCTCCGGGTGCCGGCGGGACAGAAGATCGCGGTGTGGGAACACCCTGATTTCAAGGGCCACTGCGAGGTGTTCACCGCCAGCGACGCTGACCTGCGCAACAACCGCATCGGCGACGACTCCATCTCCTCGTTCCGTCTCGGGGCGTGCTAGTAACACCGGCGCCCGATGAAGCAACACCTCACGTCCGACGCGGGGCACTCATGCTGAGTGCCCCGCGTTTCCGCGCGTGCACGGCGGCTCCCGCGCCGGTGTGTGGCACTCGCCATCTGCACGCGGAACGCGCGCACCGCACCGGACGCGGACGATACCCGCCACTCGTGCGCGTTGCAACAGCCGGGATTCGTGACCGTCGTCGTCGCCGAATCGCCGCGGCCGTGCGGGAGCCGGACGGTTACGGCCGCACGGCCCGCTTCAGCCGCTTGGCGAGTTCGTGCAGCAGCGGTTGGGCGAGCTTGACGAAAATACAGGCGAGCCGGCGCGTGTCGCGCGGGTCGATCAGGTCGATCACGTCGAAGTGGTGGGCCGCCTTCATCTCCGGCATAGGGACTCCATCCGGAGTTGCGTCACCGACTCGCGAGTATCACTGAATGGGCACCGCCGCTGACACCAAACGGCTGAGCCGACTAACATAGGGGTTGCGCGCTGATGGACGGCGGATATTTGGGAGTGGTTTTACAGCAATGGATGATCAATTCTTCTCACAGCCAATTCTCAACTCGCCGTATGCGAATCCGGATCGTCACTGGGAACTCGATGGAGCGGGCCAGCCGACACAACAGATCATCGAGCGCCGCCGCACGGCTGAGTTCATTACGCCAATCCCAAAACCGCGCAAGCGGAAGGTCGCTGCACAGCAAAGGCAGATGGTGTTTGACGAGGGCAAGGGGCTTTCGACAGACCAACAGCAATACGACCCTACGCCGATCATCAACGAACTGCGCCGCCACGTCGCTCAATGGCGCGTCATCCCCAACCCCAATCACTGGCATGTGACGCCGGAGACGGCGCGACTGCTGCAGCACTGGCGTCACCATCAGTTCAACAGCGTGCGACCATTCTTCTGCCAGATTGAAGCAGTGGAAACGGCGATCTGGTTGACGGAGGTGGCGCCGGACGCCGGTCGGGAAGGACGCGCGTTCCTGGAGCACCTGGCGAACGCCAACAACGATGCCAATCCCGAACTGACGCGCCTGGCGCTGAAACTGGCCACCGGCGCCGGCAAGACGACCGTCATGGCAATGCTGGTCGCCTGGCAGGCAGTCAACGCCGTGCGCCGCCCTCAGAGCAAGCGTTTTACCCGAGGGTTTCTCATCGTAGCGCCGGGCATCACCATCAAGGACCGGCTGCGGGTGCTCCAACCGAACGACCCCGACAGCTACTACGCCAGCCGCGAACTCGTGCCGGGTGACATGCTCGACGATGTGAATCGGGCCAAGATCGTGATCACTAACTATCACGCCTTCAGGCGGCGCGAGCGGATGGAACTGTCGAAGGGTGGCCGCTCCCTGCTGCGTGGCTATGGTGCACCGCTAGACACGCTGGAGAGCGAAGGGCAAATGCTCCAGCGTGTCATGCCTGACCTGATGGGGATGAAGAATATCCTGGTGCTCAACGACGAGGCGCACCACTGCTACCGCGAGAAGCCTGGGCCGGCCGATGAAGGAGACCTAGGCGGCGATGACAGGAAGGAGGCCGAACGCAACAACGAGGCGGCCCGCCTCTGGATATCCGGGTTGGAGGCCGTCAACCGCAAGCTCGGTGTGACCCGCGTTCTGGACCTATCCGCGACGCCGTTCTTCCTGCGCGGCTCCGGCTACGCCGAGGGTACGCTGTTTCCCTGGACGATGAGCGACTTTTCGCTGATGGACGCGATCGAGTGCGGCATCGTCAAGCTGCCGCGCGTCCCGGTGGCGGACAACATTCCCGGCAGCGAGATGCCTCGGTTCCGCAACCTGTGGGAGCACATCCGTCCCAAGATGCCGAAGAAGGGTCGCGGCAGCGCCGCCGTCCTCGACCCGCTCAGCCTGCCAGTCGAGTTGCAGACGGCGCTCGAAGCCCTGTACGGCCACTACAAAGAAACGTTCGATCTATGGCAGGAGAGCGGTATTCAGGCCCCACCGTGCTTCATCGTCGTCTGCAACAACACATCCACCTCCAAACTGGTCTACGACTACATCTCCGGCTTCCAGCGCCAGAATGAGGACGGCTCGACCACGCTGGAGAACGGGCGCCTGGAGCTATTCCGCAATTTTGACGAGCATGGCAACCCGCTGCCGCGGCCGAACACGCTGCTGATCGACAGCGAGCAGCTCGAATCGGGCGACGCGCTGGACGACAACTTCCGCACCATGGCCGCCGATGAGATCGACCGCTTCCGACGTGAAATCGTCGAGCGCACCGGTGACCGCGGCCGGGCAGAGAACATCACCGACAACGAGCTGCTGCGCGAGGTGATGAACACCGTCGGTAAGCCCGGCCGGTTGGGCGAGTCGATCCGCTGTGTCGTCTCGGTCGCCATGCTCACCGAGGGTTGGGACGCCAACACCGTCACCCATGTGCTCGGCGTGCGCGCCTTCGGCACCCAGTTGCTGTGCGAACAGGTGATCGGCCGGGCGCTGCGCCGCCAGTCGTACGACCTGAACGAACAGGGACTGTTCGACGTCGAGTACGCCGATGTGCTGGGCGTGCCGTTCGACTTCACGGCCAAGCCGGTGGTGGCGCCACCGCGGGCGCCGCGCGAGACGATCCAGGTCAGGGCCGTGCGCCCGGAGCGCGACCACTTGGAGATCCGCTTCCCGCGCGTCGAAGGCTACCGGGTGGAACTGCCCGAGGACCGGCTCACCGCCGCCTTCACCGCCGATTCGGTGCTCGAACTCACGCCGGAACTGGTTGGCCCGACGATCACCAGGAACGCCGGCATCATCGGTCAGGACATTGACCTCAGCCTGGAACGTCTGGAGGACACGCGCCTCTCGACCGTCCTATTCCGCCTCACTCAGCGGCTGATTTACACCAAGTTCCGCGACCCAGGCGAAGAGCCGAAGCTGTACCTGTTCGGCCAGCTCAAGCGCATCGCGAAGGAATGGCTCGACACCCGCCTCGTGTGCAAAGGCGGCGCCTACCCCGCCCAATTGATGTACCAGGAGCTCGCCGATATCGCCTGCGAGCGCATCACCGCCGGCATCACCCGTGCCCTCGCGGATGAGCGGCCGGTCAGGACCGTACTCGACCCCTACAACCCGACCGGCTCGACAATCCACGTCCACTTCACCGCATCGAGCAGGGATCGCTGGCAGACAGACCCGCGCCGCTGCCACATCAACTGGGTGATCCTCGACAGCGATTGGGAGGCGGAGTTCTGCCGTGTGGCCGAGGCGCATCCGCGCGTACGCGCCTATGTGAAGAACCACAACCTCGGCTTCGAGGTGCCCTACCGCCACGGTTCGGAGCCGCGCCGCTACCGGCCCGACTTCATCGTGCTGGTCGATGACGGCCATGGTGACGACGATCTGCTGCACTTCGTGGTGGAGATCAAGGGCTACCGGGGCGAAGACGCGAAGGAGAAGAAGGCGGCGATCGAAACCTCTTGGGTGCCCGGAGTCAACAACCTCGGCACGTACGGCCGCTGGGCCTTCGCCGAGTTCACCGATGTCTACCTGATCCAGTCCGACTTCGCCGCCGCCGTGGAGCGGCTGTTCGACCGGGTGGCCGCGGCGCCGGTGCTCTGACTGCTGCGCTTCCGCCTCCATCCGAACTGCTCTATCGTGTCATAACGTATAGATGTCCCGGAGGCGATCATGGACAGCGTGCGGGCCACGCTCTACCTCGAACCAGAGTTACATCAGGCGCTGCGACTGAAGGCCGCCGCCGTCCATCGCAGCATGTCCGAGATCGTCAACGACGCCATTCGTGCAGCCCTGCGCGAGGACGAGGAAGACCTGGCCGCCTTCGCCGAACGCGAGAGTGAACCATCGATCAGCTACGACGCCCTGCTTGATCAACTCAAGTCCGATGGCACGCTATGAATTGCGGATCCGGACATCGGTCGCGAAGGATCTGCGCGCCATCCCTCAAGCCGATGTCCGCCGCATCCTGGCGCGCATCGAGACGTTGCGCGACAACCCGCGCCCGCCCGGCGCCGAGAAGCTGTCGGCGCGGGAGCAGTACCGCCTCCGCCAGGGCAACTACCGCATCCTCTACAGCGTGGCCGACGCCGAACTCATTATCGAGATCGTGAAGGTCGGCCACCGCCGCGACGTGTACCGCGACCCGTGACTATCACCGGCCCAAGGAAGCGACGCATGACGAAGAATCGCACCCACGAAGCCGTCGAGGCATTGCGGCACGACGAAGCCTCGCGGCGTAACATCCCCACCGCTGAATACCAGCCGTTGCTGCGGGCGGACGAGCAAAACCCGGTGCGCGTCGCGTACGAGCGCCGCAACCGCGACCTCGACCCGCAGTTGGTCTGGCGCGGCAAAGACGAGCAGGACTGGAGTGACCTCATTGTCCAGGCGCCGCCGCTGTACATTCAGGAGAAGGTCCACCCCAAGGTGCTGATCGACGACCTGCTGCGCGAGGAGCGCCGGGGCGGGCAGCGGGCCGAGCAACTCGACCTGTTCGCCGACTTCAACGGCATCCCCGAGGGCGCCGACCGCACCGAGTTCTATCAGCACGACCTGTACTGGACCAACCGCATGATCCTGGGCGATTCCTTGCAAGTGATGGCGAGCCTGGCCGAGCGGGAGGGGCTGCGCGGCAAGGTGCAGTGCATCTACCTCGACCCGCCCTACGGCATCAAGTTCAACAGCAACTTCCAGTGGAGCACCACCAGCCGTGACGTCAAGGACGGCAACAAGGACCACATCACCCGCGAGCCTGAGCAGGTCAAAGCCTTCCGCGACACCTGGCGCGACGGCATCCACAGCTACCTCACCTACCTGCGCGACCGCCTCACCGTCGCTCGCGATCTGCTCTCGGATTCTGGCTCGATCTTCGTGCAGATCGGCGACGAGAACGTGCATCGCGTACGGGCGGTAATGGATGAGGTTTTTGGGGATGAGAACTTCATAGCCCAGATCTCGACGAAAACATCAGGCGGTTCAACAGGTGTCTACATCGGCGGAGTAGCTGATTATGTGTTGTGGTTCGCGCGCGAGCATGAGCGGACCAAATTTAGGCCGCTCTTCGAGTCGAAGCAACTCGGTGAAGATGGTACAGATAAATACAATCGAATCCGATTGGCGAATCTCGTACGCCGAAACCTGTCCGGGGAAGAAAGAACCTTGAAGGTTGCGCTGCCACAGAATTCACGGGTGTATCGGCAGGACAATTTGACCAGTCAAAGTGTTGGACGGGACAAGGGTGAAGGTGCTGCGTCTTGGTTTCCCGTAAGAATCTCAGGTCAAGAGGTGCGCCCATCACTGAAGGTTCGTTGGAAAACAAATCAGCTAGGTATGGGTAGGATATCACGCGCGGACCGGATTGAGTTAATACTACAGCCTCAGATAGGTACGGGGTCGGGACTGGAGCGCTGGTGGCGGCGATAGTGGCCACGTTGGGCGGTGCCCTGATGGCGCCGGCGCCAGTCCACCCACGCCAGATGATAGGCCACCGACCCCGGCGGCAG
>JBBQJF010000200.1:0-9377 GCA_038325665.1 Dehalococcoidia bacterium | reverse complement strand
CGGCTGGTGCGGGGCGAATACCTGGCGGCGAAGGGGCGCGACTATATCCAGGCGGCGGAGACGATCGGTTGTTCGTGGCAACGCATCGCCCTGCGCCATATCCTGCCGAACGCGATGGCGCCGATCATTGTCAGCGGCACGTTGCTGTTCGCCACCCATCTCACCGCCGAGGCCGCGATCAGCTTCCTCGGCCTCGGCATCCAGCCGCCGACACCGAGCTGGGGCAACATGCTGACCAATGCCCAAGACTACGTGATCAACTCGCCCTTCCTCGCGATCTTCCCCGGCCTGCTGATTCTGATCACCGTGTTGTGCGTCAACCTGCTCGGTGACGGCCTCCGCGACGCGCTCGACCCGAAGCTGCGGCTGTAGCCCGTCGGTACACAACGAGCGGCCTTGGCGCGTACCCATGCTCAGCCATGCGCGACGCCCGGCCGCGAGTATCGCTCGTCGGTCCTTCGTAACGCGGGGACAGGCGACCGGTTGGGTTCTGAACGGTCCCGCCTGTACCCGCGGGGACGGGCGCAGCAGACCGCGCGGGTGTAGGGGCTGCCCGGTGGGTCGCCCTGGTCCCGGAATAAACCAACGACGGGTCCGAGAATACACGAATGGTCAAGGGGCGGCGGTGCGCGATTCCGGGACGCCGCGCGGATAATCGCGGCGTGCGGTCGCGATGGTTGATCGCGTGGCCATGAGCGAGGTCCGGCAGATATGCGGAGCATGCGCATCTGTTTCGTGGGCGACTCGATGGTCAATGGCGCGGGCGATCCCGACTTCCTCGGGTGGGCGGGGAGAATCTGCACCGCCGCTCATCGCGAGGGGCACGACATCACGTCCTACAACCTGGGCGTGCGCCGCGACACCAGCGCGGACATTGCCGCCCGCTGGCACGCGGAGGTGTCGCGGCGGTTGCCGCCCGCGTACGACGGGCGAGTGGTGTTCTCCTTCGGCATCAACGACACCGTGATCGAGGCCGGCCGGCCGCGCGTCGCCTTCGATGACTCACTGACTAACGCGCGCCATATCCTCGGCAGCGCCGCCGAACGGTATCCGGTGCTGATGGTCGGGCCGCCTCCCATCGCGGGCGCACCAGAGAATCAGGCAATCGCCCGGCTCTCGGGGGCGCTGGCGCGGGTGTGCGAGGGGCTGGCGGTTCCCTACCTGGACGTGTATGCCCCGTTGGCCGCGGCGGGAACATGGGTCCGCGAGGCGACGGCAAACGACGGTGCTCACCCCCGCGCTGGCGGCTACGCCGAACTCGCGTCGCTGGTGTCGGCGTGGCCGCCGTGGCGCTCCTGGCTCAACGGCGCGCGGTGAACGGCCGCGGCCCACGCCGCGTCATCCCCGGACGCTCACCGATGGAGACGCCGAGCCGGTGAGGACCGGCTTCCGCATCACGATCACGTCCTACACCGGTCGGTATTGATGGATGTACTCCTCGCGTGATGCGCCGCGCCGCCCACTTGTTCCGGCAGCAATAATGCGCGCGCTTGGTCGCCTGCCCGCGGCTGATGACCAGCCCGGATACGCTGCCGCGCCTCGTCCGTACCCTGACCGCGTCAGCGCGTATGCGGACGGCGCGCGGCAAGGCCGGCGCCTCACACCAGTCGCGGCAGGACCTTCTCCGTGAACAGCAGGAACGAGCTGTGACGGAAGATGCCGCACAGAATGTGGGTCAGGCCGGTCGTCTCGCGCAATTCGATGAACTTATCAACCACCTGGTCCGGGGTGCCGTGGATCACGATGTCGTTCATGTACCTCTCGACCGGATCGACATGCTCCGGAATGGTGATCGACGACCGGCCCACGCGCCGGCCGGGGTTGGCATACTCCCCCACCGTCCACGCCGCACCAGCCCGCGCGATCGCGGCCGCCTCGGCCTCGGTGTTGGCCACCGCGACGAAGCGCACCGTCGGCACCTCCCGTCCGTCCGCGTCGTATCCGTGGCGGGCCAGCTCCGAGGCGTACAGTTCCCGCTTCTTGGCGATGTCCTGGTGGGTCGAATGAGGGTCGAGCATGATGTTGTAACCCCTGGCCGCGGCCCATTCGATGGAGGGAGGCGACGTCGCGGCGATCCACACTGGTGGCATGGGCTTCTGCAAGGGCTTGGGTAAGACTTCGATGTCATCGAAGGACCAGAAATCGCCCTGGTAGGTGAGTCGATCCTGGCTCCACGCCTGCAGCACGATTTCGAAAGCCTCGCGGAACTTTGGGTAGACCGTGTCGGCCGTGACGTCGAACACGCGGTATTCGGTCTTGTCGAACCCCCGGCCGGCGCCCCAATTCACGCGACCGCCCGAGAGAATGTCGAGCAGCGCCACCTCCTCGGCGATACGCAGCGGATGGTAGAAGGCGGCCAGTGTCACTCCCATCCCGATGCGCAGGCGCTTGGTTCGGGCGGCCACCATCGTGCCCATGAGGTGGATCGAGGGGCAGACGCTATAGGTGTTGAAGTGATGCTCCGCGAGCCAGACGCTGTCGTAGCCCGTCTGGTCCATGATTTCGATCCGCTGCATCGCCCGGCTGTACACCTCGGCAAGGGGGAAGCGCCGGTCGGGCCAACTGAAGAATTGCAGGATGCCAATTTTCACGCGTCCTCCCCACGGCCAGCGGGCACATGGCGCGCGCCGGTCCCCGGATCAGGTAGAGAGGTATCGATGCTGTCGATACCCCTCCCGACGGTTGACAGAATACACGACCGGTATCGTGGCGGCCAGAAGCAAGCGGCCTCATCGCTCCGCGCCGGGTGGCGCGGTCGCGCAATTCGACCACGAGGATGGGGGCAGGCGGCGCTTTTGCTCCAAACGGTGATCCGACGGCCGGTCCCCGCGGGAGTGGGCACGCACCGCGGGGTTTGTCCTTCCCGCGGACGTCCCGGACAATGGCGACGTGAGCGAGGCCCCGCGGCACGCGAGGCCATCAGCGGCGGGAGGGTGCATCATGCGGATCGGCGTCCACTTTAACTACCAGAACTACAGCGACTGGGAGCGCTTCGCGAGCCACGGCTCCGACGGCGCCGTCCCTGATCAGCAGATCTATGACGAAGAGTTGTTTCTGGGTGGGTTGGTCGAGCCGCTTGGCTTCGACTCCTATTGGGCGATCGACCATCACTTCTCGCCATACATCATGACAGGCGGGGCGATCCAGCACCTCACCTATTTCGCCGGACGCACCGAGCGTATTGACTTCGGCACGATGGTGGTCGTGCTGCCCTGGTACGACCCGGTGGTCGTCGCCGAACAAGTGAGCGTGCTCGACAACCTGCTGCAAGGCCGGCGGCTGACGCTCGGCCTCGGCCGTGGCGCCGCCAAGCGTGAGTTTGACGCCTACCGCATCCCGATGGACGAGTCGCGCGACCGGTTCGCCGAGTCGGTCGACATCCTGCGCATGGCGCTCAGCCAAGAGTGGTTCTCGTACCAGGGACGGTTCTATCAGATCCCGGAGACGACAATCCGCCCCCGCCCCCGCAACCCGCGCGCTCTGGTGGACGGTATGCGCGTCGCCTGGACCAGTCCCGAGACGCTGCCGATCGCGGCCAACGCGGGGTTGGGCATGCTGATGACCAACCAGAAGAACTGGCAGGAGTACCGTGAGGATGTGCGTGACTTCAACGCGGTGCGCGCCGGCCACGGCTGGCCGGCAATCCAGCCGACCGTGGTCGTGAACGCCGCCTGCTTCGACAGCGAAGCCGAGGCATGGCAAACCATGCTGCGCCATGCCGTCGAGGCGCAGATCAGCGTGCAGCGCCACTACGGCTTTGATGACGTGGATCGCTTCCGCGCGACCAAGGGGTACGAGCAGTACGCACAGTTCGGCGAGTTGCTCAAACGCAAGACACCGCAAGAGATCGGTGAGCATCACGC
The DNA here is from genome assembly GCA_038325665.1 of Dehalococcoidia bacterium. GTDB lineage: Bacteria > Chloroflexota > Dehalococcoidia > CAUJGQ01 > CAUJGQ01 > CAUJGQ01. The sequence continues at coordinate 5,514 of JBBQJF010000200.1, read as the reverse complement.
CCGCCCGCAGGCATGGGGCACGCCGGACCAGGTGTTCGACAAGCTCGTCCACATCCAGCGTATGACCAGCGCCGAGGAGATCGTCCTCAACTTCCGCTACGGCGGCATGCCGGTGGCGACGGCCGAGCGGTCAATGCGGCTGTTCGCGGCGGAGGTGCTGCCCCGCTTGCATGAGCTGGACGCGCCCCTCCACACAGAGATGGCCGGCGCGGCGACGGCCTGACGCCTCAGCCGCACTCGATCATCAACCGACGAGCCGCCGGTGGCGCGTGACCGACGCCGGCGGCTCATCGGTTGCCATCCGCGGCAGCCGCGTACTACACTCGCGACAACAGCCGAACAACTAAGGAGAAGTGAAATGCGGAAAGCGTTCATGTCCGTCCAGAAGGGAAGTGCGGAGGACATGACGCGTTATGCGGATACTGAACCTGGGGATTTTGGCGCACGTCGACGCCGGTAAGACAAGCCTGACCGAGCGGCTGCTCTACGCCGCCGGTGTTATCGACCAGATCGGCAGCGTCGATCACGGCAGCACCCAAACCGATTCCTTGGCGCTGGAACGCCAACGCGGCATCACGATCAAGTCTGCCGTGGTGTCGTTCGTCAGCAACGATGTCACGGTCAACCTGATCGACACCCCCGGCCATCCGGATTTCATCGCCGAGGTGGAACGGGTCTTGAGCGTGCTCGACGGCGCCGTGCTGGTGATCTCCGCCGTGGAGGGCGTGCAGGCCCAGACCCGCGTGTTGATGCGGACGTTGCAGCGGCTGCGCATCCCCACCCTCCTGTTCGTGAACAAGATCGACCGCGGCGGCGCCCACGATGACCGCGTGTTGCAGGGCATCTCCGAGAGGCTGACGCCGGCGATTGTGCCGATGGGAGTCGCGCGTCACCTTGGCACGCGCGCCGCCGAATTCACGCCGTACGGCGCGGCCGGCGGCGCCTTCGCGGCCAAGCTCACCAGTCTGCTTGCTGACCACGACGACGCGATGCTGGCCGCGTACGTCAACGATGAGCCGACCGTGTCGTACTCCCAACTCCGCGACGCGCTTGCGGCGCAGACCACCAGGGGATTGGTTCATCCGGTGTTCTTCGGCTCGGCAATCACGGGCGCGGGCGTGGATGCGCTGCTCGCCGGTATCACGGAATTGCTGCCAGCGGCCGTGGGCGATGTCGATGGCCCCGTGTCGGGCGCCGTGTTCAAGGTCGAACGCGGGCCGGCCGGGGAGAAGATCACCTACGTTCGGATGTTCTCGGGGACAGTCCGAACGCGCGACCGGTTGCCGTTCGGCCGCGATAACGAGGCGAAGGTCACGGCGATCAGCGTGTTCGACCGCGGCTCGGCCGTCCAACGCGCGTCGGTCGCGGCGGGGCAGATCGGCAAGCTCGGCGGCCTCGGCGATAGTCGCATCGGCGACACGATCGGCGTCCCGCGCGTGACCGCGGAGCATCACCACTTCGCCCCGCCGACACTGGAAACGGTGATCGTGCCCCGCCGTGCCGCCGGCATGGGCGCCCTGATCGTCGCGCTCGCTCAACTCGCCGAGCAGGACCCATTGATTGACCTGCGGCAGGATGATACGCGGCACGAGCTATTCGTCTCGCTCTACGGCGAGGTGCAGAAAGAGGTCATCCAGGCAACGCTGGCGAGCGACTACGGCATCGAAGTCGAATTCCGCGAGACAACGACGATCTGCATCGAACGGCCCATCGGCGTCGGTACCGCGGTCGAAACCATGCATCAGCCGTCCAATCCTTTCCTGGCGACCGTCGGGCTGCGGATCGAGCCGGCTCCAATCGACGCGGGCGTGGAGTTCCGGCTAGCAAGCGAGGTGCTCGGCACGATGCCGCTCGCGTTCTTCAAAGCGGTCGAGGAAACCGTGCACGCAGCCCTGCGCCAGGGCATCCACGGATGGCAGGTCACCGACTGCACGATCACGATGACGCATTCCGGCTACGCGCCGCGGCAGAGTCATGCCCATCAGGGCTTTAGCAAGAGCATGTCGAGCACCGGCGAGGACTTCCGCAACCTGACGCCGCTGGTGGTGATGAGCGCCCCGAAGCAGGCCGGGACCACCGTGTACGAGCCGATCCACCGCTTTCACCTCGAGATTCCGTCAGACACGCTCGGCCCGCTGTTTCCCGTGCTGGCGCGGCTGCACGCCGTTCCGCGAACACCGGCAGCGCGGGGGCCGTTGTACATGCTGGAGGGTGAGGTCCCGGCGGCTCGGGTACACGAGCTGCAGCAACAGATACCGGCGCTGACCCGTGGCGAGGGCGTGCTGGAATGCGCCTTCGACCACTACCAACCGGTACGCGGCCCGGCGCCGGCCCGGCCGCGGTCGGACCACAATCCGCTCGACCGCAAAGAATATCTGCTGCATGTCGTGCGGCGGGTCTAGAGTGGCGTGGAGATACCCATGGCTTCTGGCAAGATGCACGCGGATGAGGTGCATACTGACGCATCGCTCGTACAGCGATTGCTCGCGGCGCAGTTCCCGAGGTGGGCCGGCCTTCCCATCGAGCCGGTCGCCTCGGCCGGGACGGATAACGCGATCTACCGGCTGGGCGACGACATGGCCGTGCGGATGCCGCGCATCCACCGGGTCACGGGGCAGGTGGAGAAGGAGCACCGGTGGCTCCCGAGATTTGCCCCGCACCTACCGCTTGCCATCCCTGTCCCGCTCGCGAAGGGGACACCCGGCGAGGGCTACCCCTGGCATTGGTCCGTCTACCGATGGCTCGAAGGCGAGAACGCGACCACCGAGCGCATCGCCGATCCCCGCCACGCGGCGACGGAGCTGGCCGGGTTTATCGCCGCCCTCCAGCGGATCGATCCCACCGGCGGGCCGGTCCCAGGACCACACAATTTCTTCCGCGGTGTGCCGCTGTCCATGCGAGACGTCCAAACCCGCGCCGCGATCGCGACCCTGCACGGCACGCTCAATATCGACGCGGTGACGGCGGCGTGGGACGCGGCCCTCCAGTCGCCCGCGTGGGGCGGCCCGCCTGTCTGGATCCACGGAGACCTGCAATCGGGCAACCTGCTGGCCGTGCAGGGCCGCCTCAGCGCCGTCATCGACTTCGGGGGGCTGGGCGTGGGCGATCCCGCGTGCGACCTGATCGTCGCGTGGAATCTCCTGTCGGCCAGCACGCGTGAGGTGTTCCGCGCGGCGCTCCCGGTCGATGACGCGACCTGGGCGCGAGGTCGCGGCTGGGCACTGTCCGTCGGACTGATCGCCCTGCCCTATTACCAGACCACCAACCCCATACTCGCCGGCATATCGCGATACGCGATCGCTGAGGTGCTCGCCGACCACAGGCGCGGTGCATGACGCGGTTCGCGAGTCTGGATAGACATATTTCACGGCGCGACCGGGTGGCATTGCCATTTGTCTCCGCGCGAACGCGGGAGGGGACCGGGGCGACTCACTGGGTCGACCTTACCGAGAAAGGTCCGCCACGCATGGGTAGAGGTACCCGGCGGGTCGCCCGTCTGCAGAGGACAACCGATTCGCTCGTCTGGCATTGTACCAGGACGGTACGCGGGCACATGGGCACACGCCGCCGGCCACCCGCTACGCCCACGTCGCGACCGACCCGAACATGATCAGCCCAACGCGCCGGGCGACACTTCGCGACGCGCTGTTCTCCCAGTCGGTGCTGTACAGCGGGATGCGACCCACCTCACGGACGGCCGCCCCCCACGCTGCCGTCACGGCGACCGCATAGCCGTATCCGCGAAACGCGGGGAGTGTCTCGACGCCCGCCGCGGCCGCGACCGCTCCCATGCGCGAGCTGAAGCAGACCGATACCGCCGCGCCGTCGCGCACCACGGCGACGCACGGCTGCCAGTCGTCAATCTCGTCATACAGCCAGGGATACGTCTCACGCGCAAGCGCACGGTTGGCGTCTGTCAGGTGGACACTCCCGTGGGGTCGCGCGAGCGGCTCGGGAAACCGATAGGCGGGGCCGTCCCCCTCCGCCGTGATGGGCGCGTGCGCGGTCAGCGCCTCCCGCACCGCGGTCAGCGCCGCCAGCGGGGCATGGAGGTCGCCGGCCGGCGGGTGGCGGTCGATGATCGCCTCCAGACGGCGGGCCAGGGCACCCGGCGTCACCGCACCGGTGCGGACGACATGGCCCGCCGTCGTGCGGCCGAGGAAGAGGCGCGGCGCGGGTCGCCGCTCCTGGTCACGCGGCTCGTTGGTGCGCAGCATCCGCCCGCGGGCGTTATACGTGAAGCAGGTATCCGCGTGGATGCCCATCAGGTCGCGGTCGTCCATCAAATCCGGCTCCACGTTCGTATGCCGTCAGCCGTCAGCGACCGGCGCGGCCGCAGTTCGTGACCACGGCGTGGGCGCGGGCGTTGCGGCCACGTATCCTGGAGGTACACCGGAGGGCTGTGATCGCCGAGTGGTAATAGCGAAACGCTTACCCGCTCTCAACCACTCTCAAGCATCAACTCACGAGCCGTCGGTACTGCCCCATCACCTCGCGTAGCCGGTCGAGCGGGAGCGCGTACGCGGTGGGTAGTAGGGTCATGCGCGGCGCTCGCTAAATGGAGAACTATCCCCACCGTTCGTACGGAACTTGTGCCCGTCGCGCGATGCTCGGCTCTCCCGCATAGAATCGCTTCCACGCGTCGTTCGCGGAACTACCGCCACGATAGAATCCGAGTTGTGTGCTCACGATGTAGTACAGAATGCTATGAGACGCCGGCGTGTAGCCGGCCACCGCGTCGTCTACCGTCACGTTGCATGTCCGGCCGTCGACGACACCCACATACCTGGTATGACTCGATCCGGTGCGTCCCCGCATCTCGAAGCCGTTGTGTTCCAACAACGACACTAACTCGCGCCGCGTGAGGACCGGCTTCCGCATCCTGTCCTACACCGACCGGTATTGGTGGATATACTCGACGCGTGATGGGCCACTCCGAGCGCCCCGTCCGGGCAGCATGAGGGAGCGCAAGAACTGTGTAGCGGCAGCGGTGAGCAGACGGCGATAGACGTAGATCCGTTCGCCATATGGGACAGGGCGGAGCGTTGTTGCCCACGAGCGCCCCTCACGCTCGGCATCTTCTACATAGTCGTGAATGAGGGCCGTGAGTTCGGCCAGCGCCGCGTCCGCGGACGGGCGCTCAACGATCAGGCCGAGATCGAGACAAACGGCATGATACCGTGTGCCCGCGCGGTACACCGCGATCTCGACACTCCTGCCGCTATGACGTACCGGTGGAACGTGCGCCGCCTGTTCCTGCTCGGCAACCATATGGCGTCTCCCAGCCATTCACGACGTCAGATCCTCGATACCTCATCCTCGTTGAGCCGGTATCAAGAATCAAACCTCAAGCCGTCGGTACTGCCCCATGACCTCGCGTAGCCGGTCGAGCGGCAGGGCGTGCGCCGTATGGCCGTCGCGGCCGGTGGTGGTGGTGGCGGCGCAGAGGGCGTTGATGATCGCCTCCTCGGTCGCCTCGGCCACCGCCTCGAACAGCGGCGTGATCGCGTCGTT
>JBBQJF010000199.1:0-9505 GCA_038325665.1 Dehalococcoidia bacterium | reverse complement strand
GGCCGGCATCCGACCCACCAGTCGGGAGGCGTTGTGGGGGCACGGCTGGGTCCAGGCTCAATTCGCCGGACAGCTGATCGGCCGGCGCAAGCTGTACCCCGCCGACCTCCGGGACACGTTGTCGCGCCTGCAAGAATTGCGAGAGACTGCCGACTATGAGTCGAGGTACGTCAGCGAGACGCAAGTCACCCGCGCTGTTACCCGTGCGAGAGTGTTTGTAAACGCGATTGTGACAGGAGGTCAGCAACAGTGATCGACGCGCACATCGCGATTGCCGACCCGCGCATCCAATCAGCGCTTGCTCAGCTCAAGTGCATGATCCGAGATCGCTACCCTACCGCCACGTTCGATGTGTTCTATCGTGACGACCCCGAGGGCGTGCGACTGCGCGCGACGGTCGATATCGAAGACACGGACGAGGTGATGGACCTGATCATCGACACGCTCTACGAGATTCAGGTCGAGCAGGAGTTACCGGTGTACGTCGTGACCGCGCAGCCTCTGCAGCGGGTGGCGGCACAGCATGCCGCGTACCAACGCGAGCAAGCGCGTCACGCGCTGCCGCCGCTGCCATTGCCCTAGAGTTTGCTGCTGCCCTGATCTGCCCGGGGGAAGGGAATCGCCGATCAGCGCACACCACCTCACTCCCGGTTCCTCCCCATGCGGGCGAGGGAAGCCACCCTCTCCCGCATGCCCGCGCGCCTTGCTTCGACTCGGCCGGGGGCAAGGTCGTTTCAACCACGCGCGGACAGGTGCGGAACTCTCAGCCGTGCACGCCGCGATACCGCTCGGGCAACATCGTGGCGATCTCACGCATCAGTTCATTCATGGCGGCCTCGGAACCGTGACGGCCGGGTGCGCTCCGAAGCACACGCGGCGGTCCGTACCGCAGATGGACACGCGGCCGCTTGAGGAACGACCAAAATCCGACGCACTCCGTGCCCCACATCGCGGCGGGCACCACCCGCGCACCCGAGCGGATCGCCAGCAGCGCGCTGCCAGGGAGCGCACTCACCAGCGCCGGCGATATCACCCCTTCGGGATAGATGCCGACGGCGCCCCCCGCCCGAAGGATCCGCAACGCCGCCGCCACGCCCTCCCGGTCGGCAGGGATTCCACCCAGCGTACGCCAATACCAGCCGAGCACACCCTTTCGCAGGCCGTCGGGACGCGCCATATAGTGGATCACGCGGCCACGTAGGTACAAGCCGACAATGTACGTGTCGAGGTTGGCGAGGTGGTTGCTGATGACGATAAGCGGCCCCTCGGTCGGGACATGCTCGTACCCCTCAACATGCAGGCGTGTCCAAAACCGCAGCACGAAGGGGATCCAAATGCCGCGGAAGAACCGATAAAGCCAGTTCGCCCGCGTTGGATCGTATCGGTCCGTTGTCCGCGTACCCCTCACACCACCCTCGCTGGGAAAGGCCCCGGTCGATGATACAGGAGTGACGGGCGATGCTTGAACGCGTGGGAAGGTAAAGCGATGAGAGTTGCACATCTCAACTCGCCGGGAACGCAGCCGACCTTCGCCGCAACGGCCGGTGTGGTTGGGCGTGTGGTCGTACAACGCGACCAGGGTGGCGAACGCGTACGCCGGAATCGCTCGGCCTCGGTCACGCCCATGAACGGCCGCGGCGTGAACTGGACAAGCCAGCGAGCGTGCTGTCATGCTGACCAAGCGGGCGGACGCACGGCTCGCCGCCCGTGTCAGGGAGAAGTGTCATGACGGATCGCGAGGCACTACGGGCAGAGTTGGAGGCGACCCGCGCCGCCTATACCCGGCTCGCGGATCGATTAACCCCGGCAGACTGGCGACTCACGACGAGCAACAGCGCCTGGACGGTCGGTCAATTGATGTGGCATCTCGCCTGGGCGGCGGGCTTTGTGCCGAGCGGTGTCGCGGGCGCGAAGCGTGGGCGGGGCTTCAACCCGCCTCCGGCGATCGCCGACCGGATCAACGTGCTGTACACCCGTTGGGGCGCCCGCAACGCGACGCCCGCCTCCGTCAAGAGGCGGTACGACAACGCGCACGCGAACGTTCTCACCACGCTGGCGGGCGTGAAGGACGATGAATGGGAGCGGGGGGCCAAGACCTTCGGCGACTATCTCACCGTCGAGGGGCTGTTTCACTCGGTGACCAATCACTTTCGTGAACACGCGGCGGACATCACCCGTGTCGCACCGGGCGAGTAGCCCGCTGTCACCGACAGCCGCGACCGGTCTCCTCCGCCGGCTCAGGCGTGTCCGGCGGCTGGCGTGACGAGGAAGCGACGCCGGATCACCGCGCTCAGCCGGTCGAGCGCGATCACCACCACCAGCGTCGCCAGCAGCGCGGTGGTCAGTTTCTGATACTCGAGAGTTTGCACGTAGCCGAGTAGGTAGTAGCCGATCCCGCCCGCGCCCACGAACCCCAGGATCGACGATGCGCGCACGTTGTACTCGAACATGAACAAAATCTGGGCGAGCAGGCCGTTCGCCGCCTCGGGCACGAGCGCGTACCGCGCGAGCTGCAGCCGGTTGACGCCCGCGCCGCGCACCGCCTCCAATACCTCGGGGTCAACACCGTCAAACAGTTCGTAGAACAGCTTGCCCATGTAGCCGAGTGAATAACAGGCGATCGCCAGCGCGCCCGCGCCGGGGCCAAGGCCGACCGCCACGACGAATACAATCGCCCACAACAGCGACGGCACCGTGCGCACCGCCGCCAGCAACAGTCGCACCACGGCCGCGACCGGCGTCCCGACCATCGCGGGACTGGCCGCGAGCGCGAGCGGCAGCGCCACCAGCAGGCCAAGCATCGTACCGGCGAACGCGATCTGGATGGTTTCCAGCATCGCCTCGGCGACGGTGCGCGTCACGCTCCAATCGGGAGGAACGAGGTCGCGGAGGAAGGCGCCGGTGTTGATCGCCCCACTCCGCAGGCGTTGGACATCGAGCAGTCCGATGTTGGCAAGCGACACCAGTAGGGCAACGAGAAGCGCGGGCCACACGAGCCGGCCGGCCCAGGACGGCACGCGCGACGGTGGTATCGGCGCGAGCCGGCCGGGGCCGGTCACGACGCCGGCCGCCCTCTCGGGCTCGGTGTCAGGAGGCATCACTTCAGCAGCCCGCCCAGGTCCGCGATGCCGGCCGCTCGCGCGGGGCGGTCGAGCACCTTGACACCGGCGCGTAGGACAACCACATGGTCCGCGTAGCGCGCGACAATGTCGAGTTCGTGTGTCGTCATCAGCAGAGCAACACCGCCGCGCACGATCCCCTGCATCGCGTCCATGATCTCCGTGGTGGTGGCCGGGTCAAGCTGGGAGACAAACTCGTCGGCGACGATTAAGTGAGGACGCTGCATCAGCGCACGGGCAATCGCGACCCGCTGCCGCTCCCCACCGCTGAGCGCGAACACGCGCTCCGTCGCCTTGTGACCGATCCCGAGCGATTCGAGCGTCGCGTGTGCCTCGTGCACGACATCGCGCGGGAAGCGGTGCACCAGGCTGGGGAGCGTCGCCACCCGCCCAAGCGCGCCGGTCAGCGTGTTGTCGAGCACCGATAAGGTGCGGACAAGCCCCAACTGCTGGGGAATGTAGGCGACGCGGGGATCGAGACGGGCGCGGGGCCGACCGAACCCCCTGGCCCCCTTCCGCCCCGCAGGCCCGGGCAGGCAGGCGAGGGGAGGCGGTAGCGACCCGACATCAGATGTCGGCTCAGAGGGTCTGTCCAGAAGGAACTCATCCGTCGCGGGGGAAGGTGACGGGGGATTGTGCAGACCAGTACGGGACGAGGAAAGGCCGCGGCCGAGCACCGTGAGCGAGCCGCGCCGCGGTGCGAGCAGGCCCTTGACCAGCTTGAGCAGGGTCGTCTTGCCGCTGCCGCTGGCGCCGAGCACCATCGTGATTCGTCCTTGCTCGACGACCATGCTAACCCCTTTAAGCACGTCCTCGCCTTTGCCGTACGAAAACCACAGATCCCGCGCCTCGAGGGCATGGGGACTAACCTCATCGCCCCGCCCGGTCGCCGCCTCGAACACTGCAGCAGTCATGTCGTGTTTCTCATCCCCATGCTGAGCATCGCATCACTCTGAGATAGTCCGGCAGACCGATTGCCCGCGCGTTCACCCGCGTTGCGCCGCACCATCGATGTAGCACACAGCCGCCAGATTGGCTCGCCCTCTCCTCGCGGTCTGTCCCGGAACGACCAGGACAAGGGGGCCGGGAGTTAGGTCAGCCCCCCGCGTTACCCTACTTCAGCTTCTCGACAAACTGCGCCTGGGTCACGGTCAGGTAACGGTTGAGAGAGGCGAGATGTTCCTCGGCGGTCGTGGGCCGGAAGCTGACGAAGATGCCGGAGATGAACTTGCGCATCAGCGGCCGGTGCTCCGGTTGCCCCAACTCCATCAGCGCATCGCGAAGCTGCTGCCGTGTCTCGGGATCGAGCTGCTTGGCAAAGGCGACGCCGTGGGAGGGAATTGGTCCCTGCGTCTCGATCACGCGGGTGCCCGCCAGCACCTCTCGGTACAGCTTCTCGGAGACATCGCCGGCGATCACGGTCGCGTCGACCTGACCCGCCTTGAGCGCCTCCCAGCCCTGCGCGTACCCGCCGGAGAACACCACATCGCCGAAGAAACGCTTCGGCTCAACCTCTTTGTTATCGGAGGGCAGTAAACCCAGCTCGACCAGGCGGGCCAGGGGCGCCACGTAGCCGGAGGTGGAGAGCTGGCTGGGCATACTCACCTTCTTGCCGCGCAGCTCCTCGATGCGCGTGATTGGGCTGTCCGCGCGCACCACCCAATACGAGTAGTAGAACGGTTCTTCCTTCTTCTCGTCGCCGATCACCACCTCGCGGATCTCGGCGAGAGCCACCTCGCTGCCGGCGTGCTTCTGCGCCAGCGCCAGCGGCCACGCGCTCATGAAGGCGGCATCGGCGTGGCCAAAGCGCAGCGATTCAATCACTCCAGCGAAACTGGTGGGGAAGACTATGTCAACCTCCCGCCCCATTCGAGTCGAGAGGAACATCTCGAGTTCCTTCGCATCCGCGGCCAGTTGTTCGGCCGTATTGGTGGGCTGGACGGCGATCACCAACTTGCGCTGCTTGGGCTGTCCTGCCACCGAGCCACTGACTGACGGTGATGCGCCGCCCTCTTTCGACCCGCCACTGGAGCAGGCCAGCAGCAGCGTGGCGAGAAGCGCCATGAGGACCACCATCCACGCGCGTGTTCGATTCATCGTGCCGATTTGTACTCGCGGCATTCCATGACCTCCCCGGTAATTCGTCCTCCTGTACGCCACCCCGCCCGCGGTCCGATGTACCATGAGGTGGAGCAAAGGGCGCGCCGTTATGGTGACAGGCAACCCTAGAGTACGAAGTTAGGACTACCTAAGTCAAGCAGTTCGCATGACCTTGCACGTTCGCTCGGCGCCGCGCCGAACGGTACGAACGAGGACGACCACGGGCGCGGGCGGTGACGCGTATCATGCGGGTGCGAATGTTCTGCAGAGGACAACGATATGGCAATATCCAGAGGCGGACATGAAGCGCTACCCGCCCCGGCGCGCGTCATTCTGCGCGACGGCGGCACGGCGGTGCTGCGACCGGCGCGCGGCGATGACATCGACCGGCTCAATGCCCTGTTCAAGCGTGCATCGCGCCAATCGCTGTGGCTGCGCTTCTTCACTCCGGTCGCCACCGTCGATCAGGGCTACCTCGCGCGGATGGTGGACATCGACGGCGTCGAACGGATGACGTATCTGGTGACACGCGGCGAAGCCGCCGACGAGCAGGCGATCGCGATCGGCAGCTATGTGCGGTTGCCGTCGTGGGACACCGCCGAGGTGGCGTTCTTCGTGGACGATGCCCTCCAAGGCAAAGGGCTGGGTACGATCCTGCTGGAGCGGCTGGCGGACCACGCCCGCCGTCAAGGCATCCTCAAGTTGGTCGCCGACGTTCTGCCCGATAACCACCGCATGCTCGACGTATTTCGCAAGAGCGGGTTCGACCCGAAATTCGAGAGTGAGTGGGGCGTGATCCGGGTGAGACTGCCGGCCAGCCCCGGCGAGGTCGCCCGTGCAGAGTCGGAGGCGCGCGAACGTATCGCCACCGCCGCCTCGCTCGCACCGTTCTTCAGACCACGGGCGGTGGCCGTGATCGGCGCCTCGCGCGATCCACGGTCCATCGGCCGGGTCGTGTTCGAGCGGCTGATCCAGGGAGGGTTCCAGGGTCCGGTGTATCCGGTGAACCCCAGTGCCCGCGCGATCGCCTCGGTGCGCGCCTACCCATCGATCTTGGACGTTCCCGACGATGTCGATCTGGCTGTGATCGCCGTGCCGGCCGCGCGAGTGATCGAAACGGTGGACGCGTGTGCGCGCAAGCGGGTCAGTGCCCTGGTGGTGCTTTCCGCCGGCTTCGCGGAGATAGGGCCGGAAGGTCGAGCGCGTCAGGATGAGTTGGTGCAGAAGGCGCGGGCGCAGGGGATGCGCATCATCGGCCCGAATTGCATGGGCATCATCAACACCGCCCGCGACGTGTCGCTCAACGCCACCTTCAGCCTGACGGTGCCGCCCCGCGGCCGGGTCGCCATGTCGTCGCAGAGCGGGGCGCTCGGCCTCGCCATCCTCGATTACGCCGACCAACTCGGCCTCGGCATCTCGATGTTCGCCAGCGTGGGGAATAAAGCGGATGTCTCGGGCAACGATCTGCTCCAGTTCTGGGAGGACGACCCAGAAACGAACGTGATCCTGCTGTACCTCGAATCGTTCGGCAACCCGCGCAAGTTCGCCCGCATCGCCCGACGAGTCGCCCGCAAGAAGCCGATCCTGGCGGTGAAGAGCGGCCGCTCCGTCGCCGGTTCACGCGCCGCGCAATCCCACACCGCCGCGCTGGCCGGCAATGACCGCGCCGTGGACGCGCTCTTCCGCCAGGCAGGGGTAATTCGCGCGGACACCCTGGAAGAACTGTTCGATGTTGCCTCGGTGCTGACGAACCAGCCTCTGCCCGCCGGTGGGCGGATCGCGATCGTCACCAACGCCGGCGGACCCGGTATCCTCGCCGCGGATGCCTGCGAATCCGAGGGGCTGTCATTGCCGGCGCTCACCGCCGAGACGCTGGCGGCGCTGCGCGCACTGTTGCCCGCGGCGGCGGGGCTAGGCAACCCGATCGACATGATCGCCTCCGCGCCGTCAGAGCACTATGAGGGCACGGTCCGCCGTGTGCTCGCCGACCCCAATGTGGACGCACTGATCGTAATCTTCATCCCGACCGGCGCCGCGAGCGGCGAGGATGTAGCGGCCGCCGTTCGTCGCGCTGTCGTCGCCGCACATGCGGACAGCGGCCAGGACAAGCCGGTGGTTGCCTGCTTTATGTCCAGTCGTGGTGTGCCAGCCATGCTCGCCGGTGATGAACAGCAGGGCGCCGGTCCGCCGGCGTCGCCCATTCCATCGTTTCGGTTCCCGGAGGCGGCGGCGCGGGCGCTCGCGCGGTCTGTCTCGTACGCCGCCTGGCGCAATCGCCCGGAGGGGCATGCGGTCGAGCTGTCCGGCGTGGACGCCGCCGCGGCGCGAGCAGTCGCGGCAGACGCGCTGCGCGAACGAGGCGAGGGCTGGCTGCGACCGGATGAGGCGGCGCGGATGTTGGCGGCAGCGGGAATTGCCCAGCCCGCGTACGCCGTCGCCACGACGCCGGACGAAGCTGCTGCCGCCGCTGTTCGCATCGGCCTGCCCGTGGCAGTCAAAGCCTTGGCGGCAAACCTGATACACAAGACCGAGGTGGGAGGCGTTGCCCTCGGACTGGCGACGGAAGACGCCGTGCGGGCCGCGTGCGTTGACATGCAGACCCGGATCACGACGCCGCTCGATGGCTTTCTCGTCCAGCAGATGGTCGAGGGAGGCGTCGAGGCGCTCGTTGGCGTGGTCGATGACGCCAACTTCGGGCCGCTCATCGGTTTCGGCCTGGGCGGCACGGCGGTGGAGGTCTTGAACGACGTCGCGTTCCGGATCACGCCGCTGACCGACACCGACGCCCACGATATGGTGCGGGCGATCCGCGGCCTGCCTCTCCTGGAAGGCTTCCGCGGCGGGCCACCGACCGACATCGCCGCGATCGAAGATCTGCTGCTGCGCGTCTCGTGGCTGGTCGAGGAGACGCCGGCCATCGCGGAGATGGACATCAATCCCGTCAAGGTGTTCGAGCCGGGGCGCGGCGCATCGCCGGTGGATGTGCGAATCTTCGTGCGTGAACCGTAAAGCCAGAGTAGCTACCTGAATGCAACAAGACGCGGAGGGGCATGACGATATCAATCCCCTCTTCTCGGCCCAGTACATCGAGGTGTCCCGTCACGGCGTCAGCGCGACCCGCCCCTCAATGGCACCGCGGCGAAGCCGGTCGAGCACGTCGTTGAGGGCAGACAGTGGCTCACTTGATACCTGGGGCTTCAGGACGCCGCGGGCGATCAAATCGAGCACCTCGCGTAATTCCTGACTGAGGCCCCAGAACGAGCCGAGCGTTGCAATCTGCTGCGCCCCATACCGGAAGGTGGTCAGCGTGCCGCTCGCCGCCCCCAACCCGACGAGCACCACCCGCCCGCCCGGCCGCACGATCGACTGGGCCGTGCGTACTGTGGCGTCGAATCCGACGAAATCGGCGACGAGGTCGGGCTGACGAGCGCCGAGCGCCATCACCGCATCGTTGTCACGCCCATCCACCGCCTCATCGGCACCCAATGCGCGGGCACGTTCCAACTTCTCGGGAGCGAGATCGACCGCGATCACATACGCCCCGAGCATGACGGCGATCTAAATCGCGTTCATGCCTAGACCACCGAGTCCGATCACGACTGCTATCTCGCCGGGGCGCAGCGCGGCGACCGACTTGAGCGCGTGATAGGGGGTGAGGACCGCGTCGGTGGCGACCGCCGCCTGCTCGAACGGCACACCGTCAGGAATTGGGATCGCCGACCGTGCCCGGCAGCGCACGAACTCGGCGTAGGCTCCGTCGATGCCGAGACCCAGCGCCGGTCCGCTTGGGCAGAGATTCTCCTGACCGGTGCGACAGAACCGGCAATCGCCACAGGAGTTGGGGCCGTAGAGCGCTACCGCCTGCCCCACCGACAGGCCGGTGACGCCCGGCCCGATCTCTTCGACAACGCCCGCGCCCTAGGGTCAACGCATCTTAATTTCCGTGGAATACCTGAAGCAGGAAGTCGGTATCCCAGCCGGCGCGGAGCCGTTTGGCTTTGAGACTCATCCGCGTTCCTTCCTGGTGGCGCAGAAGGTTCAGGGCGATGTGGCGCACGACCGCGACGTTCTCCGCCGCATGCCCCGCGCGGATGCGGCTGGCGTCTTCATGGAAGACCACATCGAGCACCCAATGCACCTGATTCTCAATGGTCTCATCACAAATGACAAAATCTGTGTCGTCCAGGTCGCCCAGCTCATGCTCCGCCGAGAGCGCCGTCCTCCGCACGACCCGCCCGTCGGCGCAACTGCGGCCCGTGCCGCACACTGCCTTCCTGCTGAGATCG
>JBBQJF010000198.1:0-9517 GCA_038325665.1 Dehalococcoidia bacterium | reverse complement strand
GACCGGCACTCCCAGCCCCGCGGCCAGAGTTTCGATTGGCATCACCGGCTCGTACGCGGCCATCCGCAGCAGATCGGGCCGCACGAACCGCGTGACATCACCCGTCGATGCGCGGGGGGATTGAGTCATGGTGATCTCCCTGGCGAAAGGATGTTGGGTGTTGGGTGTTGGGGGCGCGACGGTACGGTGAGGGCGAACTTCGCTTGGTCAAGGGCGATCCACCGGGTGGCCCTAACCAGACAACGCGGACGACGCCCATGTGGGGGCGACTCGGTGGGTCGCCTTTTCGCTTGGTCCAGGGTGACCCGGCGGGCCATCCAGCTTTGGATCCGGACATCTCCCCGACCAACGTCGGCGTGTCGGATGGCGATGGTGTGTACCGGTCCCCGCGACGGCGCCAGTCATCGTCCCAGCCGCGCCTCCAACGCTCGCGCATGGGCGGTCAATCCTTCGGAGCGGGCGATGAGAGCGGCGGCGGGGCCAAGTTGCTGCATGACCTCGTCGGGCACGGCGATCAGGCTCATGGTCTTGAGGAAATCGTTAACGCTCAGCGGCGATGCCCAGCGGGCGCTGCCGCCAGTGGGCATCACATGGCTCGGCCCCGCGATGTAATCACCGAGCGCCTCCGGCGACGACTCACCCACGAACACACCGCCGGCATTGCGGATTTTTGGCGCCCACTCCCGCGCATCGCGCACCAGCAGGCACAGATGCTCGGGCGCGTACTCATTGGCGAGCATGATCGCCTCCTCGATTGACGCCGTGACCACGATACCGCCGCGATTCGCGAAGGCGGCCGCCGCGATCGCGCCGCGCTCAAGCGTCGCGAGTTGACTCTTCAGCTCGTCAGCCACCCGCGCCGCCAGCTCGGCCGAGTCCGTGAGCAGGATCGGGCTGGCAAGCTCATCGTGCTCGGCCTGGGCGAGCAGATCGGCGGCGCACAGCACCGGGTCGGCGGCGCTGTCGGCGACCACCACCGTCTCGGTGGGACCGTAGATCGCGTCGATTCCGACGGTACCAAACACCTTGCGCTTGGCGAGGGTCACAAAAAGACCACCCGGACCAAAGACCTTGTCCACCCGCGGCACCGTCTCCGTGCCGTAGGCGAGCGCGGCGATACCTTGCGCTCCCCCCGCGCGATACACGGCATCGACGCCGGCAATGTCCGCCGCAACCAGCTTGAGCGGGGCGATTGAGCCGTCGGGCATCGCTGGGCTGGCGACGTAGACCTCGTCCACGCCCGCCACCCGCGCCGGAATCGCGGTCATCAGCATCGACGATGGCAGCGGCGCGGCCGTACCCGGCATGTAAATGCCGGCGCGCTGAACCGGCCGCACGATCTGACCAAGGCCGCCTTCCTCGAAGTTGGTCCATCCATGCCGCAACTGGCGCTGATGATAGTCACGAATCCGATCCGCCGAGAGCTTCAGGGCGTCAACCAGCTCGGCTGACACCGCGCCGTACGCCGCCTCGATCTCACCGCGCGAGACGGCTACCGGAGCCGGCGCCGAGCCGTCGAGTCCCTCGTTGAACCGGATAACGGCGGCGTCACCCTCCGCCCGCACGGCGGCGAGGATACGATCGACCACGTCCGATACCGACAGGCCAGGTCCGAACACGCGCCGGTCGCGCTCGCGCACATACTCGGGTGGCTCCGAGTCTTCCAGGGATATCCGCCGCAAAATCGTGTACCGCGCCTCATCGGCGCCGCGAACGATGCGGATCGTTACGTCAATCATGTCGACCACAATCATTCCTTCGTAAGAGGTCAGTCGTCAGCCATCAGCGGTTAGTGGCCGGACGGCCCCGGTCCGTCACCACGGCGCGGGCGCCGCGGGATGGCTATCCTGTCGGTACACCGGCGGGCTGATCGCTGACCGCTGACGGTCCGTCACACGCGGATAGGATTACCCCTGTCCAAGGTAGGAGCGCGCCGCGCGCAGCGCCATATCACGCGACTGTTCGAGATAGGCGTCGACGTGGACGGTGGAGACGTGCCGGATCGTCCGCTCGAGCACATCGGGAATCTGTTCCATGAACGCTTCCAGCGCCTCGTCGGAATCAAGGCCGGCGTGACGCAGGTGCCGGCCACCCTGGAACTTGAACCGCTCCCACGTCGGCGGATGGCGGGTCACGTCCACCGCCACCTCGCGCCAGCGCCGTAGCGTATCGCTATCGAGGAACCCGACATTCACCGCGAGTTCGCACCCTTCGAGCGCCTCGCGGATCGCGAGCGATGTCTCGGCATCCTCGCGCCGCCGCCGGTCGAGTTCATACTGGAGCACGCGGTCCATGACATCCGCCTGAGCATCGCCCCCGAGCGCCGAGACTTGCCCGAAGTGCGGGCGATAGACCCGCGTGATCCATGTCTCATCGAGAGTCAGATGGCCGATATACCCCGCCACGAACGCGGCCGTCTCGCCGTTCAGCTTGTCGGCCGTGACGAGATGGGGGTACGCCGCGAACATCGCCGCCACGCTGTCCTGGTGCTCCGTCACGGATAGGTCGAAGAAGTGCGTTTGGCTTCGGTCCCAGCGCGTCAGCACCCGGATGTCGGGCGAGGTCGAGCCCAGATAGTAGGCGCCCGCGTGATCGTTCAGCGTCGAGCTGTCGAGCCGCTCGCCCACATCCCGAGCCATCGCCATGTGCAAGAAGATCGGCGGCACGGTTGCCTCGTTGTGCTCGTGCAGGATCGGGCGACCTGATCGATCGCCTTCGGTCACGGAATAAACCAACGGCTGGTCTGAGGATACACTAGCTTGTTCCGACCAGCGCTCCGGGGCGACCCGCCCGGTCGCCCCTGCAAGCTGTACGTCGCCGCGGGTGGGAAGGAGCCACCGCATCGCCCCGGCCCCGCTCCACGTACAGGTAGACCGAGGGCAACCGCCCCGGCGCATGATCTTGGACGCGACCACGCTCAACCTGCTGTCACCATCGCCGCGCGCAGTTGCCCCAGCAGTCGCCCGATAAGCTCCTCGCGCCGGGAGTCGAGCGGGCCTTTCCCCCGGATCACGCAGTTGGTCGATTCAAACACCCGCTCGATGCCCTTGAGCCGGTTGGCGCGGAAGCTCGAACCCGTTTCCGACCCCTCGATCAGAATCTCGCTGTCCTCCGGCACAAACGCCTCACTCGCCCCGTTCACCGGTACGATCTGGTAGCGGCCGAGTTGGTGCAGTCGGGCGAAGTGGTCGGCGATGTTCGGATACTCAGAGGCAACCCGGATGGTGGTGATGCCCTGCCCGCGCCAGTACGCTACAGCGCCGGTCAGCGTCTCCGCGGGCACGTCCTCGCTGACAGCCGCGACGATACCGTAGCGCGACAGGCCAAGGTCAACCGCCTCGATCACCGGACTGGACGGAAACTGAAAGAGGTGGTCCATCAGCCAATCACGTCCGGTGATAGCCAGATCAAAGTTGCCGATTGCCACCTGCTGCGGCATGTCCTGCGGCCGGATGACCTTGACCTCCAGCCCGGCGAACTCCGGACCAGGGCGGGGCCGGCGGGCAAACACCTTCTCGTCGTACCCATCGAACTCGATGCCGGCCGCCCGCAGCGCGACGACCGTGTGGCGCTGCGCGTGGCCGTCCGGCACCGCCAGTCGTACGATCGCGGCGCGCGCCCCGGCGGCCGTCGCCGCATCGCTCCCGGACGGCGACGCGTGGCCGTTCGCGGTCACGCCGACCAACGCGGCCCGCGGATACCAAATGGACCCGCCTGCTGCCGTCGTCAAGGCATTGCCCGCGGTGCCGCGCCGCCACGGATCAGATGGATCAGGGCTGTCCGCCGCCGCTGTGGGCAGGTTGAGCAAACGGCCGAGCAGATCGCCGAGATCACGCTCGCGCAGGCCGCGGCGACTGGCAATTAGCCAAGCGGGCGCATCCATGATCGTCGCGAGCGGCTGCAGTCCGGCATCGATCACCTCCCGCTCGTCCTCGACGGACATCACGGCGATGTCGGCGTCCTCGGGCGGGTACGCCGCCGCGGCGCCCCACACGGGTAGCACCACGTAGCGCGGCAACCGCATCTGACGCGCGAACCGTTCGGCAAGTCCGGGATACTCACTGACCAGTCGCAACGCACCACCGGGCAACGCCGTCAGCGGCCCCGCGTCCACCAATGCGCGCGGAGCGGCGACGACCACCTTCCGCCGTCCGAAGCCCAGCGGACGCAATACCGTGACTTCCTCTTGCGGGTAGCGACTGTGCAGTTCCTCGACCCAGACGGCCGAGCAGATCCCGAGATCGTAATTGCCAAGCGCAATTTGGATTGGGATGTCCTTCTCACGGAAAACGCGCAGGGCGGCCTCGCCGCTGGGCAGGGTGATACGCAGCGCCCGCGATCCGGCCGCGTACTCGTCGAGGGGCAGTCCCGCCGCGGCAAGAGCCGCCGCAACGGGGGCGCGGAGGTCGCCCGTCGGCAGCGCCAGTCTTAGCATCGGCCCCTCGCCAGCGCCGCGATCACGGCGTCCATACTGGCGGCCATTAGGCGCGCATCGTTCTGCAGGTCGTGAAGCTGGTAGCGCGTGGGACCGCCGGCGGCGTCGACCACCAGCACCCAGCGGCAGTCGGGGCTGCGCCGCGAGCCGACCAATTCCGCGCAGAACCCGGCCTCCTGAAGCTCTTGCGCCATCGCGAGCACCGGTCCCATCGCACCAGCCGCGGCGCTCGCCGGCTCGATGAGGACGACCGCGTTCCGCGCCGGCTCCACCTCCGGCAGCCGCGCCGCGATCCGGTCCATGAACAGGGCGAAACCGCACGCCGGCACCGCGTCGCGCCCGCCACGCCGGACCAGATTGTCATAGCGACCGCCGCCGCCGATTGACTCTCCGTCGTCGATCGCCATCTGGAACACCGGCCCCGTGTAGTACTCGAAGTCGCGCGCCAGCGTCATGTTGATCTCGAACGGGCACCCGGCAGCCGCCAGTGTCCGCGCGACGATAGTCAGCTCGGCGAGCGCCGGGGCCATGTCTGGCACCGCGCCGGTGAATGCCGCGCCCAGATTCGTCAGATACTCGGGCGTCGAGCCGGTCAGCCCGAACAGCAGATGCAGCGGCGCGCTCATCTCCGGCAGGCGGGTCTCGATCTCGCGCGTCACCGAGAGGTCGCCGTCGAGGATACGATCGTAGCGTTCTGCCTGCTCCTCCGGCGCGAAACCGGCGCGGGCGAGCAACGCGCGTACGACGCCGGTGTGCGACAGCCGCACGGTGGTATCGAGAAAGCCCAGCCGCCTCAGGACCCGCCGCGCGGCGGCGATCAACTCGATGTCGCCCGATGGCCACGTATCGCCGTACACCTCGGCGCCGCACTGCCACAGCTCGCGCGGCTCGTCGTCGTGGGCAAAGCGGAAGATGTTCTGCACGTAGAACAGCTTAGCCGCGCCGTCATCGAGGCGCTCGCTGAACACCCGTGCGGCCGGGATGGTGGCGTCGGGGCGCAAGACCACCCGCTCTCCGCTCCAGCCATCCCAATCGAGGAACGAATACACACGGTCGAGCAGTTGTGGCGACAGTGTGCCCGCGCTGGTGAACAGGTGCAGCCGCTCGATCGTCGGGGTGCGGATTTCGTCGTAGCCCCAGGCGAGCAACTCGTCACGAAACGCGCGTTCCACGCGGCGGAAGCGAACCATATCACCTTGCAACATGTCGCGCATGCCGCGACTACGTAGTGACTCCGGGGAAGTAACCATCGGCTGACTCTCTCCGCGCGAACCTCTGTTCCGATTCTAGCCGAGGGGGGCTGCGGGGGAAAGCGAACCGGCCGGATCCGCCAGCCGGCGGCGGGAGTATGATAAGCACGGCGTCACGACCGCGACGCGCGGGGGCATGATTCGCGCCGGCGAGCTAACGGCTCCAGTCTAGCGCGATGGGCCGCGATCCCCCGCATGACGCGCTGGGCGCGTTGACGCGGGTAGTGGAGGCGAGCGATGGAGGCATTGATCGGAGTCGGAATCGCATTGGTGGCCATCCTGGCCGGGCTGGGCGCCTCATCGGTGCGGGTTGTGCAAGAGTACGAGCGCGGGGTGATCTTCCGGCTGGGCCGGCTCGTGGGCGCCCGCGGACCCGGCCTGTTTCTGCTCGTTCCACTGATGGAGCGGATGCAGAAGGTCGACATGCGGATCGTGACCATGGACGTGCCGGCGCAGGAGGTAATCACCAAGGACAATGTGACCGTCAAGGTGAACGCGGTGCTGTACTTCCAGGTGGTCGATCCGGACGCGGCGGTGGTCAAAGTGCTCGACTATATGCGCGCCACCTCACAGATCTCCCAAACAACGATGCGCAACGTGGTTGGTCAGTCGGAATTGGATGAGATGTTGGCCGAGCGCGAGCGGATCAACGCGCGGTTGGCGCAAATCATCGACACCACGACCGAGCCGTGGGGGGTGAAGGTCACGGCCGTTGAGATCAAGGACATCGAACTGCCCCAGGGCATGCAGCGGGCGATGGCGCGCCAGGCCGAGGCCGAACGCGAGCGGCGGGCGAAGATCATCAACGCCGACGGTGAGTTCCAGGCGGCGGAGCGACTGGCGGACGCCGGTCGGGTGCTATCCGAGGTTCCGGCGACGATGCAGCTCCGGTTCTTGCAGACGCTCGGCGAGATCGCGACCGAGAAGAACAGCACGATCGTGCTGCCGATTCCCATCGACCTGATCTCCGAACTGATCGGCCCCGGTCGCTCGACCGCATTCTCAGAACGGGTCAAACCATCCCGCGCGATCCCCGTCACCGGCGAGGAAGGCGCCCCCGAGATAGGCGGCGGAAACGGCGCGACGAGTCCCGAACTGCCGGAGAACGAGCGACGGCGGGCGCTGACGTAGCGTACCGAACGCCCAGCCGAACTTGACCTCCCGGCCCCTTCCCTACAAAAGAAGGGGGAAAACGAGACATGCCGGCGTCCGATCAGCGGCTCCACCAACCGCCAGCGCCGCTCCCCGCGAGGAAGAGGGGCGAACGGGATGTGCAAGCGGCCGGTCAGCGGCTCGACCAACCGCCGGCGCCGCTCCCTGCAACGGAGGAGGGAGAAGGACGGCGACCGAACGGATTGGCGAAAATCTGACTCCCCTCCCCTTGCAGGGGAGGGGCCGGGGGAGAGGTCTGGCCCGGTCTATGTGCTGGTACCCGGAGGCCGCAATGTGACCTCGCCGGCCGGGATGGTGGTGAGGGAGCCGTCGCCTCGGCGAAGCAGCAACGCCCCGTCACTGTCCACGTCCTCGGCTACACCGTACTCGGTGCGCCCGCCGAACGTGACCGCGATATCCTGGCCGAGAGTATCGAGCCGTTCGCGCCAGGCGAGCCGTAGGGACTCCGCGTCGGGCGCATCGTAGTAGCGCTCGAAGGCGTTGAGCAATTCGGCCAGCGTCTGCTCACGCGAAACCAGCCGGCCAAGCTCGCGGGCGATACTGGTGGCAATGTCAGCGATTTCGGGGTAGCGCGCGGCATCGAGGTTGACGTTGAGGCCAATGCCGACGATAGCGTGGGTGGGGCGGTCGCCGCTGAAGCCGCCCTCGATCAGAACCCCGCACAGCTTGCGCTCACCGATCCGCACGTCGTTCGGCCACTTGAAGGAAACGTCGAGGCCGCTGACCGCGCGGACGGCGTCGGCCACGGCGAGCGGGGCGACGATGCCCAACCGCTTCATCACCGCGACACTGGGGCGCACGAGGATTGACGGCGAGAGGTTAACCCCAGCCGGGGCAATCCATGTTCGACCGAACCGGCCGCGGCCGGCCGTCTGTTCGTCAGCGACAACAACCAGACCCTCCGGCCCGCCGTCCGAGGCCATATCGCGGACCACGTCCATCGTCGAACCGACGGAGGCCAGATAGATGAGTGGATGGCCGATGCGGCGAGTGGTCAACATGCCGCGCACGGATTCGATATCCATCGAAGACTCCGGGCACAAAAAAGCGCCGGGGGGTGTCCCCCGGCGCCCAAGTTGCCAGGCCGGCAGGCCTAGCCCGCGACTACCTCAAGGGAGTCACGGTGCGCACCTGCCAGCCTACAACGTTGACTACCATCCATGCACACCACCTCCTTTCACTGAGGTTGATATTATCACGCGCGCGAGAGGCCGTCAACGAGAAATCGTCAGTGGGCTACACCATGAGGTCGGAACCCGTGATACGGTATGTACGAGCTGATGAACATGTGTACTTATGGTCCAGCGCCACGGAGTCACCGAGCCTCGATGGGGCGATCGCCACGTACGCGCCGCGGGAACCGACGATGAGCGACGGATCGAAAATCGAGTGGACCGATGCCACTTGGAACCCTGTGACAGGCTGTGACCGGGTCAGTCCAGGGTGCGCCAATTGCTACGCGCTGACCTTTGCCGAGCGATTCCGCGGCGTTCCCGGCCATCCCTACGAGGTGGGGTTTGATTTGACGCTGCGCCCGCAACGGCTGTTCCAGCCGCTGGACTGGAAGCAGCCGCGCCGGATCTTCGTGAACTCGATGAGCGACCTGTTCCACGAACGGGTGGATCTCGACTACATCCAACGTGTATTCGCGGTGATGGAGCGGGCGCACTGGCACACCTTCCAGGTGCTGACCAAGCGTCACGAGCGCCTAATTGAGCTTGCCCCGCGACTGCCGTGGCCGCCGAACGTGTGGATGGGCGTGTCGGTCGAGAATCAGCGATGGACCGTGCGCGCCGGCCATTTGGCGCGCGTTCCGGCGGCGGTGCGATTCCTCTCGGTGGAGCCGCTGCTCGGCCCGGTCAGCCTCGACTTGCAGTCGCTCGACTGGGTGATCGTGGGCGGCGAGAGCGGGCCGCGAGCGCGGCCGATGCAGCCGGATTGGGTTCGCGCGGTGCGTGACCAATGCCAGCAAGCCGGCGTGCCGTTCTTCTTCAAACAATGGGGCGCGCATGACGAGTTCGGGAAGCGGGTTGGCAAGGCGAAAGCGGGGCGCGACCTCGACGGCCGCACATGGGACGGGATGCCCAGGCCACTCAATGTCCACGATGCACGCCGGCCGCACGACGGGCAACAGCCGGCAGTCGAAACCCGCCACGGCGGTTGATGTACGCCGCTGTTGTTCCCATCTCAGTTGTCCCCACCGTTCACCATGTGCCTCATACCACCAGATCGCGACACACCGTGGCCAGTCGTAATCGTACGTCCCCTGAAACGCTCACGGGGCAGTGGATGGGCGCGGGAGACTTTGAGAAACGAGGACACTCGTGCACCTCTCCACCCATCAGGCGGCGAGGACCCGCGCGTCGCATGCGGATGCCACAAGCGCCCGATGGATGGATCACGCCCGTCCCGAGCGTTCTGACCCCGCGATGGCGATTGGCTCGGCGTGTGACGAGTGGTGTTGCGGTCGCGTCTCGTGCGGGTCCGTGCGATCATTCAGGCGACGGGTCGCCGCGGAGCCGCCGCGATACATCAGTGTGAGAAGCGCTTGTGACAACCGAACCGCCGGCCGACGAGCCATCCTTCCTCTCGTTTGATCGCGCGTTCCATGTCAAAGGCTCGACGCTGGCCGAGGCCGATATCGAGCTGTTGGAAGCCG
>JBBQJF010000197.1:0-9527 GCA_038325665.1 Dehalococcoidia bacterium | reverse complement strand
GAGATCCGCGAGGAGGAGCCGGGCCTCATCAGCATCGGCACGACGCCCGCCTTCGCCATCGGGCAGCGCGCGTTGCTGGTGCGGACGCCGGCCGGCAACGTGCTGTGGGACTGCATGAGCCTGCTCGATCAGTCGACAATCGAGGCGGTGCGCGATCTGGGCGGCGTGCAGGCAATCGCCATCTCGCACCCCCACTTCTACGGCGTGAATATCGAGTGGAGCGAGGCGTTCGGCGGCGCGCCGGTCTACATCCACGCGGCGGACCGCGCCTGGGTGATGCGTCCCAGTCCGAATGTCGTGCTCTGGGAAGGCGAGACCGTCGAACCCGTATCCGGACTGACCGTGATGAATCTCGCCGGCCACTTCGACGGGGCGGCGGCGCTGCACTGGCCGGGCGGGGGGGACGGTCGCGGCGCGGTGCTGTGCGGCGATACGATCCAGGTGGTGATGGACCGCCGCTACGTCAGCTTCATGTACAGCTATCCGAACTTGATTCCGCTCGACCCGGAGACGGTGCAACGCATCGCCCACACCGTCAGCGGCTACCGATTTGACAAGCTGTACGGGGCGTGGAATGGCCGCGTGGTGGTTGCTGACGGACGCGAGGCGGTGCGTCGATCGGCCGAACGCTACGCCCGGTTCGCGCGAGGGAGATGACCTGAAGGCGTGACAAGCTTAGCGCGAGCGGTGGGCGTGGACGCCTATTGCATACACATCCCCGCCCACCACCGGATTGATGCCGCTGTCGGTTGTATCTCAGCGGCGCTTACCGCCGTCGCTCGTCACGATCCTTGTCCGGCATGACACGCTCTTCGATCGCGCCGAGCAGCCCACCGTGCTTCTTGCCGCTCAACTCGCGCTGACGGCGCTCCTCGTCGTCCTCCGTGGCGGCGTCAACCAGCTTGCTGAGCAGGCCCTTTTTCTCCTCGTCTGCCATGACGAACCCCTTTCTCACTCCGCGTACGCGGGAATCACTCTGATACGTATCGCATTCATCAGGGAACGCGATCCTCTCAATCGTTGTGGTCGATTCATCCGCGAACCATCATGCTCGCGGACGGTTGGTCAGCGTACTCATCGCAGACGCTCCTTGCCCTCCTTTTCGGGCGGAGCTTCACCCTCGATCTTGCCCAACACCCCATCATGCTTCTCCCCGGCGCGCATACGCCGGCGGCGCTCATCCTCGTCGTCGGTGATGGCGTCTACCAACTTGCCGACAAACCCCTTCTTGTCATCCTCTGCCACGCTGGACCCCCTTCATTCGCCGCGCGCACCGGCGACGGCGCCGCGTCATGGATATCGTGCAATGTGTACCGGTCCATCGTCACGTCAGCGTGTGTCGCTCACCATCATGCCCACGGGTGATTGGTGAGCGCGTTATTGGCGTATGATCATATGTGAGTGGCCGCCGCTCCGCGCCCGGCCGACACCGAGCGGTCCGTTCGCGTGCGACGCGCGGGGTCGCCTCCATGTGGTCCGTCCAGGTTCGTACGGGGCAACCCGGTGCGTCGCCCGCCCGCGCGCATAACCCAAGGGCTGGTCCGTGAACCTACGAGGGGCCGCGCCGTCCGGCCCCGAACATCCAACACCCATCTTCAAGGGAGTCACCGATGGTATCGTCCCGTTCCCGCCGCACATCTAATTCGCGCCTCTCGCTGGCCGCACTCGCCGGCGTGGGCGCCCGAGCGATGCAGCCCGCCGCCGAATTCGGAGCGCTGTTTCGCGATCCGGTGTTCTGGGGTTGGGGCGTGCCGCGCGGCGATGGTCACGCCGTGCTGGCGCTGCCGGGCCTGTTCGCCGGTGACACTTATCTCGAACCGCTGCGGAGTTGGTTAAGCCGCGCTGGCTATACACCGATACGCTCCGGTCTCGACCGTAATCCCGGCTGGTCGGAGGAGTTGGTTGCTCAGCTTGGTGACATCGCCGAACGTGAATTCGCGCGTGACGGCCGCCGGCTGTCGATCATCGGCCACAGCATGGGTGGGTTGCTCGGTCGGTCGGTCGCGGTGCGGCGGCCCCATGCTATCGCCCATGTGATCGCGCTCGGCGCGCCCTTGAGCCTCGGTCGCGGCCGTCTGCCCGAGTCCGTGCGGCTCACGGCGATTTACACGCGCGACGACCAGATCGTGCGCTATCCCGCCGCGACAGCACGCGACCCGCGGTCCGAGAGTCTGGAGGTTCGGGGCAGTCACGTCGGCCTCACCGGGAACCCCGAGGTCTACCGTCTACTCGCCCGTCTGCTGCGTCCCGCGGCGACCGCGACGGGGCGGTAAGAGCGATGACGATTTGCCGCCCCACGCTCTCGCCGGCGCATCATCCGCCGTGGACGGTCAGCGCTCATCCAGTTGGCGCGCGGAGATGACCAGCGGATACAGCGTGCGACCCGGGCAGAGTGTGGCAGCATAGTCACGGTGGCCGCCGAGCGCCGCGGGATTGAGCGCATGGGCCTCCAGCAACCAGCGCACCGTGTCACTCAGGGCGCGGGCCTGGGCGGCGGTAGGCGTCTGGGCTTCGTAGTCGCCCAACACGGCGACGAGCGCGTGGCCGGCCGGGTCATACGCCGTGGCGGTGTCACCGGCGAATCGCGGCGGCCGGCCGGCCCATACGCCGCCGTCCAGGTCAATCAGCAAGTGATAAGCGATGTCAGGCCAGCCGCGCTCCGGCCCTGTGTGAAACGCCTGGATGGCGCGCAGATAGGCATCGGTAGCTGGCTGACCATCCCAGCGAGGCGGGCCGGTGTGGTGGACGGTCACGCGGTCGATGTCGTGCAAACGCATCGGCCGCGTCGGTGGGGTCGCACCCCACTCCGCGCGTGCGTGGACGAAGGGAGGCAGGGCGAGAGTGTCATCCAGCGCGGAAACGCCGCTCGCGCGAGTCGCTGGCGCCACCAGCGCGGCGAGCGCGCCCACGATTCCCGCCCGCCCGCACCTATCAAGCAGACGCCGGCGGGAGAAAAGATTGTTCATGCGTCACTCCGCGGAACCGAGCGCGCCCCGGCAGTCGCCACGGCGAACCGGATCGCGTCAGGTTTGCGCGCTAACGCGACCCCAGGTCGATATGGTACAACGTGAACCACGAGGCGTGGCCCGCCACGGTCACGCGCGGCGCGCGCCTCGGGATGGTCCCTCCCCTGTCGAAAGGTTGCGTGTGTTCCGTGTCAGATCAAACCGACGCTTCACCGTGGGTGACGCCCGGGTCGGCGGTGCGTGTGCGCCTCGTTGACGGTCGGGCGATAGAAGGAATCCTTCTCCGGCGAGATACGCGCTCCGTTCGCGTGTGCACCTCTGCCGGGACCCTGGCGATCGTGTACCGCTGGGCATTGCTCGGGATCGAGGGCGTGCAGCGTGGCCGGGGCCTCGCCGTCCGCCCGAACTCCCGGGTCGCCCCGCTCGACCATTTGGCCGCGAACGCCTGACAATCAGCGCGCTCAGCGGATCGCGCGTGCCGGCACGCCGTTGTGGGCGCCGGTTCGCGCGTGATTCTTCCCGTACACCGAGGTGATACGCGGGGATGGGCGCTGCCCACCTCGCTGCCTCCATTCGCACATTTCTCCGTGGTCGAGGTCCAGGCCTCTTGACAACAGCGCCATCATATCGGAAAATCCCGATAGGACAAGACGGCACGGAACCCGATGCCGGCCCTGGCCCGACCGAGCAGCGACGACACGCGTCGTCGTGATCGCCCGTGCGCCCGCCAATCCATGGCCGCGGTCGCTTCTCCTGACCCGTCCTTGTCGCCCGATACATCGGAAATTTCCGAAATGACCCTGAAGGAGCTTCTCCATGAGTGCATCATCATCTCTTCCCGTGGTCGTCATCGGCGCCGGTCCCGTGGGACTAGCGGCGGCGGCGCACCTGGTCAGCCGGGGCGAGCAGCCCGTCGTGGTTGAGGCCGGTGAGGCGGCCGGAGCGAGTATCCGTGCGTGGGGTCACGTTCGCCTGTTCTCCCCCTGGAAGTATCTGGTCGATGAGGTGTCGGGCCGCATGCTCGACGCGGCCGGTTGGCAACGCCCGCCCGGGGATGAGTTACCCACCGGCCATGAGCTGGTGGACCACTATTTGTTGCCCCTGGCAGCGCTGCCCCAACTCGCTCCGGCTATCCGGCTGGGCGTCACCGTCAGCGCCGTCACACGCCAGGGCTTGGATAAGCTCAAGACCGATGGCCGCGAGGGTGCGCCGTTCGCTGTCGTGATCCAGCGGCCCGATGGCACGGAGGAGCGGCTTCTGGCCAAGGCCGTGATTGACACCTCCGGAACGTACACCGCCCCGAATCCCCTGGGCGCCAACGGGACGCTGGCGCCGGGCGAGCGCGCCGCGGCGGACCGGATCCACTACGGCATCCCCGACGTGCTCGGCGCCGACCGCGCCCGCTACGCCGGCAAAGGCGTGTTGGTGGTGGGCAGTGGTCATTCCGCCTTCAACGTCTTGGGAGAGCTGGCTACCCTTGCCGCCGAGGCGCCCGAAACCACGCTGACCTGGGCGATTCGGCGTGCGCGCGACGGCCAGATGTACGGCGGCGGTGAGGCCGATGCCCTCCCGGCGCGTGGCGCGCTCGGCAGCCGGATGGAAGGGCTGGTAACCAGCGGCGGCGTGCGCCTGGAGCGGGGCTTCCGGGTTGCCGCCGTCCGTCGCGACGGCGAGCGTGTGGTGGTGGTCGCGGAGAACGGGCGCATGATCGTGGCTGATGAAGTGATCGCCACCACCGGGTTCCGCCCCAACCTGTCGCTCATGGGCGAACTACGTATGGCGCTCGACCCGGTGATGGAAGCGCCGGTCGCGCTCGCGCCCTTGATTGACCCCAACATCCACGGCTGCGGCACCGTGCCGCCGCACGGCTTCGCCGAGTTGAGCCACCCCGAGTCAAACGTCTACACGGTGGGGATGAAGAGCTATGGCCGGGCGCCGACCTTCCTGATGCTCACCGGCTACGAGCAGGTGCGATCGGTCGTTGCCGCGCTGGTGGGAGATATGGAGGCGGCGCGGGCCGTGCTGCTCACGCTCCCGGAAACCGGGGATTGTAACGGGCCGGCCGCTTCCGCGACCCGCGTCGACCAAGGGGCCGCGCCGTCTCTCGGGGATGTGGGACTCATCACCACGATTCCCAGCGGGGCTGCTGCCTCCGGTTGCTGTGGCGGCCCCGCTCCCGCCGGCAGCAATGCCTGCTGTGCGCTTGATGCCGAGGTCAAGTCCTCCGGCGGGTCCGGGTGCGGCTGCTCGGAGGGAAAGACCGGCGACCTATCCGTGCCTTCCGCTGCCGGAATCCGGTGACAGCAGCACGCGCCGCCGAACGCATCTCGTGTCGCGCGCTCAGCCGGCCAGGGGTGTGCCGGCGGCCGTATCCCCGGTGTCCGCTCGACTTCGGCCGGCCTCGATCAGGAGGGCCACGCGGGCGAGGAGGTCCGCCGGAGCGAACGGCTTCCTCCACAAGCCGTCTGCTCCGGCGGCGATGGCCTCATCGCGGGTTCCTTCGACGCGGGACACAACGACGACCGGTGTCGTGAGGCGATAGTCCGTGCGGAGGGTACGCTGAGACGCGCGCCCCGAGACGACCGGCGCCTGCCAATCGAGGATGACGATGTCTGGCTGAAAGGCGGCAATCTCCGCCAGCGCATCGAAGCCGTCCGGCGCCGCGAGCACGGCGAAACCGCGCTCGCTCAACACCATCCCCAGCGCCATACGCGCATCGCGACTCCTGTCGATCAGCAGAATCTTTCCCGAGCATCCCGTCGCCGTCATCATCCCACCCTTCGCCCGCCCGCCCATCCACGGGCGACAGCGTTGTGACGTTGGCCGTGGCCCGGTCGCCGTGATGTCGCGACCCGCTCTTAACCTATCGGCATGATGCCGGAGTTCGTGACACCCTCTGACCCTCCATCTGTGACGTATTCACGCCCCGCGCGCCAGACATACGCATGACCGCTGCCCTCCCCGTCCCGTTCAGGGTATGAAACGCCGTGATCCGCGACACCGCGGATCGCGTCGTCGCCGGTTTCTTCCGCCTCGCTCCCCGCGCGAGCGGTGGACGTGGGTGACGCGCCGCCCTGTCGCTCGTACGCGGCCACCGTGGACGCTTAGCGCCGTATCCGGCATACTCAGCCACGAGTCGTAAGACTGGAACCCCGCGGGCCGGGGCCAGCATCACATGCGAGGAGATCAGTGGACTACAACAAGCCGCTGCCCACGCCCACCCCGGAAACCCAGCCGTTTTGGGACGGTCTCAAAGCGCACGAGTTGCGCGTCATGCACTGCATGAACTGTGATCACACCTACCTCTATCCGCGCCCTTATTGCCCCAAGTGCTTCTCTGATAAGACCGAATGGCGGGCGGCGAGCGGCCGTGGCTCCCTCCACACCTACATGATCAATCACCGTCCTCCCTCGCCCGCGTGGGAAGCACCGTATGTGATCGCGATTGTGGAGCTTGAAGAGGGTCCGCGCTTGATGTCGAATCTCGTGGATATCGCCCCCGATCCGAATGTCCTCAAGATTGATATGCCGCTCCAGGTTGTCTACGACGATGTGACCGACCAGGTGACGTTGCCGAAGTTTCGCCCGGCGTAAGGCGCCGTTCGAGGAAGGAGCGAATCCATGAGCCTCAAATACGCTGCCGCCGTGGTCGGCGCGCAGGAGACAGATAAGGTCGGCATTATCCCGGACAAGTCACGCATCCAGTTGCACGCCGAGTCGGCGTTCAATGCCCTGCGCGACGCCGGTATCGACAAGAACGAGGTCGATGGTGTGCTGTGCGCCGGCGCGTCGCCGGTCGAACTGGCGCACTACCTCGGAATTGTGCCGACGTTCCTGGACGGCACCGCGGTCGGTGGCTGCTCATTCTTGATTCATGTCCGTCACGCGGCGGCGGCAATCGCGGCCGGCCTGTGTAATGTGGCGCTGATCACGCATGGCGAGAGCGGCCGGTCGCGGGTTGGCGCCAGCCGGTTTGCCGGCGACCCGGCGTCAATTCCCGGCCAGTTCGAAGCGCCGTACGGCGTGGCGGGTCCGCCGTCGATGTTCGGTATGGGCGTGGCGCGTTACATGGCGAAGTACGGCCTGACCGAGGAACAGCTCGCCTACGTGGCGGTGGCGCAGCGCAAGTGGGCGATGATGAATCCCCGCGCGATGATGCGCGACCCGATCACGGTCGAGGATGTGCTCAACTCGCGCGTGATCTCGTGGCCGTTCCATCTGCTCGAATGCTGCCTGGTGACGGACGGCGGCGGTGGGCTTGTCATGGTGTCGGCCGAGCGGGCGAAGAGCATGGACCTGCCGCACAAGCCGGTCTACCTAATCGGTACGGGCGAGTCGTGCGAGACGCCGATGGTGAGCGGCATGGCCGACTTCACCTCCTCGGCCGCGTTCCGCACCTCGGGCGCGGCGGCGTTCGCCGAGGCCGGTATCACCCACTCGGACGTTCAGCACTTGATGATCTACGACGCCTTCGCGCATCTCCCGATCTACGGGCTGGAGGATCTCGGCTTCGTCGGTCGGGGTGAGGCCGGCGCGTTCATCGCGGCGGGTAACACCGAGCCGGGCGGCCGGCTGCCGCTCAACACCAACGGCGGCGGCCTCTCGTACACGCATAGCGGCATGTACGGCATGTTCGCGATCCAAGAGTCGATGCGCCAGTTGCGTGGTGAGGCGGGCGAGTGCCAGGTGAAGGACTGCACGCTGAGCATGACCCACGGCGTCGGCGGCATGTTCGCCGCCGCGGCCACCCTGGTGTGGACCACCGAACCCTCCTGATCCGATGTCAGGACGCGGGACCGGCCACCGGCTCTAGGAGAACCCAACCCCCCGGCGTCCTTCCCCGCGAGGGATAGGGGTGACGAGCCAACCTCGTATCCCTCCCGCGCGTGGCCGTCCGAGGGATGGGGAGACGTTAGTTTCCCTCGCGGGGGAGGTGTAGATCGCCCGGTTCTCGCGTGGTGCGGGGGCACGGTTAGGGACGACGTGTGAACGTGGGGGCGATCCGTGGGGATCGTCCCCACTATTTGTGGGGCGACGGGGTATGGCGGAGCCGCATCGCGACGATACCTACAAGTGTACCGGTGGACCGGGTCCGGCCCGGCCTGATCGCGGTGCGCTGAACGGGGCCGGCGGATTGTCGTGATCGGTATCGCATTAGTGCTCGCCATAATTGGGGCGATGGCGCCCGTGTTCGTGTTGCTGCGCTTCTTGCATGAGCGTGCGCCCGGACCACGGCGTACCCTCGACCAGGTGCAATGGCTGTACGCCATCAGCTTCCTCACGGCCTTCCCCGCGGTCTTCCTCGAGATCCTCGCCGGTGGCGCCGGCTTCATGATCGTGCGCGTCTTCGCCCCACCGATGCTGGCGCGTCTGGTCGTCAGCGCGCTCAGCGTCGGGTTGATCGAGGAGTCAATCAAGTACGCGTTCCTGCGCCGGTTGGCGTACCGGCGGCGCGACTTTACGACCGTGTACGACGGGGTGCTGTTCGGTGGTGTCGTCAGTCTTGGCTTCGCGACCGTCGAGAATATCGCGTATGTGCTCGCCGCGTTCGGGGCGGGCGGCGTGGAGCATGTGATTCTCGCACGCGCGCTGACCGCCGTACCGGTCCACACCGCGCTCGGCATGATCATGGGCTACTATACCGGGCGCGCGAAGGTGGCGCGGACCGAGCGGGTACGGCGGCGGCAACTGGCGGCCGCGTTATGGTTCCCGGTGCTGGCGCATGCCGGCTACGATCTGCTCGCGTTCGCGGCGCAGGCGGATTACGGCGGTAGGTTCGCCCGCTACCCGTTAGCGTTCGGGCTAGTCGCGACCATCGTGACCCTGTGTCTCATCGCCACCCGGCTCCTGAACCGTGCTCGCAACGACCGCACCATCGCCGGAGATGCGCCTAGCGCTCCACGCGATAGCTCTGCCGCATGGCGCGCGGCTGAACGGGTGTCATATCAGGTGCGCGCGACCGGCGTCTGCGCGCGGTGCGGCGACCGAGCGCCGCGGTTGGATGTTCTGTGCGGGCCGTGCAGCGGGGTATGGGCGGCACGCGTATGAGCATGGATGGTCCGCGGTGGCCCGCCATCGGAACGCTACCTAGTGCCGCGTAGGCTCCGCCGCGACACGGTGAGACGGTGGAGGCGTGTTCTGACAGGTAGGGTGCGTCAGATGTGCGTGGGCCGCGGGCGCGTCCCGTTCGCGTGGCGCCCGGACGTGGGCGTGAGGGTGCGCCGGCCGGGCACGGACGGCGTGAGCCTCGCCGGCGGGCGGGGTATGATGCGCGGGTGACTGCCCATACGATGTCCGCGACTGACAGCAGCGTGCCGGCCCGCGTCCGATGGCGGGTGCTGGCCGTGGTCGCGTTCGGCTTGTTCGTTGTCAGCCTCGACACGACGGTCAATGTCGCACTGCCCGCGATGACCGACGCCCTCGATGCGCCCATCCCCACGCTTCAGTGGATCATCATCGCCTACGTGCTGACCAACACCAGCCTGGTGGTCGGTTTTGGCCGCCTTGCCGACCTCACCGGCCGGCGGCGCGTGTGGATCGCCGGGTTTTTCGCCCTGGCGG
>JBBQJF010000196.1:0-9580 GCA_038325665.1 Dehalococcoidia bacterium | reverse complement strand
ACCGGAGTTCGGCACCGTCAGCCGTCCCGACCTCGTGCAGGCCGCGCGCGAGGCGGGCGACGCCAGCTTCGATGTGTTGATCGCCTGAGCCTTCAACTACGAGGCGCACGCCACCGAGTTCAGCAAGCTCGGCCGCATCCCCGTGCTCAAGGCGCGCATGAACGCCGACCTCCACATGGCCGACGACCTCCGCAACACCGGCAAGGGCAACCTGTTCGTGATCTTCGGCGAACCGGACATCACGCTCCTGCCCGAGGATGACGGCCGCGTGCGGGTGAAGGTCAACGGCGTCGATGTCTTCCACCCCAATAGCGGCGAGGTGCGTAGCGACGGACCGGACGGCATCGCCTGCTGGTTCATCGACACCGACTACAACGAGGAGAGCTTCTTCGTCCGCCACGCCTACTTCCTCGGCGCCGACGACCCGTACAAGGCGCTCAAGACCACGCTCAAGACCGAGATCAACCAGGACGCCTGGGCCACCCTCAACAGCGATACTTCCCGCCCGTTCGAGAAGCCGGTCTCCGGCCGCATCGCTGTCAAGGTCATCAACCACCTCGGCGACGAAGTGATGAAGGTCTTCCGGGTGTGACAGCGCCGGGGCAACGCGCCCCGACAGGATGAACAGGATTGACAGGATTGACAGGATAGAGTTGATATTGCCCGCCAATCGAATATCCTGTTAATCCTGTAAATACTGTCTACGAGGAATCCCATGGAGTTCCGCATTGCCGACACGTTCACCGGCAGCCTGGCGCGACTGACAGGCGACGAGCAGAAGGCGGTCAAGACCACCGCCTTCGACTTACAGGTCAACCCGGCCGCACCGGGGCTGAGCTTCCACAAGCTCGATAAGGCACGCGACAAGAACTTCTGGTCGGTACGCGTCAGCAGCGACATCCGCCTGATCGTGCACCGCACCGAGGGCAGCCTGCTGCTGTGCTACGTCGATCACCACGACCGAGCCTACGACTGGGCCGAGCGGCGGCGGCTGGAGACGCACCCCAAGACGGGCGCCGCCCAATTGGTGGAGATTCGGGAGACGGTGCGGGAGATCGTCGTCCCCGCCCATGGGGAGGGGCCAAGGCCAGCGTCCGTCAAACCGCCGCTGTTCGCGCGCTATACGAACGATCAACTGCTCGGCCACGGTGTGCCCGCGGAGTGGCTGGCGGATGTGCGCGCGGCCACCGAGGACAGCATCCTCGAACTCGCCGATCATCTGCCTGCCGAGGCTGCCGAGGCGCTGGTGGAGCTGGCCACCGGCGGCCGTCCTCGGGAGCCGCTGCCGGTAGCCAGCGGCGCCGATCCGTTCACGCATCCCGACGCCCAACGCCGCTTCCGGGTGATGCGCGACGTGGAGGAACTGGAGCGCGCGCTCGACTTTCCGTGGGACAAATGGACGGTCTTCCTCCATCCAGCGCAGCGGCAATTGGTCGAACGTCACTATAGCGGTCCCGCCCGTGTCTCCGGCTCGGCCGGCACCGGCAAAACGATCGTCGCCCTGCACCGGGCGGTGTTCCTCGCCCGCGCCAACCCTGACAGCCGAGTGCTTCTGGCCACATTCTCCGAAAACCTGGCCCATGCCCTGCGCGCCCGGCTGCGGCGATTGATCAGCAACGAACCGCGCCTGGCCGAACGCCTCGACGTACACGCACTCGACGGGATCGCTGAGCGGCTGTACGGGCAACGCTTCGGCCGGCCTCGCATCGCCTCCACGGCGACCGTGCGACAGTACATGGAAGCGGCAGCACAAGCCGTCGAGGAACAGAAGTTTGGTCTGGGCTTTCTCCTGGCGGAGTGGGATGGGCTGGTGGACGCGTGGCAGTTGGACAGATGGGAGACGTACCGCGATGTCAGGCGGTTGGGGCGCAAGACTCGGCTGACAGAGGCGCAACGGCGGGTGCTCTGGTCCGTGTTCGATGTCGTCCGAAATCGGTTGAACTCTGATGGGTTCGTCACCCACGCCGGGATATTCACCCGGCTTGCGGCTGAGTTCGGGTCAGCCGCGCCCTCGCCGTTCGGTTACGTGGTGGTGGATGAGGCGCAGGATGTCGGCGTGGCCCAGCTCCGCTTCCTCGCTGCTCTCGGCGCCGGCCGGCCCGACGGTCTCTTCTTCGCCGGCAATCTCGGCCAGCGCATCTTTCAGCAGCCCTTCTCCTGGAAATCGCTTGGTGTCGATATCCGCGGCCGTGCCCGCACCCTGCATATCAACTACCGCACCTCGCACCAGATCCGACAACGGGCCGATCGTCTGCTCGGCCCGGAGGTGGCCGATGTGGACGGCAACGTCGAGGAGCGGCGGGGCACGATATCGGTGTTCAACGGCCCCATCCCTGCTGTGCGCGTATTCACGAATCAAGATGACGAGTGGACGGCCGTGGGTGGGTGGCTGGCGGAACGCGCAGCGCAAGGGATGACCCCGGAGGAGATCGGCGTCTTCGTCCGCTCGGAGGCGGAGTTGGAGCGCGCTCGGGCGGCCGTTGCGAGCGCACGGTTGCAGAGCCGGGTGCTCGACGAACATGTGGAAACGGCGGGTGGTCATGTCGCTATCGGCACGATGCACCTCGCCAAGGGACTGGAGTTCCGCTCCGTGGTCGTGATGGCCTGCGACGATGAGGTCATTCCCCAGCAGTCGCGCATTGAGGGCGTGGTCGATGACGCTGACCTGGAAGAGGTCTACAACACCGAGCGCCACCTGCTATATGTCGCCTGCACGCGCGCCCGCGATTACCTCCTGGTGACCGGCGTCCGCCCGGCCTCCGAGTTCCTTGGCGATCTCACGGGTTAATTTAGGCGCAGACGCTTCGCGGTGACGCGGACAAGCCAGTTCATTACGGCCGCACGGCCCGCTTCGGCCGCTTGGCGAGTTCGTGCAGCAGCGGCTGGGCGAGCTTGACGAAGGTGCAGGCCAGCCGGCGGGTATCGCGTGGGTCGATCAGGTCAATCACGTCGAAGTGGTGGGCGGCCTTCATCGGCGAACGCAGGCGAAGCAGCCGCTCCTCGATCATCTCGCGGTGCGCCTCGGGGTCCGGTGCCGCCTCGATCTCGCGCTTGTACGCGGCCGCCACACCGCCCTCGATCGGGATGCCGCCCCACTCGCCGGCCGGCCAGCCGAAGCGCAGGTTGAGGCCGTCCGGGTGGCCGAGGCTGTTGGGGGCGTCGGCAGCCACGCCGTAGGACTTTCTCACATTGAACTCGACCTTGGGCACCTGCGCCTCCGCGCTCGCGATCAGCGCCCGCACGCCGCGCCGCATCGTCGCCTTGCGTTCCGCCCCCGACCCGAGCATGAACCCGGGCATATCGAGGAAGATCACGACCGGCAGGTTGAAAGTGTCGCACAGGTCCACGAAGTGGGCGTACTTGTCGGCGGCGTCGCCATCCATGGCGCCGGCAAGCACGAGCGGGTCGTTGCCCATCACACCGACACTGTAGCCATCGAGCCGCGCGAACCCGGTGATCAGGGAACCACCCCAGTACCGCCGCATTTCGAAGAACTCGCCGTTATCGACGACCAGCCGGATCAACTTGCGCGGATCGTACGCGCGCTTCCGGTTCGTCGGCATGATCGTCAGCAAGTCCTCGACGCGCCGGTTCGGGTCATCGCCGGTGGCGACGCGTGGGGCAACATCGTTGGTCGTATTGGGCAGGTAGGAGAGGAATGCCTTGATCTGGTCGAAGGCGTCCTCTTCGTTCTCCGCCTCGTTGTCCACCTGACCGCTGTCGTGGACATGCATCTTCGCGCCGCCGAGGTCCTCTTTGCTGATGTCCTCGCTGATCGCCCGCTTCACCACCGGCGGGCCGGAGGGGAAGATCTGTGACTGGCCCTTGATCATCACCGTGAAGTGCGACATGAGCGCGTAGGCCGCCGGCGCGCCCGCGACGGAACCCATGATCCCGGCCGCGACCGGCACCCGCGCCAGCAGGCGGGCGTGCCGGTACCACTGCGCCCCGCCCGGCAGACCCATGTGGCCCTGCGACTCGTCCGACTTCGAGCTGTGACCGACACCCTCGATCAGTTGGATGTACGGGATGCCGTACTGCAACGCCAGCGGCTGGGTGAATTGCGCCGCGCCCTTATGGACGTTGTGCGGGCTGCCGCCGGAGATCGTGAAGTCGTCGCCGCCGATCGCAACCGGCCGGCCGTTCACCTCGGCAAGACCCATCACATACGCGCCCGGCGTGAAGCCGGTGAGATTGCCCTCCGCGTCGTACTCGGCGGCGCCGACCAGCGGGCCGGCCTCGATGAAGCTGCCCGCGTCAACGAACTTCTCGACGCGCTCGCGGATCGTGTAGCGCCCGCCGTCGTGCTGGCGCTTGACGCGTTCGGGTCCGCCCATCTCGCCGGCGAGTCCCTTGATGTACGCGATCTCCTCCACGGCGCGGTCAAACGGCATTCCGGGCTTCCAGCTCTCGTGCGTTGAGTCTTCCGGCATCCTGGTGCTCCTGGTCTGGTTGGCTTGCGACGTCCGCGCCAGTGTACCCAACTGAGCGGGAACAGGCCTCGGATGCCGACCCGGAACATGGCGGGCCGATGCGGCGTATCGCGGTGCAATCATCATCAGCCCTGCAACCGCGGCAGGGAGAGTCCGGGAAAGCGGGCGAAGTCGCGGTCGAAGGTGACGAGCCGGTGGTCGCCGATGGCGACGGTGCGGCTGAGGCGGTGGAGTCGGTCGTCAGTCCCCTCCGGGTCGGCGAGAAAGACCACCTCCGGCATGGCCCGCCATTGCATGGAGATGTCCCATGCTTCGCGGCCGGTTACAACGCCATGTTGCATGATGTGGGGATTGGTCAGGGGGCGGAGAAAGGCCAGTGCGGTGACACGGCAGAACGCTACTTGCACGGCCGACTCATGCTCCCAGTAGCGACGGGCCGGCACGGCGTGAACGTGATCTGGAGCCACGCGGCCGCGGCGGGGGCGCGGAACGGCGGCGGCCGGCGGCGCGGCCTGCTGCATGCCGGACTCCACCAGGTGGGCAATCAGCTCGGTGAGCGTCAGCCCTCGCGGGCGGCCCGCGCGGTCACGCGTCGCAGCAGGTCATCGGGCAGGTCAATCGTTATCTGCATAGCTTTATCAAGCCATCAGGAAGCGCGCCTGTCAAGGACCGGCGACCGTGTACACCATGCGCCATGGAGGGAGTGAGCGGCGGACGGCGACTGATCGTGATGGCTGATCAGTGCACCCCTCCCGCCGCCCTCCCACTGCTATTGGATGACGATGTTAGCGCCGGGGCCGCCGTCCAGCGTGTCATTGCCGGGACCGCCGGTGAGCACGTCGTCGCCGAGACCGCCGATGAGGGTGTCGTCGCCGGCGCTGCCGGTGAGCACGTCGTCGCCATCGCCGCCGTCCACCGTCAGCCTCACGATGCCGGCAGGGAGGGCCGACGCGTCGACGATGTCGTCACCGGCCAGCGCGTTGACGACGAGCCGGTCGTTGGCCCCCTCGGAGCCGTTCACCTGCACGAGCGCGGTGAGGCCGGCCACCGCATAGCTGGCGCCGGAGCCGCTGATGGTGACAGCATCCTTGCGGGTCGTGCCGTTGACGATCACCGTGTCGGCCTGGCCGTCGCCAGCGCCGCTGCCCGGCAGGCTCTCCAGGTTGAGCGTGACCCGCCTGACGTCGGTGCCCTTGAGATCATGGACCGTCATCGTGTCGCTGCCGCCGCGGGCGGTGAAGGTCACCTCCTCAACACCATCGACATCCATGACAATGGCAGCCACGTCGCGGGTGAAGCGCACCCGCCTACCGTCCGCCGACACGTCGATGCGTTCGTTCGCGTTGCTGCCATTGAAGAGCAGGGTGTCGTGGCCGGCCTGACCCTCGACCACATCATTGCCGTCGCCGGGATTCCAGACGAGGGTGTCGTCGCCGGCGCCGCCACGCACCGTGTCGATACCCCGTCCGCCGGTGAGGGTGTCGTTGCCGGGGCCGCCAATCAGCAGGTCCGCGCCATCCCCGCCGGTGAGGATGTCGTTGCCGGGGCCGCCGTCGAGCGTGAGCTGGGTAAGCGCGGCGAGGCCGTTGCCGGCCGTGATGGTGTCGTCGCCACCGTTGCCGTGCACTGTCAGGCTCTCGACGGCGATGTCGAATTCGAGCGGGTCCGGGCTGATACGGCCCACCCGCACTCGCGTGCCATTGGCGGTGACAGTGAAGGTGTCGGCGGCGGCGCCGCCGTTGGTCTCAACGGAGTCCGTCCCAGCCAGCCCGTTGATCACGATCTGGTCGCCCGTGGCCTCGCCGCCCACGATCGTGACCTTGGCCGCCAGGCCTGATACCGTCACGCCCGCCGTCCGCGACCCACTGACCGCGATCATGTCGTCGCGGTCGGTGCCGTTGACGATGACCGTATCAGCCTGGCCATCGCCCGCGCCACCCACGGCCGCCAGGTTGAGCGTGACACCCTTGAGGTCGGTGCCGCCGAGATCGTTGACGGTGATGGTGTCGGCGCCGCCGAAAGCCTGGAACATCACCTGTTGTACATTGGTGAGGTCCATCACAATGGCGGCCACATCGCGGGTGAAGCGCACATGCCCACCGCTCGCCGATAGGTCGATGCGCTCGTTCGCGTTGCTGCCGTTGAAGAGCATCGTATCGACGCCCCCCTGGCCGTCGATGACATCGCTGCCATCACCGGGGTTCCAGGGGAACTGGTCACTGCCGACGCCGCCGAGCATCGTATCGGCGCCGCGGCCGCCGATTATCGTGTCCTCACCGGGGCCACCCTTCAGCAGGTCGTCGCCATCCCTGCCCTGCAGGGTGTCATCGCCCGCGCCGCCATCGAGATCGTCGGCGCCCGAGCCACCGATCAGCGTGTCGTTCCCGGCGCCGCCCTCAACGTACGCGGGCGGCAGGGGGGCATTGCCGTTATCGAGGATAGTGATCTGGTCATTACCGGGGCCGCCGAGAACGCGGACGAGGGTCGTGTTCGCGACGGTCGGCGTGCCGCCATTGATCGCGACCGCGCCGTCATTGACCAGGATGTTCCCGGTCGCGTCCCGACTGACCGTAATGACGTTGTCCGCGGCTCTGCCGCGCACGGTCAACACCCCCGCCACGGGCTCGAAGGTGGCGGAAATCTCCGCGGCCTTACTCTGTGCGCTCACCGAGGTCGCCATGCCGAGGCCGAGCGCCGTCGCGGTGATGAGCCCCGCGAGAATACGTGTCCGCCGGCGTGGCCGGGATACATGCGAGTTCATGGATTTGATCTCCTGTTGGTCATCGGTCAAGCAACCCGGCCTGAACCCATCCTTCGGCAGCGCCGGCAGCAGCCGGCCGGTCGAGGGATGGGTTCCATGTACGCGTGCTTGTGTGAGGAAAAGAAGGTGTGCAAGTCGTGCGTGAGGTGGCCCTACTGGACCACGCCGGCATAGAACACGTAGGTCGCGCTGTAGGGGACCGCGCGCTCGACGCCCGCCGCCGCCTGGTCGCAGCCCTCGACGGGCGCGACGCCGCCAGCGGTCTCCAATCGCTGGATGTACGTGACGCTGCTAAAGATCCCGGCGCCATCGCGGGACTTCGCCTTGAGCAGCAACCAGGGAATCGCGTCCGGGCCGGCCGCGTCGGCGCGCGCCACCACCTCACCGACCACCGTGCTGCCGTCATTGCCCTGCCAGCTCGGTCCGGCGAAGTGGCGGCCCACCTGCTCACCCGCGTCGTTCCACAGCACCGCCTCGGGCGCCTTGAACGTCCACGCGTGGGTGTCTGGCGCATCAGGTCGGGCCGTGCAGGTGTAAATCTGCACACCGGTCGCGAATGTCGTGAAGATTATGGTGTTGCCATCCGGCGCCTGGAGGGCGTCCGACATGGTCATTGGCGTGGGCCGCGCCCCGACGGCCGGGGCGGCAACCATAGCCACTGCCATCAGGCAACCGAGTGCAATCAGCCTGATCATCTCACATCATCCTTTCTCCGAACGCCCCCCGCGCGTCTCATGAGCGCACACGCGCCGGGGGACCAGCACATCTCCCGGCGCGTGTGCGGTGTTCACGTATTGAAGAATCAAGTTCGTGGGTCCGCCGGTGGGCCACCTTGATTTGAGATGACACGGCGGGCACGCTAGCGATGTGCGTCGTGGGGTGCGCTGTCCAGGGTAAACTGCTCGCACGTAACGTTCGGATTAAAGTCCGCGAACGTGCCCCGGGGGTTGGCCTTCCACGCCCACACGTGCAGCTCGTAGAACGGCGGGAGGCCGAAGCGGTTGGGGCTGCTGACGTAGTTGAACAATTGTCCCATCAGCACGGGCGGCGCCTCGTTGCGGGCGTGCCAGGCCTCGGCGAGCACGACATACTCTACGCCGAGTAGCTCATGCCGCCCGTTGCGGACCTCGTATAGCAGCGCCTCCGGGCGCGTTGGGTCGAGCATGCCGTCGCCGACCAGGCCGCCGTTGGCGAGATGGATGCCCATTGCCCCCTCCTGTGGTCCACTGACGCAACCATGGAGGAGTGCATAGCCG
This sequence comes from Dehalococcoidia bacterium, assembly GCA_038325665.1. Taxonomy (GTDB): domain Bacteria; phylum Chloroflexota; class Dehalococcoidia; order CAUJGQ01; family CAUJGQ01; genus CAUJGQ01. The sequence goes on along the minus strand of JBBQJF010000196.1, from coordinate 1,130 downwards.
GCCGACGTCGCCGCGTCGGCATTCTTGAATTGCTCCGTTGCGGTCCGAACCGCGGTGACGAGCGGGGCCACTGGCCCATCGGTGTACTGCGCCTGCGTTCGCCCCGGCCGCGCAACGAAGGCCACAGCGAACATCGACAGGGCCACCAGGCCGACGATTGCAATGAGTTTCGTCTTCATGTTGGATCTCTCCGGTCGTTTCTCAGGTCATGTGCCAAGGCGTAGCACTGCCTTGGCTTGCGAGTCAGCCGCCCGTCAACACCCCCGAGGTCGCCACATTCCCGTCGGTTATTCTGGCGGATGTGGGGAGCGCCTGTTGACGAGGGGATTGCAGCTATGTCGTTCATCGGCCGCCGGGCACAGTCATGAACGGCGGGATAGCCGAGCACCCAGAGGCGATAGCAACGGATGCGCGGCACGCCGCCGGACGACGCACCGTGCTTCCTATTACTGCACTGGGATGGTGTCCTCGGCATCGGGGGGCAGGAACTGGAGGTAGAACACCTCGGCGCTCTGGGGGACGACCACGGTGTGGATGTGCCCTGGTCCTTCCGAGAAGAACATCCCGGCGCTGTAGGTCTGTGTCATGCCGTTCGACTCGATGATCGTAAGCGAGCCGCTGATCACATAGACGAAGGTCGGACCGCCGTGGACATGCTTGAGGTTGGTGCCGGCCGGAAACGTGACATGGACCGGATTGCCGGTGGCCTTGCCGGCGGGCAGGCCGTAAACGGCGAACCGCTCGAGCGCGGGCGGCTGCTGGGCGGCCGGGGCGGCGGACACCGCCCGCGGGGCTGCCCCCTGTGCCGCACGCGCGCTACCGGTATAGTGGACACCGATTATCGTGAGCAGGGCGGCCGCGAACAGCGCCGGCAGGGCGAGACGCGGCCGAATTACGGACTTCATGACGCGTGGCATGGTTGTCGCTCCTTTATCTCGTATGAATGACTGGTAGCTCTATCCGACCCGACATCCTCGTCACGCCGTCTTTCTAGTAGCGCGCGCCTCATAGTCGAGGCGCGCGCAGCGCGACACACGGGGACGCCCGCTACCCCCAGCGCGGCTCCTCACCGAGGATGCCGAGGGCGGTCTTGCCGGCGATCTCATGGGTGAGGGCGGCGTTGGCGGGAT
>JBBQJF010000195.1:0-9586 GCA_038325665.1 Dehalococcoidia bacterium | reverse complement strand
ACCACGGTGAGGTCATCCTCGGCCTTGGCGACCCACTCCTCGGTCAGCCGCATCATAAAGCACGATGCCTCTCGTGAGGATCTCCTGAACAAATGGGTCACGCAACGCCAGCCGTTCCTCAATCTGTCCCGGCGTGCGGACGAGCAGATCGGTGGGGAAGGTGAAGTCTACGGCGTCACGGATCGCCACGGCCTGATCGACCGACCGCAACGAGGTCTCCATGATCACGAGCAAATCAACGTCGCTATCGCGCGTCGGATGTCCGTACGCGTACGAGCCGAACAGCACGACACGTCGCGGACGGAATAGGCGAACCACGTCATCAACGACACGCTGAACGTCACCCCGTGTGACGGGCAGTTGGAGAAGCGTCACGGCGGGTCATCCTATCGCATGGATCGCATAATCACCCTCGGGCCACACGCGTACCGCCCAGCGGGTATCAGCATGTCCGGCAGCGGCGATGGCGACCAGACTCGGTAAAGGGCCTTTGCTTGGGTCATGGCCTCTCCTCCGGGTGCGACTGGATGAATGCTATCAGGGGTGGCACTTACCCGCTGTGTGCGCCGAACGAGCGGGCAGCCCGCGTTGCCCACCGATGCTGCCTTGACCGCTCGCGCCATACGTATCACTATTGCTCACGCCGGGGGCGTGCTGATCCGCAGTCGGAGCAATCGGCCGGCGGCAGGCAATGAGTGATGCGCGATGCATGGCGCGTCGCTCGCGCCGCCGGGTCACGCGGAGTCGACGCGGCAGACTGAGTAAGGAGTGCCCATGACCTCACGGTCACCACCAGCGCATGGAATTGGTGGGCACCCCAGGGGTTCCGGGGGCAACGCCCCCGTCAGGAAGGGGTTGGGGAACGCTCGGTTCCCCAATTTCAAAGGAGCGAAGAGTGGCGACAATCGATGGCGCAACCTTGATGGCCCGCTGCCTCAAGCAGCAGGGTGTGGAGTACATGTTCGGCATCGTCGGCTTTCCGGTACAGCCGATCGCGGCCGCGGCCCAACGCGCCGGCATCACCTACATCGGCATGCGCAACGAGCAGGCTGCCTCCTACGCGGCCCATGCCGCCGGATACCTTACCGGCCGGCCGCAGGCGTGTCTGGTGGTATCCGGGCCGGGCGTTGTCCATGCCCTCGCGGGACTGGCGAACGCGCAATCAAACTGCTGGCCGATGATCCTGATCGGCGGCGCCTCGCCCACATACCAAAACGGCATGGGCGCCTTCCAAGAGGCGCCGCAGGTGCAGGCGGCGCTGCCCTTCTGTAAGTACGCGCACGCTGTCGAGCACGTCGCCCGCATCCCCTTCTACGTCGAGCAGGCGGTACGCACCACCATTTACGGCCGGCCGGGCGCGGCTTACCTCGACATGCCCGACGATGTGATCCGGGGCGAGGTGGAAGAGGACACGGTCGAGATGAAGGGCGCCGTGCCGCCGCCGCCGCGCACCCAGGCGCTGCCCGAGGATGTCGATGCGGCGGTGGCCGTGCTCAAGTCGGCGGAGCGACCGCTGGTGATCGTCGGCAAGGGCATGGCGTGGTCACGCGCCGAGGACGAGGTGCGGCAGTTCATCGAGCGCACTCAACTTCCCTTCCTGGCGACGCCGATGGGTAAGGGTGTCGTGCCCGATGACCATCCCCTCTCGGTGGCCGCCGCCCGCTCGTACGCGATTCAGAACGCGGACGTGATCATGCTGCTGGGCGCGCGGCTGAACTGGATTTTGCACTTTGGTCTGCCGCCGCGGTTCGCTCCGAATGTGCGGGTGATACAGCTCGATATCTCCCCCGAGGAGATCGGCACGAACGTACCGACCGAGGCAGCGCTGATCGGCGACGGTCAGGCGGTGATGCGCCAGGTCAACCGCGTGATCGAGAGCGACCCGTGGCAGTACCCGGCCGAGACGACGTGGCGCACCGGCATCGCCAACAAGGTGGAGGAGAACCGCACCACCACCGAGGCGATGATGAACGACGATAGTTCGCCGATGAACTACTATCATGTGCTCAGCACGATCCGCGACATGATCCCGCGTGACGCGATCATCGCCAGCGAAGGCGCGAACACGATGGACATCGGCCGCGCGGTGCTGCCGAACTTCGAGGCGCGCTCGCGGTTGGACGCCGGCACCTTCGGCACGATGGGCGTGGGGCTGGGCTTCGCGATCGCCGCGGCCGTGACCAACCCTGATCGGCGGGTGATCTGCGTCGAGGGCGACTCCGCGTTCGGCTTCAGCGGCATGGAGATCGAGACGGCCTGCCGCTACAAGCTGCCGATCACCTTTATCATCATCAACAACAACGGTATCGGCGGCGGCCCCACGGAATTCGAGCCTGGCAAGCCGCTCCCGCCGAACGCCTACACGCCCAACGCCCGCTACGAAAAGATGATCGAGGCGTTCGGCGGTCAAGGCTACTACGTGAAGGAGTCGGCCGAGTTGCAGCCCGCCTTGGAGAAGGCGATCAACTCGGGCGGACCATCGATCGTCAACATCGCCATCTCGAACCGCGCCAGCCGCAAGCCGCAGGAGTTCCGCTGGCTGACGACGTAGCCGGGATACCGCGCATGGGGGCGGCCCGACGGGTCGCCCCTGGTCGATTTGTCTCCCATGGGCAGTTGGTCAGGAAGGCGGTGCGCGGCGGCGCGGCCGGCCCTCTTCCTTTATCATGAACGCGACAGCGTGCGCCGATCCGCGGTGAGGTGACCCCTTCGCCGCCTGACTGCCCCCGCGCCACCGGACAGATGGCCCATCCCCGCTAACGAGGCGGTCGGGTGCGTCGTCCTCACCGCGCTCTGTTCCGAAGGTAGCGCCATGGCGTTGAAGACCGGCCTCTCGCTCGACGAGTTCCTCGCGGCCCCGGACACGAAGCCGGCGCGGGAATGGGTATGTGGGGAGGTATCACACAAGCCCATGCCCGACAACGCGCACGCGACACTCCAGTTCTATATCAACCTGCTGCTGCACCAATTCCTCCAGGGGAAGGAGCTGGGGCGCGCACGGGTCGAGTGGCGGTGCATCTTTGGGCCGGAGGGTGGGCGGCGCGCCTACGTGCCCGATGTGGTCTACGTCTCCTTCGCGCGCATGCCCCCCGGCGACGCCCGCGTCAACCAGTACGTGCGCACCGCCCCCGACTTGGTGGTCGAGGTGCTCTCGCGCAACCAGAACGCCAAGCGGTTCGCCCAGAAGCTGGGGTTCTACCTGCGCCACGGGGTGCGGCTGGTGTGGGTGGTCGATGCGCGCGAGGAAACCATCACCGTGTTCTCGCCCGACCACGACGACGTGACGCTGCGGGTGGGCGACCGTCTGGACGGCGGCGCGGTGCTGCCCGGCTTCCGCGTCGCGGTCGCCGAGATCATGGCCCAGTTGCAGGAATAGGGACGCGCGCTGATGACGACGAAGGTGCACCTTTCCCTTGAAGAGTTCCTCGCGGCGTCGGACACGAAACCGGCGAGCGAGTACGTGTGCGGCGAGGTGACCCGAAAACCGATGCCCGACAACGCACATGGGATCATCCAGCTCTATCTGGGTGCGCTGCTGCTCCAGTTCGTGAAGGCGGCGGGCATTGGCCGGGTGCGAACCGAGTGGCGGTGCATCTTTGGGCCGGAGGGCGGGCGGCGCGCCTACGTGCCCGATGTGGTCTACGTCTCCTTCGCGCGCATGCCCCCCGGCGACGCCCGCGTCAACCAGTACGTGCGCACCGCCCCCGACCTGGTGGTCGAGGTGCTCTCGCGCAACCAGAACGCCAAGCGGTTCGCCCAGAAGCTCCAGTTCTACCTGCGCCACGGGGTGCGGCTGGTGTGGGTGGTCGATGCGCGTGAGGAAACCATCACCGTGTTCTCGCCCAACCACGACGACGTGACGCTGCGGGTGGGCGACAGTCTGGACGGCGGCGCGGTGCTGCCCGGCTTCCGCGTCGCGGTCGCCGAGATCATGGCCCAGTTGCAGGACTAACAGGAGACAGCTCATGGCTCGACCGCTCGACGGTATCCGCATCCTCGATTTCACATGGGCGCAGCAAGGCCCGTACGCGACGGTGATGCTCTCGGACATGGGCGCCGAGATCATCAAGATCGAGAGCCTAGAAGGCGAGCGCGGCCGGTGGGCGGCGAGCGGAATGCCCCAACCAGTGCCGTACTTCGTCGCGCATGATCGCGGCAAGAATAGCGTCACGCTCGACGTTCGCCGCCCCGAGGGGCGCGAGGTCGTAATGCGTTTCGTCGAGCGGGTCGATGTGGTGGTCAGCAACATGCGCCCGGGGGTCATGGAGAAGCTTGGGCTTGGCTACGCGGACATGAAGTCCGTGAACCCCGCGATCATCTACGCCTGCGCCTCGGCGTTCGGTCCGCTGGGTGAGCAGGCGCGCCGGCCAGGTCTCGACATCGTCGGCCAAGCGATGGGCGGCATGATGGCAGTGAACGGGCCGGAGGGCGGACCGCCGATGCCGGCCGGCGCGGCCATCGCCGATCAGACTGGTGCGATGTATCTATGCGCCGGCATCCTCGCGGCGCTGGTCAAGCGCGGGCGCACCGGCGAGGGCGAGCAGGTCGATGTCTCGCTGTACGGCGCGCAGGTCGCGCTCCAATCGTGGGAGCTGGACACCTGCTCGATGCTCGGTCAGACTTCCGGGCGCGCCGGTCAGGGACACCCCTTGATCACACCGCGCGGAGTGTGGCGGTCATTCCAAACGGCCGACGGCTGGCTCGTGGTCGGAGGCGTCAACGCGCCGCGCTTTGCCGCCCTGTGCCAATTGATGGGCCTCCACCATCTCGCCGAGGCGTATCCCACCGACGCGGCCCGCGCCGCCAACATCGCGACGATCTTTGAGACGTTGGAGAAGGGCTTTCGCGAGGAAAAGACCGGCCATTGGATCGAGCTGTTCGTCAAGTACGACATCATCGGCGCGCCGGTGCAGAACTACGCGGATGTGGTGAACGACCCGCAGGCCTGGAGCAACGGCTATGTGACCGAACTGCCTCACCCGGTCTACGGCACGATCCGCGTCGCCGGTTCGCCGATTCAGTTCGGCCGCCAACCGACCGAGCCGCAGGGTCCGCCGCCGGAACTCGGTCAGCATACCGAGCACTATCTGGTCCAACTGGGCTACTCGTGGGACGACATCGCGCGACTGCGTGAGCAGAGTGTGATCTAATGAGCTTCCGCGCTCATCCGCTCCACGTCGCCTCAGTTCGGGGTAGCGCTGACCACGGCGTAGATGTTCGTGTGGATCAACCATTGCCCATCGCGGCGCACGAACCGGTACTCTTCGGTGTAGACGGTTTCGTTCCCGCGCAACCGGCGGCCGCTGTCGCGCTCGTACAGTTCGGCCCGCCAGCGCTCGATCGTGGTGGCACGGGCCGCGTCCGGCCCGTCCATGACGAACCCGGTGAGCGAGATCGTGACCAGCTCATCGACCTCGTAGTGACCGGCAGCACGCAAATCGGCCACGAACTTCGCGTACTGCTCGAAGGCGGGGCCGGTGAAGATGTCGCGTAACGGCCCCTCGTCCGGACCGCGCATCGCGGCAATGTACGTCGAGCCGTTGAGGTTGAGCACGGCGAGCACCGCCCGCTCATTCGGGTCCATGCCATCGGGAATAGGGATGCGCCGCGCCGGCTCGGTGGGCATCGCGATCCGCACCGGCGTCGGGGCCGCCCGTGTCGGTGACGCCGTGGGGACGGCGCTCGCCGCCACCACCGTGGCCGGCACGGGCGTGCCCGAGGCGGTCGCGGATGCCGCCATCGTTGACGCTGAGGTCGCGTCGCGCACCTGATCTGCCGGTCGCCCGTTGTCGTTGCCGCCCCTCAGCGCGAGCGCACCACCGATTACCAGCAGACCCACGATGCCGGCCGCCAGCGCCAGCGGCCACCATCCCCTGCCGGGTGGGTGTAAGTGTTCCATGGACGGCGCGGCCACGGCAGGTTCTGCCGCGCTGGCGGTTCGAGGCCTCGCTGCTGGTTCCGGCGGAGCCAGCGAGGGGGACCGGTATATCGCCGGGGGCGTGACCTGCTCCGAGATCGATTGCGGTAGGGGTGACGCCCAATAAGGCGCCGGCGTCTGCCCAGGGGACGGCGCGGGAAGCGGTGGCAGCGACGGGGGTTGCAGCACCCGCGTGAACGCGTCCAAACTGCCATCGAGAGCGGCGGCGAACTCGCTCGGCCGCGCGGGACGGTGGGCAGGATTCTTCGCCATCGCGAGCGAGACAGCGGCCAGCAACGGGCGGGGCAGGTCGGGGCGTGCGTCGCCCAGGTCCGGTGGCGCCCGGTTCACGATCGCATACAACACCTGCGAGGTATCACCCTCGAACGGCGGCCGGCCGGTGAGCAAGGCGTACACCGTCGCGCCGAGCTGATAGACATCAGTCCACGGGCCGACGCCGATCCCACCCTCCACCTGCTCGGGGGCGAGGTAGCCAGGCGTGCCGACGAGCATGCCCGTCGCGGTGAATGCCGTGCCCTCGGTGGAGCGGGCGATGCCTAGGTCGAGCAGTACCGCCCGACCGTGGTCGGTGATCAGGATATTGGCGGGCTTAATGTCGCGGTGAACCAGACCAGCGGCGTGGATGGCCTCAATCGCGGCGGCCACTTGGCGTATGATCGCGGCCAGCTCCGCGAGTGGTAGTGAACGCTCGGACGCGATCTCCTCGAGTGACTGACCGGGGACGAACTCCATCGCCAGATAGGCGCCGGCCTCGGAGTCACCGCTATCGAACACCTGCACGATGTTTGGGTGATGGACCCGCGCGAGGCTGCGCCCCTCGCGCACGAACCGCTCGCGTGTGCCGGCATTCCGCGACAAATGCGGGTGCAGGAGCTTGACGGCCACCTCGCGGTCGAGCGCGGGGTCGTGGGCGCGATAGACCGTCGCGAAGCCGCCGGCGCCGACCGCGCCGATCACCCGGTAGCGCCCGATCACCTCCGGGTCCATTGCATCCCTCGCTCCGCTGATCGCCGGCCCGTCTGAACCGCCCCATAAGTGTACGGCGTCGCCGTGTGGAAGTCGTCGAGACGCGGTTCACTCTGCCGGGCATCGGCCGCTGTCGTGTGGTGACACCCGCGTGGCGGATGGCAGTGGGTCGCCACAGATGATCGCGACCGGGCGGCCGGCGGCGCGGGTTAGCACCACTGTTCGCCGTTCCGGGCCATCGAGTCGCAACATCCGCTCGAACTCTTGCGGATCGAGTGGCGAGCCGCGCTTCTTCACCACTACCACGCCGACGCGCAACTCGCGCAGGCGGCGGCGCACACCCTTGACGCTGAACGGCAGCACATCTTCGACCGGCCATGCCCGTGCAAAAGGCGTGTGGGGCGCGGCGTCCGTGCTCAGGTAGGCGATGTCGCGGTCGATCTGCCAGGCGCTCAGCATGCCGGCCAGCTCGGCCAGCAGCCCGGCACGGTAGATAGCGGCATCCGGCTCCAAAAGAAACCGGCCGGGCGGCATCACCGCGGCGGGTGGCGCCCCGGCATCTGTCAGCGTGTGTCCTTCGGGGAGCAGCGTGGCGCGGCGGGCGGCGTGGCGGCCGTCGGAGGCGGCGTCGCGGAGCGGACCGAACCACAGCGCCGCCTCACGCAGTTCCCCGGCCACCGAGATGAACTCGACCTCGGCGTCAAGCCCGAGCGCCGCCAGTTCCCGTGTATCGACACCGGGCGATATCTTCACGCCCACCGCGGGGCATACGGGCAGCCATGTGCCCACCAGTGATAGCGGAGGCTCGTATCCCGTGATGCTGAATACGCGCCGGCCGTCCTTGGTACGTCGCGCCGGGTCGAAAAAGGCGGCCGCCGCCGGCGGTTTGGTCTCGTGCAAATCCGCGTCGAGGAGCCGAACGCGCTCCTCGACGCCGTATGCCCGTACATTTGCGCGCGCCATCGCCAGACGCAGCGGGTCGCGGTCTACCGCCATGACGGTGGGGACGACGCCCGCCAGCGCGATGGTATCCCCGCCAATGCCGCAGCCCAGGTCCGAGACCGCCGGGTGGCCGGCAAAGCGACGGGCGCGGTAGCGGGCGACCACCTCCGCCGACGCCTGCTCCAACGCCTCCCGGATAAAATACATCGCCACGGCGCGCTCGAACTTGACGGCGGCCCGGCGGCGGAGCAGAAGCGTCTCGACCACGGCGGTCGCCAGATCGGGCGCGGCCTCACGCCGCAACGCCGTCAGGTGGCGCAGAATCGTCTCGTCACGCAGATCCGGCTGCGCCGCTGCTCGTGCCAGCAGTGCCTGGCCCTCGGGCGCGAGGAGTTGCTCGAAGGTTGTGAGGTCCATCGCCACCACCACGGCGGCATGTCACGGGGAGAAGGGCACGTCGCGACGTGTCCTGCGCTCGAATGCCGTGTATGTATCGTATCCGGCGGCGCGGGCAGCGGCGATCGCCTGGACGAACCATGCCCCCAACCGTTCGGGGATATGCGCATCGGAGGCGAGGGTAACGGGCACACCGGCGAGGCGGGCGGCGCGCAGCACATCCGGGTGGGGGTACATCTCGCCCACCGGCTTACGCAGTCCATTGGTGTTGATCTCCAGCGCGAGGCCATTGCGCGCGGCGGCGCTCACCAGGCGTCGGTGCAGCCCCGATTCGTCGGCGGGGCGGCGGCCAAAGACCTTGGCGACATCAGGGTGGGCGAGCACATCGACCAGCCGCGCATCGGCGAGTTCCTCGACCAGCCGGCCGTAGTCCTCCCACACCGCTGCCACCTCGCGACGGTCCCATTCGGGCAGGAATTGCTCGTCATCAAGCCCAAACGCACCCAGCCAATGGACCGAGCCGAGCACGCAGTCCCACGCGTAGGGCGCCAGCAGCCGGCGCAAGTCGTCCGCGCGGCCGGGGATCCAATCCATCTCCAGGCCGAGCCGCACGGGCAGGCCATCCGACTTCGCCTCCTCGATCAGGCGCACATAGGCGGGTAGCGAGAGATTGACGTGGTCGAGCCAGTATGCCTTGGTCATCGCCGACAGCGTCGGGTTTGGGTCGGCGTCCCACCAGCCGGTGAGTACATCGTACGCCTCATGGAACCGGAAGAGGTGCTCGGTGAACACCACCACGTCCACACCGTTCCGCCGCGCATACGCGACGTACAGCTCGATACGGGCGCGGTCCACCGGTGGCGACTCACCGTGCGGCTGAAGATGGACATGGGCATCGATGCGCATGGATTCCTAAATCCTTTGAGCAAGTTCGAGCGGGTAGCGAAGAGGCAGATAGAGGACACGATGACCCGTCATATGGGGGGGTCCAGCCATGGCTACCAGCCAGAGGTCCTCGATAGCGGGACCGATGGCTCGATAGGACGGGGGATAATACACCAAATCCGCGATGTTCCGACCCGCACGACACCAGAGATCGGCAACGACCAGCCTATCTTCATCCCGGCTGATGAGCACGCGCCCCAGTTCTGTCGCCTGATAGACCATATGTTAGTAAGCGGTCAGCCGTCAGCGCCCGAGCGCTCACGGTCAGCTACCATGACGTGGGCGCGGGCGCTGTTGGCCGCGCATCCTAACGACGAGCCAGCGGGCTGACTGCCGATCGCTGATGGCTGAACGCGTACCAGATGCTCATCAGTCCATGCCGCTCGTGCTTCTTCCCAG
>JBBQJF010000194.1:0-9598 GCA_038325665.1 Dehalococcoidia bacterium | reverse complement strand
TCCTCGGGGCGGCCGCTGCCGGCGACAAAGCCGGCGTCGCCCTCCATGGCGCGTATCGCCAGGGGCGACACCTCGCCGTCCTCGAATACCGAGCGGTCATCCTCCGCCAGCATGCTGCCCATGTGCTCTTTATGCCAGGCGCCCGCGGTGTAGGGGCGCGCGCCTTCATTGACCAGTAAGATGCGAACGTGGTGGTAGCCGAAGGTACGGCCGAGAGTCTGGGCGAGGTGCGGCAGGAGCGTGTCTACCGGCTGGAGCGCGGCGATATTGCGTCCGACCTCGTTCAGTGTCAGCAATTGATCGACCCGGCGCTGCCCCTGTCCGTGGAGGCGGCGTAGCTCCTGCTCCATCGCGTGGCGCTCGGTCATGTCACGCGCGATACCCTGCACTCCCACCGCCTCACCGCCCACGTACATCACCGAACTGCTGATCTCCATCGGCACCACCCGGCCGTCCTTGGCGATCAGCTCGATGTCGGCGGTGAACCGGTCCGGCCGTTGTCCACCGGGAATGCCTTGGTCCGCGAGCTGGTTCTCGGTCCGCTCGGTCAACAGCACCGTCGCGGGCCGGCCGGCAATCTCGTCAGGCTCATAGCCGAGAACGTGGCGAACCGCCGGGTTGACGAACGTGATCCGGTTCTCGCGATCAAGCGCGTAGATGATGTCGTTCGCATTCTCGGTGAGGATGCGGTAGCGCTCCTCCGAGCGCTCGGTGTCGGCGAGGGCATGCTCAAGCTCTGCCCGCGACGCGGCGAGGCTGTGCACCATCGCATTCATCGAGAGCGACAGCACGGCCAGTTCGTCCTCGCCGCGTACTGGTGTGCGGACGGAATAGTCGCCGCCGCGTACGGCGGCCGCCACCTGCATCAAGTTGCGCACCGGTTCCGTCACCGCCCGCGTGATCGTCATGCCAACCACGCAGGCTATCGCCGCCGCCAGCGTCACCAGCAGCAATGCCACACCGTACACGAATCTCAGGTGGGCGCGGGAGGCGTCGATTTCGCGATCGATGCCGGCGTTGTGCTCGTCTACCTGCCGCTTGATCGCGGCGAGCAGATCTTGCTTGACCTTTTGGCCATCGGTGCGCCACAAGAAATTGGCCGATCGGCCCCAGCCCTGCTCGGAGAGGGCAATCTCCTCGAGGGCGATCTCGTCGAACGCCTGTGCCTGATGGCGTAACTCCTCGAGTGCGGCGCCGCGCTCTTCGGCGGGTAGGCTCACCTGGAGACGATCAAGCGCCGTGTAGAAGCGATCGCGACCGGCGTTGCGGGCGCCGAGGTCGCGGTCGTCGCCGGAGAGCAGGAAGTTCTGGACCGCGCCGCTCTGTTGCTCAACGGCAGCCTCAATGTCCCGAAAATCGGCGCCGATGGCGCGGTCACGCTCGGTCACACGGGCGAGACCACGCCCGGCGTCGGAGCTGTACCACAGCGAGACGAACGCCACCACCACGGTGAGCGCGGCCGTGAGCGCGAACCCCATCAGCACCCGCGCACCGATGCTGCGCCTGAGCGCCCGCGGGGTCAGTCTGCGAAGGATGCGTCGGGGCCGGTTCATAGCAGTACCTTCGGGTGGACCCTGGAGCCACGACGATCGCGAACGGTCGCGGCGCCTATCTCACCATAATCGCGCATCGACGCCTCGGAGTCTCTCCTATCATCAAGTACAGCCGTCGCTCTTACCGCGCCAAGCCATCAATCACCTTCTGCACGTCCGGCGCCAGCTCGCGTAACGCGTCGGCCGGCGCGCGCTCGCCGCGCCATACCGGGGAGAGTCCGTGGCCCATCACCTTTTCCATCTCGGTGACGCCGGGGAAATTGGGCACGGGGCGGGCCAGCTCGGTTTCGGCCAGGAAGACATCGGCGCGATACGGTTGCTGGCGCAGAAAGATGTTATCCTCACGCACCGACCGGCGCGCTGGAGTGATCAGTCCCGACTCGGCGAGCATCGCCTGCGCCTTGGGGCCGGTGAGGAAGCGCACCAGCGTCCAGGCGTCCGCCTTATTGGTCGACCGCCGCCCGATGGTAAACCCGGCGCCGCCGGCGACATTGGTCCGCGCCACCGATCGCGGCAGCGGCGCAACATCCCACGAGAGGTTCGGCGTCTGCGCGAACCACGGGATCAAGGCGTGGTTGCCGAACGCCATCGATAGCCGGCCATCGCGGAACAGCCGGTTGATGTCGTCGGTGTTGAGCTGTGAGGGCGGGGGAGTGACGCGGTCGGCGTGGATCAAGTTCTGGAGAAATTCGAGCGCTTCAACGCAGGAGGGTGAGTCGAGTCGTTGGGTCGTGGGTCGCATCGGGTCGTCGAGTACATCGCAGCCACGCTGCCACATCCATACAAGCCACCAGTAATCCGGCTCGAAGCCAAAGCCGAAGCGTGGCGATGGCCTGTCGGCGCGGGTGAGCTTAAGGGCGGCGGCCCGCAGATCATCCCAGGTCCAACCAGCAACCGGCTCGGCGATGCCTGCCTCGGCGAAGTGGGAGCGGTTGTAGTAGATCACTTTGGTATCATTGTCACGCGGCAGCCCGTACAGCCGGCCCTGCACGCGAAAGCCCTCGATCAACGCCTGGTAGAAATCGCCTAGTGCAACCCCATCTCGCTGAATGTACGTGTCCAGTGACTCCAACTCGCCCATCGCAACGTATGTCGGAATGTAATTGAGGAACATCACATCGGGTGAGCGGCCAGCCTTCCACTCGGCTTTCAACCACTCGAAATACTCGCCCCAGGGGCGGTGTTGCGTCTCGACGCGGATATCGGGGTGCTCGCGCTCAAACGCCCGCACCAAACGCTGATTAACCGCCGCCTCCCATTGATCGCCCCAGAAGGACCAGGTGACGGTCGTCACCGGCGACTGAGTGACGGGCACGGACGTGGCAAGTTGTTTGCCCTCATCAGAACGTGAACAGGCCGTGAGCACGGTGAAGGCGGCTACCAATGTGAGCAAAGCCAGCGACAGCCCCACACGGCGGCGCCGCACGGCCGTTGCCGCCACTGCCGCACGGGCGCCGAGGTCAGGAATACCCAAATTCTCGGAATCATCGAGCGGTGGCATCGTCGCCTTTCACTACGCGCCGCGTGCCCGGCGCCGTTACCATTCTTAGCATCGTGGAATTGGCCTACTCCTACATGGTCCGTCCGTCCACATGCTACCCGTCCAAAAGTACGGGTAAGGGCAAAACAGCCCCTCATGCTGTCCTTCTAACCCCGGCGCAACGAGCGGAACGCGGTTTGCCGCGAGGTCGGTTATCATTCGTGAGGGATGGCGGGCAGGGGACAGGTATCCACCGGCCCGCGCGGTCGAGCGAGCGGTGATGTGATGCATCCGCTCGCCGTCGTTGATTCTGTATGCATCATCTTGTTGACGTGGGGTTCCCGATGAGCGACTGGACGGGCGATATCGCGGTGGTGGGCGGCGGCATCGTGGGGCTGGCAGCGGCGCGTGAGCTGTTGCGCCGCCGCCCGGGAACCCGACTGATCATGCTCGAGAAGGAGCTGCGCATCGGCCAGCACCAGACCGGCCATAACAGCGGCGTGATCCACTCCGGTATCTATTACGCGCCTGGTTCACTCAAGGCGAAGGCATGTGTCGCCGGTGCAGCCCAACTCACGCGCTACTGCGACGAGAAGGGCATCCCGTATGAGCTGTGCGGCAAGGTGATCGTCGCGTTGGACGAGTCCGAGGTGGCCCGTCTCGACGAGTTGCACCGCCGCGGCATCGCCAACGGTGTGCCCGGTCTGGAGATGATCGGCCCGGAGCGGCTGCGTGAGTTGGAGCCGCACTGCGCCGGTGTGCGGGCGTTGTGGTCGCCAAACACCGGCATCGTGGACTACTCGCGGGTGGCGGCCGCCTATGCCGAGGATGTCCAGGAGACGGGCGGCGAGATTCGCACCGGCCACGAGGTCACGGCGATCAGCCGCGGCGTGACGACCACACGCCTGACGACCAGCGCCGGCGACATCGAGGCGCGCACGGTTCTGGCCTGCGCGGGGGTGTATGCCGATCGGGTCGCCGCTCTGACCGGCGCGCCGCGTAACCCGCGGATCGTGCCCTTCCGCGGTGACTACTATGTGCTGCGGCCAGAGCGACGCGGGTTGGTCAAAAACATGATCTACCCGGTGCCCGACCCCTCGTTCCCGTTCCTGGGTGTGCACTTCACCCGGCGGATGAATGGCGACGTGTGGCTTGGACCGAACGCGGTGCTCGCCTTCTCACGTCAGGGCTACCGGCTCACCGACGTCAACCCGCGCGATCTGGCCGAGGCGGTCGCGTTCTCGGGCTTCCGCAAGCTGGCGACCAAGTACTGGCGCACGGGTCTGGCCGAGATGAAGCGTGACGTGAGCAAGGGCGCTTTTCTCAAGTCGCTCCAGGCGTACATGCCGGAAATGCAGGCCTCCGATCTGCTGCCCGGCCCCTCCGGTGTCCGCGCCCAGGCGCTGGGGGAGGATGGCGCGCTCGTCGATGACTTCGTCGTCGATCACAGCGGCGGCGTGCTCCACGTTCGCAACGCCCCCTCTCCCGCCGCGACATCGTCGCTGGCTATCGGCGCGATGATCGCGGACGCGGTGGAGAAGACGCTGGCGCCAGCCTAGCAGCAGGCGACGTCGCCCGCCCGTGAGTATGGCATTCCACGCCCCGGCGGTTCGGACGTGGACCCTCGCCCACACGTCGAGCGGGCAAACCTGGATGGATCCGGGCAGGTGATACTAGTGCTTGACATCTCCCTATCGTTCGTTCGATAGTCATTCCATGACAAGCACCGGCGTCCCGCCTGACCGGCGCACGACGATCCTGGAGCGTGCCCTCGAGCTGTTCGCGCGTCAGGGCTACGCGGGTACCGGCATGCGGGCGATCGCCCGAGCGGCCGGCATCCGTGAGGCGACGCTATATCACTATTTCCCGACGAAGGAAGAACTCATGAACGCCGTGGTGGAGCACTATCTGACGCCCCGCGAGGTCTTCTTTCAACTCATGCCGCGGGATCTTCCGGTGCGCGACCTGCTCCACGGCGCGGCGATGGGTTTTCTCGGTGCGATGCGCCAGCCAGCGAATCAACAATTCGTGCGGATGATGCTCACCGAGGCGCACCACCATGACGCGTGGGCACGGCGCTACCGCGAGGAACTTTATCAACCGCCGGCCGATGCGCTGGCCGCCGCCCTGGCGCGGGCCGGTGCGCGCCACGCTCGCTGGGTGGCGAAAAGCTTCTCCGACGCGCTGCTCAGTTACGTGATCCACGAGCAGTTCCTCAACCCGGACGGCCATGACGAGTCCGAGCACGCCGGTTACATCGCCTGGCTCGTTGATCAAGCAGTAAGGAGCGCCATGGAGTAAGCCGGCTGCCCTTCCGGCCTTGTACCTATCGTACGTTCGAAAGGGATGATCAGCATATGCTCGCACTCGCGGAAATGTGGCACCGTAAAGGTCAGTTCATCATCATCGCCGTGATCGTCGCGCTGGTCGCCTATCTCGCCCTGATGATGAACGGCCTTGGTACAGCCCTGCTCGACGAATCCGCGGTCAAGCAATTGGACGCCGACCTCCTGGTCTTCGCCGCGGATACGCAATTTGGCTATGCCGAGTCGGAACTCTCCAAGAAACGGTTGCCGCGATCGTCGCGGCTCCCGAGGTCACGGCGGCGGCGCCAGTCGGTTACTTCACCGTCCGGGCACGGGGCGATGGCGAAGCGCCGATCGCGTTCCTGGGAATCGAGTCCGGCTCGATCGCGGAGCCTGGGGTCGTCACCGGTCGGGCGCTCCGCCCCGGTGAGCGGGGCGCCGTGCTTGCCGACGCGACCATCCTCAACCAGCTCGGGCGGCGCCTTGGCGACCGGTTGACCGTACCCAGCCGGTTAGCAACCACGGAGTTCGAGATCGTCGGCACGGTTGACCGGGGCGCGTTCTCCTTACAGCCCGTGCTCTACGGTTCGTTGCAGGATTGGCAGCAGATCCGATACGGGGCCACGGATGCCAGTGTCCCCGAGGCAAGCTTCGTGCTGGTAAAGGGCGGCGGGGATCCCAAGGCGCTCGCGGCCGGGCTTACGTCAGGCGTACCCGGAGTCGAGGCAGGCACGCCGTCGCAAACAGTGGATGCCCAGCCCGGCATCGCGGGGATTCGCAATACCGTGCGGGCGGTGGTCGGCTTCGGCCTGGGCGTGGGCGCGCTCGTGATCGGCGCGTTCTTCTACGTACTCACCATCCAAAAGGTCGCACAAATCGGCGTGCTGAAGGCGCTCGGCGCCACGTCGTGGTTCGTCTCGCGCCAATTGCTCCTGCAGGTCGCGGTGATCGCCGCCGCCGGCCTCTCCCTCGCGGTGCTGGCCGCCTTCGTGACCGCTCCCATGCTGGAGGGTGTGGATATCCCCGTGCGGCTGACACCCGGCGGTATCGCGCTCACCACGGTGTTGCTGACGGCATTCGCGCTTGTCGCTGCCGCGGTGAGCGCCCGCCGGATCACGCGTATTGACCCGCTGATCGCGCTCGGGCAACAGCAATAGAGGTCACAGGCCATAGGGGACGGGCAGCACCTCGGTATGGCGGGGCCGTCCCCGTCCCAACACCCAGCACCCACTTATAAGGGAGGTAAGGAATGAGTAACGTGATGCTGCGCGTCGAGGACCTGTGCAAGTCGTACGGCAGCGGCCATACGGCGGTAACGGCGGTGGCGAGCGCGACCTTTCGCGCGTCGGCGGGGGAGTTTCTCGGCCTGGTCGGCCCCAGTGGCAGCGGCAAGACGACGCTCCTGGCAATGCTTGGAGGCCTGCTCACGCCAACCGGCGGCCGGATCGTCACCGGCTCTGTCGATCTGAGCAGCCTGTCCACCAAACAACTCGCACGCTACCGGCGGGAGCAGATCGGCTTCGTGTTCCAGGGATACAACCTGCTTCCGTATCTGACCGCCCGCGGCAACCTGCTCGCCATCGCCCGTATCGCCGGGCGGCTCGACCGGGCGGCGCGTGAGCGTGCCGATCACTTGCTGGATGAGTTGGGGCTGCGTGCGCGTGCTGGCGCGTATCCCTCGGACATGAGCGGCGGTGAGCGCCAGCGGGTGGCGATTGGTCGGGCACTGATCAACGATCCGGGACTGATCTTGGTCGATGAGCCGACCGCCAACCTCGACTCCGCCCGCGGCCAGCAGGTGGTGGAGATGCTCAAGTCGGAGGTCTCCCGCCGTGGCAAGACCGCGATCATGGTCACGCACGACCCACGCATGGCGGCGATGGCGGATCGCATCCTATATATCGATGACGGTGTGGTGCGCGAAGCAACTCACGCGGATGCCGAGGGCGCGCTTGGGCACGATCCGATGCCCGCCGCCCTCAACGCGCGGGCCGGTTGACCGCTCGGCGGAGCGCGTGGAACCGGATGCCGGATGAAGGCGAGCGCACGCGCCATCGCGCGTCGGGCGGACCGAGAAGATGGCAGAGCACGTTATCCGGTTGGTCCGTGGGGCATGGTCGAGCTGACCGGCCGAGCAGCATTCCTTCGCGGGCAGATTCGCCGTCCACTGTTGACAGGACGCTGGCAACAGCGACCGGCTACGGTAGGAACTGGCGGCTGTCACCGGTGCAGATCCCCGTGCTGCCGGTCGGTATCCCGGACGAAACGACCACGACGCGAGCGGATTACAACGCTCGCTATGCCTTGCACCGCGACTGCTGGGCCATTACCCCGCGCTGTTCGTGGATCCGCGTTTCGTGGTCTACGTGCGGAGCGGGTATTGTAAGCGTTCAGCCGTCAGTCTGCTCGCTTCCGTCCCCGTACCAGCAAGCCCCGCCCCGTGCCGTCGCGCGCTAGCTCGCGTAGGTTGTTGAGAGCCGGTGGCCGAGGGCTGCACACTTAGCGGGTGTGGTCTGTTGACGCGCTGATATCACCCGCTATCGGCGGCGCCGGCCGCCCCGGCAGGAGAAGACCGTGGGGAATGCTGACATCGTGGTCGAGGAGTTGGTCAAGAACTTTCCGGGACGGGGTGCGGCCGTGGACGGCATCAGCTTGAAGGTCGAGGAGGGCGAGATTTTCGGGTTCCTCGGCCCCAACGGCGCGGGGAAGTCGACGACGCTCCGCATCCTCTGTACCTTGACCGGCCCGAGCGGCGGTCGCGCGATTGTGGCAGGTCACGATGTCGCCCGTGAGCCGGGGGCCGTGCGGCTGCGGATCGGCGCCGCGCTACAGTCTGCCGCGCTTGATGCCCAGCAGACCGGCACGGAGTTGCTGCGGCAGCAGGGGCGCTACTACGGATTGACCCGCGCCGAAGTGGCGACGCGGCTCGATGAGTTGCGCGACCTGATCGACATCGGCGACGCGCTCGACCGGCGCATCAAGGGCTACTCCGGCGGCATGAGGCGCCGCATCGATCTCGCGGCGGCGCTCATCCACAACCCTCAGGTACTGTTCCTTGACGAGCCGACCACCGGCCTCGATCCCGCCTCGCGTGCCAAGGTCTGGGAAGAGGTTCGACGCCTCAACACCGAGTTGGGGATGACGATCTTCCTCACCACCCAGTACTTGGAAGAGGCCGACGCGCTCGCCGACCGGCTCGCGATCATCGATCAGGGCCGGATCGTCGCCGAGGGAACACCCGAGGCGCTCAAGCGCTCGATGGGAGCCGACCTGATCTTGGTCCGGGTCGATCAGGCCGAGGCGGGACGGCGGGCAGTCGCGTCCGTGCCGGGGGTCGATTCCGTGGAGGTCCACGGTGACGAACTGACGATCGCGACCACCCACGGCGCGGCGACGGTCTCACCGGTCGCGGTCGCGCTGGCCGGGGCCGGCGTGCGCGTACGGACGCTGACGCTGCGCGAGCCGACTCTCGACGACGTGTTCTTGACCCTCACCGGCAGCAGACTTCAAGGGGAGAATCAGTGACGATACAAGAGAGGGTGCGTGCCAACCGCGAGACGGTGATTCGAGCACGGCAAACGAGCTTCTTCGCCGATTTGTACTCCGTCGCGATCCGGGCGCTGCGGGCGTTGCCGCGCGAGCCTGAGACGATCATCCCGGCGCTGATCATCCCCGTGTTCTTCTTCTCCGTAAATATCGGCACGCTCCAGGACTTCGCCCAGCGCGGCATCCCTGGACTGGACTTCCGCGCCTTTCAGCTTCCGACCGCGATTGTCTTCGCGGTGACCGGCGTCTCGCGGGCGCCCGCGCTCGTGACCGACATCCAGTCCGGCTACTTCGACCGGATGCTCATGACCCCGATGCGACGGCTGTCGTTGCTGCTCGGGTTGATGGTTGCCGACCTGGCGCTGGTAATGGCGCTGACGCTGCCGGTGCTGGCGCTCGGTCTGGCCGTTGGCGTCCGCTTCGAGACCGGCTTCCTCGGTCTGCTAATGTTCATACTCCTGGCGGGAATGTGGGGACTGGTCTTCACCGGGTTCCCCTACGCGATCGCGCTCAAAACCGGCTCACCCGGCGCGGTCGGCGCCAGCTTCCTGCTCTTCTTTCCGTTCGCGTTCCTGACCACGGCCACTCTGCCGCGCGAGGCGCTTACCGGCTGGCTCGGCGCCGTCGCCGTCTTCAACCCGATGACGTATCTGCTGGCGGCGCTGCGTTCGCTGCTGTATGGCGGTTGGCAGCCGCGGCCGCTGATCGAGGGC
>JBBQJF010000193.1:0-9641 GCA_038325665.1 Dehalococcoidia bacterium | reverse complement strand
ATCTGCGCCCGCCGGGAGTGGTCATGGCGGCGCGCACGCGGTGGGGTGAGTCCGCCGGTCAAGGGGATAGCCATCACCAAGGACGTACCGTAATGGCTGTCCTAGCTGCCGCGCCTCCACGGGACAACCAACTGCAATGGCCTCCCCATGTGAGGGAGCGCGTCATTGACCGGCGCGACCGGTGGCATCGCCCTTTCGCCGCTCGTGGCGAGTATAGCGGGATGCGAGCGCAAAGGTGGAAGGCGACAGGCAATTCAGACATCAGCATTGTCTGACTGCCTCGCCCGGATCGGGGCCTTCAGAAAATCGACCGAATCCCGACAATCTATATAAAGAGATTGCGAAGGCATCGAAGGAGCCACGGAACGGTCTGGCTTGGAACCGGAGGGTAGGTCAGTGCAGCCACGCGAGACGTTTGTCAGGTTTGAAGCCAAAGAACTGGCCGAGTTGAGTCTTGTTCACCACCAGCGGCACATGTGGCTAGATGCACGCGTGGCGTCGGCCCACTCCGATTTGCTCCGCCTCTTCCCGGCGCCTCGCCCGGACCTGATGGACCTGCTGACGCCCGATACATCCGTGCGGATGATTCGCGTCGCCAACGAGAGCGTAACCTATGCCGAAGTCGTCGCGTTGGAGACAGATGCACAAGTGGTCGTATTGGTACAGCCCGTTGATCTGGCCGTGAATCTCGCCGACCAGCGCGCGTTCCGTCGCATCCGTCTCACGGGGGTGGAAGCGCGCCTTGCCTGTCATTCGGGCGGGCGGGCGGTGTCGTTTCGGGTCAATGTCACCGACATTAGCGGCAGCGGCGCCCGCGTACTCTCGGCGCGTGCGGTCGAACAGGGCGACCCCGTCCAACTCAGCCTCACGGTGCGGGAGTCGTCGCTCCAGGTGCTGGCGGAGGTCGTGTGGGTACGGCGTATCGCGCGGTGGTGGCAGGCCGGCATTCGATTCACTGATCGTACCCTCGGCGCCCAAGATGGAATCGTCCGGCAGTTATGCGCCGAGGATTTGCGCCGCGCCCGGCCGCACGCCGGTTAGGTCACAGGTCACGGGTCATAGGGGGTAACGGGCGCCTCCTGTGACCTGTCAGGGTGCGGCATACGCCGACATCGCCGCGGTGGGCCAGCCTGTTCCCGGCGTCCAACTCATGGGCAGTGTGGTGAGGTCCGTCCGTGCGCTTGTTTGGCTCTTGTTGCCGGTGGCTTGATCGCGGATCGCGACAGCGCCCGCTCCGTCCGGCGCCAGCACCGCGATCCAGTACGGCGTCCCGGCGGTGACGCGCGCCGCGGGAACGGCGACCGTGTTCCACTCACCCTTGGCCGGGTTCGTGATCGTCTCGTGGGTCAACAACTCGCCCGGTTCGCCCGACGGCGTGCCGGAGTAGAGTCCGACGATCACCCGCCCCGCCGCGTTGCCACTGTCGATATAGACAGCAAGCGTCGTGACCGTGCCGGCGGCGCGGGCGGTGTAGCCGAACGCCTCGGCCGTGCCGGCGGGGTTTGAGTCGCGGTTGGGAGCGACGGTCTGCTCGCCCACGAGGACGGTGTTCGCCAGGGAGGGCGCCGCGGCAGCCGGAGAGGGCGGGGCCGATGCGGCCGGAGCCGCGGGTGGTGGCGCAGGTGGGGCGGCCGACGGCGTCGATGGCGGAGCCGGCGCCGGAGCCGGAACGGGGGAGGGCGGCAGCTCGTTCATCGTCGAGGTCAGGGTGAAGAAGCTGTCGGCCGGTATCTGCGCCGAGAAGCTGTTGCCGGACACGGTCACGTCGGACCCACGGGCGAGGTCGGTGCGTGCGTCGGTGTGGTAGACGGCGAGCGCCGTCACCGGAGGCAGCCCCGTCAACGTTCCGGTGAGCGTCTGTGCGCTGGCGGTCGTGTTCTGGCCGGTGAGGGTGACCAGTCCCGTGCCGCGATCGACGAAGGCGTACACACGCACGCCAGGCAGTGAGGTCGTGGCCGCCACGCGCACCATCCCCGGCCGCACGAATCGAAACACCTGTGCCGTGGTGAAGGCGCGCTTCTTCGGGGAGTATTTACCGGTGACGGCGTCGTGCGCGAGCAGGCCCCAGCGGGACATTGGACAGCAGGGCTGGTGCTCATGCCAGTTGTCCCAGGCGTCCCACACCAGCGCAGCGGACGCCCCACCCTCAATGTGGTTCAGCAGTTGCGCCGTCATCTCGCGGGCGTAGGCCCACTCGTCAACCACCGTGCCACCGCCATCAAGCCCGCCGTCGGTGGTCACCTGGTTCCACTCGCCCACCCACACGCGACGGTCGGCGAAGGCTGACCCCTTGATGAAGTCATAGGAGAACTCGGCGCCGCTGCCGGCATAGCTGTGATACGCGAACACTTTGGTGTGCGCCATCACCGCGGGTTCGTCCATCAGAGCGCGTGTGTAGGTCGTATCGAAGCTGGTGGTGTGCGGACCGACAAGCTGCAAATCAGCCATCCCGACCGCGTCCAGCCGCAGGGCGATCTTGCGCATGATGCGGGCGAACTGCGCTTCCGCGACCTTTGGCCCCTCGGGTGGGCCGAAGTTCGTCTCGTTCAGAGGGCTGAACATGTCGAAGCGGATGCCCTTGACGTTGCGCGCGTAGTGGACCACCGACACCATTTCTTCGACAAACTCGTCCTCCATGCCGGGCGGGATGGCGCCCTCGCCCATCCACCCCGGCACGAGGCCGCTGGCGCTCAGTTCAAGCGTCACACCCTTCTGGTTGAGGTAGGCAAGCTCGGCCCACAAGTCCTGGAACGGCCGGCTCTCGTACACCGTGGTGAAGTACGTCCAATTGAAGGTGAACGGGTCACCATCGTCGTTGCGCGACTCCCAGTTGGAGTGGCCGTCGCCGACATCGACGCGCCAAATCGTGCTACCCAACTCGATCAGCCGGTCGATGGCCGGCGCCAGCTCGCCGCCGTTCCACGACTTGGGAATCGCGTTGACACCGAAGCCGTCCATCGATTGGAACATTCGTGCCCCATCGATCGTGACGGTCGCCTGCACTGGCCCCCGTACCGAAGTCATGGGGCGGCGTACGGCCAGCAGAACACACGCGCCCGCGAGTAGCAGCAACAGTGGCAGTCGAGCGAGTAAATGACGGCTTCGCATAACGAGTTCCTCCGGTTCGCGCACACACCTGATATCAGGGTGCATCGCTGCCGGTGGCGCCCGCGTGTGGGACTGGTCGGGATTACGCGGAGGAGTAACATGCCGCCCACCGGATAGGTCACGGGTCACGGGCCATAGCGCGGGACGAGGTGCTGCTCCTGAACCCCGTCACCCTATAACCTATGACCTATGACCCGCGAAGTCAGCGTCGCCGGCGGGGGGCTGGTGCGCCTTGTCTGTCGCGCGGCAACTCCACGGTTAGGTAGCGGTGGATCGCCTCGGCGGCGCGACGGCCGTCGGCCAGCGCCGTGACCACCAGGTCGGCGCCATTGACGTTGTCGCCGCCCGCGAACACGTTCGGGCGCGAGGTGCGCATCGTCTCCTTGTCCACCTCCAGCAGCGCCCAGCGGTTCGCCTTGAGGCCGGCGGTGGTTCGCGGCAGAAGTGGGTCGGCGTTGTAGCCGATCGCGATCACCACCGCGTCGGCCGGCAGAATAAACTCCGAGCCGGGCACCGGCACCGGGCGGCGGCGACCGGAATCGTCCGGCTCGCCCAGCTCCACCCGCTGACACTCGACACCGGTGGCGACGCCGTTTTCGCCCACCACCCGTAGCGGAATGGTCATCCACAAGAACTGTACACCCTCTTCCTTGGCGTTCTTGCGCTCTTCGGCCCGACCGAGCATCTCGGCCTCGGTGCGGCGGTACATACATGTCACCTCGGCCGCGCCCAACCGTCGCGCGGTGCGGACGCAGTCCATCGAGGTGTCGCCGCCGCCGATCACGACGACGCGGCGCATCGCCGGCAGCGGCTCCTGCAGGTGCGGCGGCAGCGACTCGGCCGTGAGGTTGCCGCGCACGAGAAAGTCGGTGGCGGCATGGACACCGGCGAGTTCCTCGCCCGCCACCTTCAGCTCATTGCCCACGCCGGCGCCGGTGCCGACGAAGGCGGCCTGATAGCCTTGTCGCTCGAGCAGGTCGTCGAGCGTCACGTCCTTGCCGATCCAGGTGTTGGTGCGGAACTCGATGCCCATGCCGCGCAGATGGGCGATGTACTCGTCCACGATTTCCTTGCGCATCTTGAAGTTGGGGATGCCGTACACCAGCACCCCGCCCGGCTCCGGCCAGCCCTCGAACACCGTGCAGGTGTGGCCTTGCTCGGTCAGGATCTCGGCGACCGCCAATCCGGCGGGGCCGGAGCCGATCACGGCGACCTTGTGGCCGGTGGGTGGGGCGACGACCGCCGCCGGCCAGCCTCCATGCTCGCGCCGCTGCTCGTCGTTAATGAACGCCTCGAGCTTGCCGATCGTCACCGGCGGCTGGGCGGTGCCGTCCACCCGGATCGCGAATCCGACGACGCACGCACCCTCGCACAGCTTCTCCTGCGGGCACAGCCGCCCGCACATCTCGGGCAGATTGCTGGTGCGGCGAAAGACATCGGCGGCGTTCTCGATATCGCCGATCTCAAGGAAGGCGAAGGCGCCGGGGATGTCGTTGTGGACGGGGCACGCCTCTTGGCAGGGCGCGGCCGGGCACTGAATGCAGCGCGATGCCTCGACCATCGCCGCATCAAGGTTGAAGCCGAGATAGGCCTCGTCCCAATTTTGCAGCCGGTCCTCGGCTGACTGCTTCGGCACCGGCTGCACCGGGATCATCAGGCGGTCGTGCGTCAGGTTGGTCACGGTCAGGCTCCCCTGGGTCGATGAATCCGTCGATTGTCGATGAGGGTAGCATACCCAGGGTGATACATGACGTGGATGGCCGCCATACCCCACGGTGATGCATGACGCGCGTGAGCACCGGCTGGTCCCGTGGTCGCGCATCGCGCCTCAGGCGCCGCGCGTGATCCGCAGTTCAATCTGCTCGGGGCGGCCGTCGCGGATGTGGAAGCCGCACACCTCCGGGCGGGCGGGGCGCGTCCCTGCAAAGTCGTGCGCGTTTTGCCACTGCTCGCGCGACATTCCCCGGTACACGAACGGCTGACCGGCAACGCGCAGTGAAACCAGCACGTAGACGATATCGCCGAGAAAGGGATTCGCCTCGGCGATGTCGGTCGGGCTGGGGAATGGCTGAGTGTGGGTGTGCGAGTGGTAAACGCCGAGGATGCTCCAACCCTTGGCGCCGATCGCGTCATCGGCCAGGCGGTAGGAGCGCGGCTCGGCGCCATAGCGGAAAGGGCGCTCGTCCGGCTCGACGCCGTTGTCGCAGGGAAAAACGCCGAGAACCCGGTCAGCCGTGCCGGCCAGCAGCCCCCAGCACTCGTCCGGAGCCTCGCGCCGCGTGTGGGCGATCATCTCGTCGACGAAACGGCGGGAAATAGTGAGCACGTCCGGCCTCCGCGTCCATCTCGGATGGATTCAGCGTAGGCGACGGACGGCCGGACGGCAACGCCGCGTCGGGTATTACACCTGGAACGCGGCATGGTGGTTGGGGCACGTACGCAGCAGTCCGCGGCGGGCCGCTTGGCGCGCCTCGGTCGAGTCCTCCCGCGGCGATACCCAGGCGACGAACACGCGCCAGCAGGCGGGGCACTTGACCTCGATGTGGGACCATGTCGCGGGTACCCGCGTGGTCATCAGGCGATAGCGGTGCTGAAGCGCATCGACGAACTGCATACCTGTTGCCCCCTCGTCCGGTGGCCACGGTGAATAGCCGGAGTACACCCTTTCAATAGGTATATCGGCAGATGCAGCGGCGAGTTTATATGCGTCGCCCATGAGAGAACGCACGGATAAGAGAGTCCTACGGTGTCTGCCGCATGCCCCCCGTGAGAACGCGGCCCCGATTCGTCGGGCCGCCACGGGTCAAACCGCGTCGAGCGCGTCCCACACGGCGGTCAGCAGGTGCTCGATCTCGAACGGCTTGGAGAGAAAGCCAACCGCGCCGATGCGTTGCGCCTTCGCTGCCGCATGGCCGTCGGCCGTGACGACCAGCACCGGAATTTCGCTATTGCCATTCTGCAAGGCACGCAATCCGACGGCCACCCCATCGCCATCGATCAGCGGCAGGCCCATATCTAACACGACCAGCGCCGGCCGGTGGTGCGCCGCTTGCACCAGCGCTTGCCGCCCGGTTCCCGCTGTTTCCACCAGCAGCCCATCGTCCTCCAGCGCCCATCGGATGGTCTGGAGCACGTTTGCATCATCTTCAACCACGAGAATTGGAGCGCCATTAGTTCTAGGTTTACGATCCATTAGTAGTCCCACTTTCACCATAAGTATCGGTCGTATCTGAGACTAGGACTATAGCACTTTCGCGATATTTGGTAGAACTAGCACTGACAGCATGAATGACGCGTCAGGATGCATCCTCGGGAGTGGCCGGCGGCAGTCGCAGCGTAAACGTGCTCCCCGCGCCTTCCGTGCTCTGCACGTCCACCGTACCGCCATGCGCTTCCACCACCTGGCGCACATCGGCCAGCCCAATGCCGGTGCCAATGATCTGGCCGGCGACGTTTGCGCCGCGACGGAACCGCTCGAAGACGTGCGGCAGATCGGCGGCGGGAATGCCTATTCCCTGGTCGTGGACCGACACGACTGCCCAGCCGTCCGAATCGCGCGACACCTCGATAGTGACCTCGCTGCCCTCGGGGCTGTACTTGAGCGCGTTGCCGAGCAGATTGCCGAGCGTGCGCCTCAAGCGCTCCGTGTCCCAGTTGCCGAGAATCTCGGCGTCATCCGCTTCCAGACGGAGTTGATGGACTTCACTCACATGCTGATATTGGGTGACGACCTCCCGCGCCAAAGCGACGAGATTCGCTGGCTGCCGGTAGAGGTCAAGTTGCTGCCCCATCCGGAACCGCGCCACGTCGAGCAGGCTGCCGATCTGGTCGTTGAGTTGATTCACGGACCGGTCAATGCTTTCGAGTCCCGCGAGCAGCCGCTCGGGCGGGATCGCGTCACCCCGCCGCAGCAACCGGCGCAGCACCTGGGCCGTGCCTTTGATTGCCGCCAGCGGATTGCGGAGGTCATGTGAGGTCGAGGCGAGAAAGGCGTCGCGTTCACGCTCAAGCGCGTGACGGGCAGAGACATCGCGCACCACCAGCGCCGCCCCAATGGGCGCGCCGTTCGCCCCCATGATCGGTGTCGCGCTGCCCTCGGCGACGATCTCGGAGCCATCGGGTCGCCGGATGCGCCATTGCGCGTCGCGCACGCTCTCGCCGCGCTCGACCGCCCGCGCCAGTGGCAACTCGTTGGGTGGATAGGGTTCACCATCCATCGTCAACAGGTGATAGCTTGCACTGTAGCTCTCCACGGACACACCGAGCGTGCTGACGCCGTGTATCCGCCGCGCGGCCTCATTGACGTAGGTGATGCGGCCCTCGGCATCGCTGAGGATGACTCCGTCAGTAATCTGGGCGAGGGTCGCCGCCCGCTCGCTCTCGATTGCATTGAGCGCCGCCCTCGCTCGGTCGCGTTCCACTTCAAGCCGTTTGCGCCCCGTCACATCGCGCAGGGTCACGAGATAGCCGTCGCGGACGCCGTGCATATCATGGAGTACGCTGACCACCGAGGCAACCCAACGCACTCCACTGCTGGCATTTACCAGATTATCGCCGGACCATATGCCCGCCGTCGCGAGCGCGTCGCTGGCGGCCTGCCGCGCCCCGTCATTGGGCCAGAGGTACTGATACACCTCGTGTTGGTGTTTGCCCACCGCCTGACCAGCCGGGATCCCGAACAGCCGCTCCGCACCCGCGTTCCAGTAGGTGACCCGCTCGTCAAGATCGGTGGCAACCACCGCATCATGAATCTGAGAGAGGAGATGCTCGCGGAACCGCCGCTCGGCATCCGATAGCGGGTCCGCGGCAGACAATCCGGCCGGAGTGGGATTCATGGTGTGTCCTGGCTCTGGTTTCTCCCGGCCGCGCTCGCTACCGAGGGCAGTCGGAACCCCGAGCCACGACGATTATCGCATACCCCTCGAAAGAAATCTTGAGACGTGAGAAATCTCGTTTAGGGGAGGATCGCCTCGTCCGATGTCGAGATTCAGCAGGACGCCGGCCACGATGCATCACGCGACCGTGTCACCACGTTCCGCATCCTCGGACACATGGAGAGTCATCCCGGCAGGGAGGGCGTCACCCGGCGGGAGCGCGGCAACCTCAGGGTTGTCGTCGATCAGCCGCTGCCGGTGGACCGGATCGCCGTAGAAAAAGGCGGCAAGGTCTTCCAGCGTATCGCCCTGTTTCGTGGTGTATGTCCTGTCTTTACCGCTGCCGCTCATCTGGCCGAAGCTGCTCTCTGTTGTCATGCCGTTCCTCCATCTCGCGACCGACCGGCCCCGTTGCCGCGGCCGGTCGGTCGCTGCCCGCTCGTGTGTTGACCGCGCCGTGGGCTGGCGCGGCGCGCGTGTCTTTAGCGATGGTCCGGGCGATTCCGCTCGTTCGTACCGCCGGCGCGGCGAACGTCGCCCTTCTCCTCGACCTCCAGTTCCTCGCGTCGCACGACGCCGGAGAGACGCTCGGTGTCCTGCACAGTGCGCGTGTCGATCTCGACCTCACCAGTGACTACCGTCTCCTTCTCCAGAATGGCGTGCTCTTCCATGAGGGGCACCCGGATCGTCTCGCCGTCTGCCACAATGGGGCCGTCCGCCGGGCGAGCCGTAACCGCGTGGCGTTCGATCACGGCCTCCTCATGGCGTAGCGGTACATCCAGCGTGCGCTGTTCCTCCACGACCTCGGTGCGGAGCGTCGCGGTCCCGGCTTGGACCTTCTCTTTGCGTGCCCGCAATTCCTCCTCGCGCAGTTGCAAACGTGAGACGCTCTGGCCCCCGTTCGGCGGAGGGGCGGTGGGAGGACGGGATGGCGCCGTGTTGCGCGCGGCCGGCGCCGGCTGCCCCGACGGCGCACCCACCTCGATCTGGTTGTCGTCCGCGTCCAGCAACGGGGCGCCGCCCTGCACGGCGCGCCGCGCGCTCTCGTCGCGTGCTTGTTCACCGTCGATATCTTGATAGTGGTCGCGGTTATAGCTCATGCCGCTAGCCACCGCGGCACGGTCGGCGCGTAGCGTGATCCGGTCGCCGTCCACCCGTTCCACCGTGCTCATGGGAATCAGCCATTCGCTATTCCCGTCGCAGACCACGAGATCGGTCACTTCCTTGGTCTGTGGATCGACCACCGCGTGCTTTACCCGGCCGACCTCGCCGTCACGCGCGTGTACGCGGGCATCCCGCTGAATGTTCATCGCCGTATCGGTCATGGCATTGCTCCTCTGAAAATACCTAACCCCCCAACCCCCTTCCCTGCAAGGGAAGGGGGAGAAACGGTTTTCATGGGCCGGTGGTGCCCCGGCGGGGCATGAGCGACTCCTCTCCGGCGGTGCCGGGGCAGCCGCTCACGGCCGCGGCCACGGGCGCTTAACGCTTTGGCTCGATGATGAAGTTGTCCTTGCGGCGCTTGCCCAGGAACCACAGGGCGAGACCGACGATTGCCAGTAGCACGAGCAGCGGCAGCAACCACTTGAGCCACGCGGGCGATCCGTCCGCGCTGGTGGCGTCGATGCGCTGTGCATTCCCATCCGGACCCGTCGTGAC
>JBBQJF010000192.1:0-9675 GCA_038325665.1 Dehalococcoidia bacterium | reverse complement strand
GACCATGGGTGGGGGAGCCGGGGTCAACATCAAGCGTACAAAGCGCGTCGGGCCGGCCGCCGTCGATGTTCAGCGTCACAACGTACGCGAGCTTTTCGCGGGGCGCATCCATCGCCAAGCGTGCGGACGGATAGAACGTGGGGTCGGGCGTCCAGCGGGCCATAGCGTTTGCCTCCTGAAACCCCTCCGCAACGTGCGGGGCGGAGCGTATCGCCGTCGCCCGGGGGGCGCCGCCGCGCTCTCTGCCATTGTTGATATTGTGACTCGCTTACGTCAACGCGACCCGCCGGCGGGGTTCGTCCGATTCGTGTACGCGCGGATTCGCGCTCGCTTTCCGCCGGAACGAGTGGCCCGAGTCCGCGTTAGCCGTCGGGGGATGGAGCGCGTGTTCGCCCAAATCGCGGGCGGCGGTATCGCCGGCTCAGAGTGGCAGTTCGGACCGCGGCGCGCGTTGCATCAGCGCCCGTGCCGCGCCGGCGACTGGCTGGTCTTCGAACAGCACACCGTGCATCGCCTCGACGATCGGCATCGCGACGCCGTGGACGCGGGCGAGCCGGTGCGCGGCGGCCGTGGTCGGCACGCCCTCGGCGACGTGCCCGAGTGTTTCCAGCACCGTCGCCAGTGGCCGGCCGCGGCCGAGTTCTTCACCCACCCGCCGGTTGCGGCTGAGCGGACTGGCGCAGGTCGCGATCAGATCGCCAAGGCCGCTCAAGCCGGCGAAGGTCAGTGGGTTGGCGCCCATCGCCGTTCCCAGGCGGGTGATCTCGGCAAGGCCGCGGGTGATGAGTGCCGCCTTGGCGTTATCGCCAAAGCCGAGGCCGTCGTTGATACCGGCGCCGAGGGCGATGATGTTCTTGAGGGCGCCGCCCAGTTCCACACCGACCACATCGTCGTGGGTGTACACACGGAAACGATCGGTGCTGAATGCCGTCTGGACCCGTCGCGCGGCGTCCGCGTCGGTGGATGCGACCACGGTGGTCGCCGGCATCCCCGCCGCGATCTCTCCGGCGAGGTTGGGACCAGAGAGCGCGACGATTGCCGCCGCCCGCTCACCGCACTCCTCGATCAGAACCTCGCTCATCCGCCGGCCAGTCTCGATCTCCACACCTTTGGCCGCACTCACCAGGATGCTCCCGGGGGGAAGAGAGGCGGCGACACGCCGGACATTGGCCCGCATTACTTGAGCCGGAACCACGAACACGATCACGCCGGCATCGCGCGGCACGGCGGGCACAACATCGACGGCGACCGACGGCGGCAGGCAGACCGCGTCGGACCGTTGGGGATGAGTGCGATGACGGCGCACGATCGCGGCCTCGTCCTCGTCACGCGCCAGCAAACACACCGTTGCCCCGGCCGACGCGAGCACCTGGCTCAACGTCAGCCCCCAGGCGGTCACGCCGACAACGGCAACGCATTCCATTCGTATCCTTTTGCCGGCACGCCGCCTGCCCCGCCTCACTCTGACGGCCAGCAGTCACTATTGGGGGCCGGTCTTGGGCGCGAGTTTCTTGGCCGCGGGCGCGCGCTTGCTGCCGCCCTGACCGAGCTTCGGTTCGGTGCGCGCGAGCAGCCGGCCGATGTTTTCTCGATGGAGAACCACGATCAGCGCCGCGGCAATAACCGCGAACACACCGTAGGCATTGGGCACGCGGTCGGTCGCGGCCAGGATGACGATGATGGCGGCGGCCAGCGTGGTGGTGGCGACGGACATCAGGGAGACGTACCGAAATGGAAGCAGAACCAGGCCGGCGATCAACGGCAGGATCAGCCCGAGCGGCGGCATCATGGCAACGGTCGCGCCGAAGGTCGTGGCGACACCACGGCCGCCGCGGAAACCGGCGTACACCGGCCAGTCGTGGCCCGCGATCGCGGCCAGCGCGCCGGCCACCTGCACCCGCGCGTCATCGGTCAAGAACCGCGCCAGCAGCACGGGCACCGCACCCTTCAACAGGTCAACCACCAGCACGGTGATGGCCGGCCCGCGTCCGAGGGTACGCAGCGTGTTGGTCATCCCGGTCTTGCCGCTGCCGTAGTCGCGGATGTCCACGCCCTTGACCAGCCGGCCCACCATCAGCCCGGTGGGAATTGAACCGAGCAGATAGCCCGTGATCGCGACAACTACCAGTGCTAGACTCATGCGTCCCTCCCACCGCGCTTGCGGGGCGCTCCCCGGCGCGCCGCCGCCGCTCCCTGAGCTTCCGCCGCGCGGATCCTCTCCTCGACATCGTCGCGTTCGCCGCGGCTCTTGAAGACCAGCCGGATCGCGGTGCCGTCGAATCCAAACGCCTCACGCAGCCGGTTCTCGATGTAGCGCTCGTACGAGAAGTGCAGCAAGGCAGCATCGTTGACGAAGAACACGAATGTCGGCGGCCGCACACCCGCCTGGGTGACGTACAGCACCTTGAGCCGCCGCCCCCGCGTCGAGGGCGGCGCATGATCGGTGATCGCGCGGCGCACAACCTGGTTGACCTCGGCGGTCGCCAACCGCCGCTCGCGTTGCTCCCCAACCTTGATAGCGTTTGCCAGCAGCGTGGTGAGACCGCGCCGCTCCAGCGCCGACACCAATACCACCGGCGCCCACGGCACGAACTTAAAGCGCGAGCGGACCAGAGCGGTCAGGTTCTCCCTTGTCTCCTCGTCCGGTTCCAGCAGGTCGATCTTGTTGAGCACCAGCACGATACCGGTGCGCGCCTCATCGGCCATGCCGACGATGTGCGTATCTTGCGCCGCCGCCGGCCGCGTCGCATCCATCACGCACAGCGCCACGTCGGCGCGCTCGACGGCATGCTGTGCCCGTCCAACGCTGTGCCGCTCCACACCCGGATCAACCTTTCCGGCGCGACGGATGCCGGCAGTATCGAGCAGCGTCAATGGCCGCCCCTCGAAGGTGACGGCGGTGTCAATCACGTCGCGCGTGGTGCCGGGGATATCCGAGACGATCACTCGCTCGTCGCCGGAGATCGCGTTGAGCAGCGCCGACTTGCCAACGTTCGGCCGGCCGATGATCGCCAGCCGCAGACCCTGACCCGCCGGTCGTGCCTCGTTTTCAGGCAACAGGGCGAAGACGGCGTCGAGCAGGTCGGCGACACCGGCGCCGTGGTAGGCGCTGATCGGGATCGGATCGCCCAGCCCCAGCTCGTAGAACTGGGTGGCATCCTCGATGCGGCGTTCATTGTCCACCTTGTTCGCGACCAGCAGGAGCGGCTTGTCCGTGCGCCGCAGCAGTCCCGCGATATCCAGGTCAGCCGCGGTCAGCCCGTCGCGGCCGTCCACCACCAGCAAGATCACGTCGGCCTCGGCCATCGCCAGTTCAATCTGGCGGCGGACGAGGGGCGAGTACGGTCCCTCGCTTTCGGCTTCGAGGCCGCCGGTATCGATGACCCGGTATGCGCGCCCTCGCCACTCGGCATCGCCGTACAGACGGTCGCGCGTGGTGCCCGGCATATCCTCAACGATCGCCTGGCGGCGGCCGACCAGCCGGTTAAATAGCGCCGATTTGCCAACATTGGGCCGGCCGACGATCGCCACCAGCGGCAACACGTCACCCGCCTCATCAAGCGCATCCTCGTGGGTCGTCTCCGTAGTCATAGGAGTATCCCTTCACGCGTATCAAGTGGCCGGCGGGCGGGCGTAACGGCCGCCTCGCGCGGCGCCGGAGCGCATATCCCGACCGCGGGACGGATGTTTATGGCGCGGGCGTGAGACCGGAACGGGTGAGCACGACCTCGACCCGCTCCGGCACCACCGCGTCGAGCTGGAGCGTTGCCGGCGGCGTCACTCGCGGCTCAAGCTTGTGGGTGCCAGGACCAAGCCCGCCCGCGTCGACGGTGACAGTCACATCCGTGGTGCGAAGCTGTGCCATCTCCGCCAGCGGACCACTCAGACTTACCGCCACGATCGGGGTGACTAACGTCGGGGTCAATCCTCGGTCCACGTTAATCACCCGTGGGACAATCCCGATTGACCCGGGCGCGCGTTGCCCCTGCAGGCCAATTGACGCGACCACGTTCAGGTTCTCCCGCGTGGTGGTGATCCCGGGCGGGAGCTGCAACCGAACCGGCCGCGCCACATTATCGGCGGCGCCTTCGATATCGATCACGTCGGTGGGAACCCCGGTGAGGTTGTTGATCTGGTCTAGCGGGCCAACAACCGTGACAAAGGCCGGATCGGAGCGGATCGATGTGACCTGAAAGCCGGTCTTGGGCCGGCCACGCCACGATACCACCACGGCGACCTGCTTCGGATACAGGTTCTGCTTGAGTTTAAGGTTCACGGTCGCCCGCTCTGGCTCGACCTTCACGCCGCCGATAGTATTGCCGGCCGCGCCGCGCGGATCGAGGGTCACGGACGGTGACACGTTCACCGTCTGGCCGTCGAGCTTGATATCGGCAGCGACCACTTCGACCGAGGCAACATTCCTCGGGGAGCCAACCACGATGGCTCGCGGCGGATCGACGGCAAGCGACTCGACCTCGTAGCCGATTGGGAGCGCACCCGTTTCCTTGATCTGTACCCGTACCTCACGGCGTCGCTGACGCTCGAGCGTCACCTTGACCTCGTCGGCATCGGCGCTGACCTGCACGCGGCTGTCTTTCAGGCCGCGCACCTCAACCTTCAGCGGGCGCGTGACGTTAATCTGTTCCTGCTCCGGGTTGTCGCCCTCGGCGCCGTCCAGTCCGACACGCACGGCGACATCCTCGGCCCGCACCTTACGCACCACGCGGCTGGGACCATCGACCCTTACTGTCACTCGATCCACGGACTTGCCGCTGACTACATAGTTTGCCGGCACGCTCAAGGCGTCCACCGCGATGTTGGGAAAGTCAACCGGTTGCGGCGGATCCTCGCTATTGGTCACGATCACCCACACGACGACCGCGATCGCCAGCGACAAGACGCCTAACGACACACTCTCAAAGGCGACGCCGCCGAGCGCGCGCAGGCCGCGCCCCAGGCGGTCGAGCAATCCGTGACGGTTCACCCTGCCACCTCCCGCTCCGGTTGCCGCCGCAAAAACCGGCCGGTCGCCGCCCAGCGGGCGCCGCGCCCCGACCCGCCATCGGTCCCGAGCAGGGTCGCCAGCATCGCGCGTAGTCCGGCGTCGTCCAGCTTCGAGACAAGCCGCCCGTTCGATGCGACCGACACGTCGCCTGTCTCCTCGGACACGATGACCGACACCGCGTCGGTGCGCTCGGTGACGCCGATACCCGCGCGATGCCGGGTGCCGACGTGGCCGTCCATCGGCGCCTCGGTCAGTGGCAAGGTGCAGCCGGCGGCGACGATGCGGTCACCGCGCAGGATCATCGCCCCATCGTGTAACGGCGCGTTGCGATAGAAGATGTTCGCCAGCAGCGCCGGTGACGGGGCCGCATCAAGGGGATGGCCGGTGGCGATGTACTCCTCCAATCCGGTCTCACGCTCGATCACCATCAGGGCGCCGTGGCGCTGGCTCGATAACTCACGGCATCCACCGGCAACGGCGTCGATCAGCGTGTCAGCCGGACGAGCGCGCAGCGCCGGCACACGCGTGCGGCCGACACGTTCCAGCGTCCGCCGGATCTCCGGCTGAAAAATGATCGGAATTGCCACCAACAAGCCCGTGAACGAGGTGCGTACCAGCCAGCGGGTGACACGCAGCTCCAGCGCTTCCGCGAGAAGATAGACCGCGACGAAGATTATCGCGCCGCCGCGCAACAAC
Source organism: Dehalococcoidia bacterium (assembly GCA_038325665.1). Taxonomy (GTDB): domain Bacteria; phylum Chloroflexota; class Dehalococcoidia; order CAUJGQ01; family CAUJGQ01; genus CAUJGQ01. The sequence continues at coordinate 3,974 of JBBQJF010000192.1, read as the reverse complement.
GACATCGCGGTGGTGCCGCGCAACACCCGCAGCAGCGCGTAGAGGATGGCGGCGATCAAAAGGACATCAAGGGCGGAACGGACGTTCGAGAGACCGGACGCCGTGTCCATAAAGCGCTGGAGGGCATCACGCAGGGATTCAGGCATCACATTTCATTGCACCCACCGGCGTGTCGCCGTATCCGGTCAGCGGGTTGTCACCCGGCTCGGTGTGCCGCTGTCCGGCCACTTGACCCACCGGTGACGCCTCACACGGGATATGGCACGCCGCCGAGGATCAGCGCGAGCAAGGCCTTTTGGGCGTGCAGCCGGTTGCCCGCCTGCTGAAAAATGACCGATCGCGGCGATTCCATCGCCTCGTCAAGGATCTCCTCGCCGCGGTGGGCGGGCAGGTCGTGCATGATCACCGCATGAGGTTCCGCGGCTTTCATCAATTCGAGGCTGACCTGGTAGCCGGCGAAGGCGCGTTGGCGGCGTACCCGCTCATCTTCCTGGCCCATGCTCGTCCATACGTCAGTGTACACCACATCAGCCCCGGCCACCGCCTCGCGTGGATCCCGCACCACCCGCACCGACCCGCCGGCCTCGGCCGCATATCCCGCGGCTGACTCGACCTGGTCGCCGGCCGGAGCGTACCCGGCAGGGGACGCGATCACAAAGTGACCACCGAGCATCGCCGTGGCAAGCATCAACGGGCAGGCGACGTTGTTGCCGTCGCCCACGTAGGCGACCCGCACACCGCGCACATCACCGAACTGCTCGTGGATCGTGAGCACGTCCGCGAGCGCCTGACAGGGATGATCTTCATCGGAGAGGGCGTTTATCACGGGGATGGTGGCGAACTCGGCCAGCTCGATGATCGTCCGGTGCAGATAGGTGCGGGCGGCAATCACGTCCACGTACTCGTTCAGCACACGCGCGATATCGCGCACCGGCTCGCGCTGGCCGAGGCCAACCTCGGCCTGAGAGAGATAGGTCGCGGTGCCGCCCATCTGTTGCATCGCCCGCTCGAAGCTGACGCGCGTCCGTAGCGACGGCTTCTCAAAGATGAGGGCGAGCGACCGACCCGGCAGCAACCCGGCGCTACCGTCTCGCTTAAGCTGAACTGCCGTATCGATCACGAACCGCAGTTCATCCGGCGAGAGGTCGCCGAGAGTGAGGAAATCGCGTCCGAGCATGCCAGTTCCCTCACGCGCGGCGCCGGCCGCGCAACGTTTGGTGGCTCGCGGCGACGGCCGCGCGACGTGCGGGGGAGCGCCCACGCCACGGCGCACCGCACCCCACGGGCACCTAAATCGTGGCGCCCTTCAGTCCCACGAGGCCGCGCGCATATTCGATCTCGCCCAGGTGGCGATAGCCGTGGGTGAGGACCATACCGCCGAGCGCGTTGAGCAGGCTCATCTCGCCGACGGGCTTGATGGTGACCCGCTGCTGCTCGATACCGTCGCCGGAGAGTGCGGCGAGATACTCATCGGTGGCGGCCCAGACGCCGGCCATGTAGCGCCGCCAATCGGGCAGCGAATTGATCCGCAGCGATGCAGCCTGCTCGTCGGTCATGCCCGTGCCCTGCGAGCGGGGGTCGAGGCCGAGCCGCTCCGGCCAGCCGCCTTCGATCCAGACGGTGGGCCGGTGCTGCACGACGAAGCGAATGATGTTGTCTTCGGTGCGGACATAGTGCCACAGCGAGAACGCCATCGGCGGCGCTCCCGGCGCTGCCTGGTGATGAAGCTGCGCGTCGGTGAGGTCCGCCACCACCTTGTCATACAGGGAATGCATCGCCGTCATTTGCCCGCGGATAAAGTTGAGCGTATCCATGGCCTCTCCCCTGCCGCCTCACCGCCTCGGCGGGGGCGTCCACGACCGGCGCGCCATTAGGCGGGCCGCGTTCGACCCGGTGCGCGCGGTCGCCCCACCCGGACCATCCAGGCCGGGATCAAGGGTACCGCTCCGGGCCGTCAAGGGGTAGGAGTGGGGCACTCGCGGGCGCCCGCTCGCCGAGCGCTGACGGTTGAGCACGACACTCTAACGGCGTACGAACCGACGGTCAGCCGACCCGGCCGATTGCGGCGCGGCGGTGCTCCGACATCACACAGCGGTCCTCGACGTAGGTGAGGCCCGCCTCCTCGGCGATTTGCCGCGCCTCCGCCGAGCGGATGCCCTGCTGGAGCCACAGCGCCTTCGCGCCCGCCGCCACGGCGTCGCGGGCGACATCGGCGCAGAATTGCGGGCGGCGAAACACATCGACGAACTCGACCGGCTCGGGCACCGACTTGAGGTCGGGGTAACAGGTCAGCCCGAACACCTCGGTCTCGTCGGGATTCACCGGGATGATGCGGTATCCCTGCTGCATCATGTACTCGGTGACCCAATTGGCCGGCTTCTCCGTATTCGATGTTAGCCCCACCACCGCGATCGTGTGGTAGGTTGCCAGGATGTCTCGCTCAACACTCATCATGTCCTCCGCTCGTGGGCGTGACGCCCCATGCTATCGTGTAGGCGTTCAGCCATCAGTGCTCAGTCATCAGCCCGCCAGTTCACCGTCAGAATAACCCGCCCTCAACGCCCCCGGCAGGCCGGGGCGGTCACGCACCGGGGCCGCTTGGGCGCTGAACGCCGGCGGCTGATGGCTGAACGCTCGCGCTATCGTGGCTCAAACGCCTCGGTCAGTGCACTGACGCTGAGGCCGGCGCGCGTACCGCCCGCGATCACGAACAACCGGCCGCCGGCGACGGCCGCGCCGAGGCCGTGCCGCGCGGTGGGCAGCGGCGGCCCTGCCAGCCACGCGCCGGCCGCCGGATCGAAGACTTCGTGCTCGACGAAGGTCCGGCTGGGGTCGAACGCCTCACCGCCGAACACATGGATGCGGCCGTCGAGGGTCGCCGCGGTCAGGCCGCCGCGGGCGGTCGGCATCGCTGCCGCCTCGCTCCATGAATCGGCTGCCGGATCGTACAGCTCGACCACCGCGAGATTGCCGCGGGTGGTACGGCCGCCGATCGCGGCGATGCGCCCATCGATCACGGCCGCGGCGAGATGGTCGCGCGGTGTCGGGATCGGCGCGCGCCGCTCCCATGCGTCCGCGACCGGATTGTAGGCGAGCGTGACGGCCGGATCGTCGCCCACGCCGCCGACCGTGAATAGCCGCCCCGCGGCCGCCACCAGCACATGCTGGGCGCGGCGGAGCGGCAGCGCGGCCCGCGGCGTCCAACTATCGACCGCCGGATCGTACGCGAAGACGGCCGCCGTCGCTCCCGTACCGGCGGCGTTGCCACCGGCGACATAGAGCAGACCGTCGAGGGCGGCCAGCCCAAGATGATCGAGCGCGACCGGCAAGGGGGCGATCTGACGCCACGTACCCGCCGCGGTATCGAATGTCTCGACCGAGGCGAGGTTTCGACCATTTGCATCGAAGCCGCCCGCCACGTACAGGCGTCCATCCAACTCGACGGCGGCCACCTCGGCGCGGGCAATGTTGAGGCGCGCCCCCTGTGTCCACAGGCCATCAACCGGCCCGGCAGGCGCCACGGGCGGCGGCGTGGCCTGCTCCCGTCCGTTACAGGCCGTGACCAGCACGATGAGCGCCGCGACAAGCGCCGATCGTATCCATGGCATCGATCTGACTCGTTTCATGTGATGGAACCAACCCCCGGCCCTCGGCCCCGCGGTGACGGGGGAAACGGCGGATCCCTCTCGACGTGTCGCCACTGCCGCATTGAGTGCAAGCGTCGCGACTATGGTAGCGCCGCCTCGACATGGGGCACGAACCCCTGAGCGGGGTAGATTCGCGCGGACTCGTGTGCCTGACGCGCTCGCGGGAATAGAATCGCGGGGCGCGCCGGCACGGTCAGGGCGGATTTGTTACGCTACCGGCAGCATGGCGCGGGGGTCAGGGAGAGACCGGGCGGTGAACGACGTTTGGTTGACGGCGGCTAAGCTGCTCGCGGTAATCGCGTTGGTGTTAGGCAACGGCTTCTTCGT